>JBDHIF010000052.1:0-11855 GCA_039587535.1 Gemmatimonadota bacterium
TCTCGAAGCAGCGGAGGTCTGTGCCGCTGAACGTGGAGGCGACGATCGCCAAGGCGCTGGAGAAGGTGCCGGCGGACCGGTTCGCCAGCGCGGCGGACTTCGCCAAGGCGCTGGGCGACGGTGGGTTCCGGCACGGGGTGGCGGTGGGATCGGCTGTGGCCGATTCCGCGGCAGCGGGTCGGTGGAAGCTCGTCGCGCAGGCCATGACGGGGGTGGCCGCAGCCCTCGCGCTGGTAGCGGGTTGGTCGCTTCTGCGACCCGAGCCACCGCCCCTCGTGGCGCGCTTCGAGTCCCCGTTCCGCGAGGGGCAGGCGCCCATCGGTCTTTGGGAGACGACCCCCGACGGTTCGGCGGTCGTCTACGTGGGACCCGGCAGCGGAGGGTCGGGCAGCCAGCTCTGGATCCGGGATTGGAACGCTCTCGACGCCAGGCCGATTGAAGGGACCGAGGGCGTGAGCACGAGGCTGGGAGCAACCCAACTCGCGGTCTCCCCCGACGGACAGGAGGTCGCCTTCTCGATGGGCGATCCCGGGCCCCTCCGCGTGGTGTCGCTGGCCGGCGGCCCAGGCCGCACGCTCGCCGAGGGCACGTACGGTGCGGCCTGGTCGGACGACGGTTGGATCTACGTGACGGGTTCCACCGTCATCGAACGGGTGCGCCAGACGGGCGGTGAGGCCGAAGCTGTCACCCAGTTGGCGGAGGGGGAAAGCTACCACGGCCTGACTCAGCCCCTGCCGGGGGGCAAAGCTCTTCTCTTTACAGTGTGGAGATTGCCCGAGACAGAGATTTGGTCGTTGGATCTCGGGACCGGCGAGCGGAAGAGGGTCACAACGGGAAGCAACCCGCGCTACCTGCCGTCAGGCTACTTGCTCTTCGGCACGTCCGACGGAGCGCTCATGGCGGCTCCGTTCGATGCGAGGCGTACCGAGTTGACCAGGACAGCCGTGCCGGTCCTTCAGGGCGTCGCCCGGGCACCCATCGATGGCAACGTGGTCTACACCGTGTCCCGAAACGGGACGCTGCTGTACTTACGCGGTGGGTCTCCCCACTATGAGTTCGTCCGGGTGTCCCGCACTGGTGTGGTAACACCTGCCGCCCCGGGCTACGCCTTCGAAATCCCAGCGAATGGTTACAGCTTGCGGCTCTCCCTGGACGGGACTCGGGTCGTGTTCAACCGCCAGGTCGACGGGAACGGCGACGTGTGGATCAAGACCCTATCCGACGGTCCCGAGGAGCGGATCACCTTCGACGAGGCCGTGGATTACAGACCGCTTTGGGCACCCGACGGAGAGACCGTCACCTACTTCTCGGGCACGACGGCTGCGGGTGTGAGAGTGTATTCCAAGCGGGCCGATGGGACCGGCCAGCCCCTGCTATTGCTCGATGACGGGCGGAGCTTCAATCAGGGGTCTTGGAGTCCCGATGGCACATGGTTGGTGGTCCGTACGAGTGCCCCGGAACAGGAGGGTGGAGGTCCACGTGACATCCTCGCGTTCCGTCCGGGCCTCGACAGCATCGCCGTCCCTCTCATGGCGAGCCCCGAGTACGACGAGCAGGATCCGGCTCTCTCTCCCGACGGCGCGTGGCTCGCGTACACGTCCAATGAGACGGGGCGCCCCGAAGTCTATGTGCGCTCGTATCCCAACGTCGACTCGACCCGGGTGCGCGTCTCCACCGACGGAGGATTCCAGCCCGTTTGGGCGAAGGACGGGCATGAGTTGTACTTCGTCAGCGGCGGCGCACCGAAGCAGATGATGGCCGCGCGGCTCGATGTGGCCTCGGGTCGCGTCACGGGTCGGCAGGCACTGTTCGACATGCCACCGACTTCCCTGCTGGTCAATGCGGGAAACAACTCCTACGACGTCAGCGCGGACGGCGAGTGGTTCTTGATGGCCCGCGACGTCGGGGGAGTCGCCGACGAGGTCATCCTGGTCCTTAACTTCTTCGAGGAGTTGAAGCGATTGGTGCCCAACTGATGCCGGATACCGCGACTCGCTTGTACGCAGCCCTGGGGGCCGCTACCGCATCGAGCATCAGCTTTCTATCAGAGCATCCACAGGCAGGGCCAGCGCGAAGGTAGCTTGACGCCGTCGTACGTATCGCCACTGTCCCGGAAGAACGGGTCCGCGTGCGGTTGCGGGTATGGCCTGCCTCACCGGCAGGTGAAGAGTCGCCGCCCTAGCGTGCATGGGTGATTTCGCACAGTTTCTGGCACAGTTTACGGCAGGCGGCAGGTTGGCGATGTGCCGTAACACTATGAGGGCCAAAATTTTACGGGGCGTGGCGCAGTCCGGTAGCGCACCTGCTTTGGGATCGATTTTCTGGCGTTGGTGGGCGCCGGTGAGCGCTGGAAACCGGTGGTTTCTGCGTCCGTTGCGCTGGTGGGCGTCGGTGGGTAACGGCGCAGTTTCTGGCACAGTCGCCCATATCCTCCCCGTAGGCCTCGGTTGACGACCGTGTTAACGTTCATGGCACGGCTGATGACGCGTGCATGATCCCTCATCACGGGAGGGTCGTTGGACGACAACGACCCCGCCTCACGTGACGCCTGACGTGCGATCCGGAGTGCGCCGCTTCTAGGTGTACGCCCGCGGACCAGACATGAGCCTGGAGTTGCTGGGCGTCGAGCCGCTGGAGGAGCACGCCCGCAGTCTTGCCGCATTGCTCACCGTTGGCCGGCGTGTCAGAGTCCGCGGAAAGCCCCACCTCGACCGCCTCGACGGTCATATGCGCGTGCTACGGCGCGTCTACGTCGACCTTACGGACGACGCCCGGCGGGGTGAGCCTTCGTCCCCCGCGGCCGAGTGGTTGCTCGACAACTTCCATGCGATCTCCGCTGCGGCCCGCGATATCCGGCACGATCTTCCACCCGCGTTCTATCGCCGGCTCCCGTCCATCGCCGCGGACGAGTTTGCCGGATTTCCGCGTATCTACGCGATGGCTCAAGAGCTCATCGGACACAGCGCCGGCCGCCTCGACGCGCAGCGACTCCACCGTTTCATCAGCGCCTTCCAATCGGTCACACCCCTGACCATCGGGGAGCTCTGGGCCTGGCCGAGTGCGCTCAAACTGGCACTACTCGACTACCTCAGGGCCCGTGCCGATATCCTCGCAGCGGATCGCGCCGCCCGCCTCGAGGCAGATCGCATCGCCGCGTCCCCCGCCATCGCTGCCGAGCGCCACCGGTGGCCCGAGGAGCTACATCCGTCGTTCGTGATCCGACTCCTGCGGCATACGCGAGAGCAAGGACTCGCTGCGGGTATCTTACGCAAGAAATTGGACGCGACGTTGGACGCGAGGGGTCAGAGTCTTGCGGACGCGATCCGTTCGGAGGGCCGCCATGAAGCCACGGAGCAGGCCTTCATGTCGGGCCTGGTGGGCAGCTTACGCTCCATCTCGACCTTCGACTGGACGGAGTTCTTCGAGACCGTGAGCCTGGTGGAGCAGGTCCTCCAGCGCGACCCTGCGGGCGTCTACGAAGGCATGGACTTCCGGAGCCGGGACCGCTACCGCAAGGCCGTCGAGGAGCTCGCCGAGCCGACCGGCGACGCACAGCTGCGGCTCGCACTGAAGGGAGTGGAGCGCGCGCGCCAGATGGCGGAACGGTCGCCCGACGAACGTGGGGCCCACGTCGGGTACTATCTCATTGGCCGGGGCCGGAGGACATTCGAGGAGGGCATCGGCTGGCGGCCCCCGTTCCTGGTGAGGGTTCGTCGATGGTTCTTCCATTACGCGACGCCAGGTTACCTCGGCACGATCGCGCTGGGCACCGCAAGCCTCGTCGCGGTGGCGGTCGCCGTCGCCTACGGGAATGGCTGGCGGGGTGGTTTGTTGGTCGCCATCGCTCTGCTCGCCATGGTGCCGGCCAGTGAGCTGATCATCCAGCTCTTGCAGCGGGTCATCAGCAACCTGATTCCCCCCAGGCGCCTCCCGCGCCTCGAGCTGACGACGGTGCCGGACGACGACCGGACCATGGTGATCGTTCCCACGATGTTCGGCAGCGTGGAAGGCGTGGCGGACCTCATCGCGCATCTCGAAGTCCAGGCGCTCGGGAACGTCGACGAACGGATCCACTTCGCGCTGCTCAGCGATTGTCGGGACGCTCCAACCGAAACCCTCGAGAGCGATGCGAAGATCTTGGCGGCTGCGCGAGCGGGCATCGAAGCCCTGAACGAGAAGCACTCGCCGGGTCGCCGCGACCGGTTCTTCCTCTTCCATCGCAAGCGCCTCTGGAACGAACAAGAAAGACTCTGGATGGGTTGGGAGCGGAAGCGCGGGAAGATCGAGGAGTTCAACCGGCTTCTCCGCGGTGCGAGGGATACGAGCTTCGAGGTCCACGTCGGCGATCTCGAGATTCTCCCGAAGGTCCGGTACTGCATCACTCTGGACAGCGACACGCGGCTTCCCCGTGACGCCGCGAAGGAGCTGATCGGCATCATCTCCCATCCGCTCAATCGCCCGGAGTTCGATCCGGAGGTGGGCAGGGTCACGGATGGGTATGGGATCCTGCAGCCTCGGGTCAGCGTGACCTTCGCCAGCGCAGCGGGATCGCTGTTCGCGCGGCTCTACGCGGGCCACACGGGCGTAGATCCCTACACAACCGCCGTGTCCGATACGTATCAGGACCTGTTCAACGAGGGGATCTTCACGGGAAAAGGGCTCTACGACGTGGACGCCTTCATGGCGTCCCTCGAGGACACGGTTCCCGAGAACACGCTGCTCTCCCACGACCTGTTCGAGGGGCTCCACGCTCGCGTCGCGCTCGTATCGGATGTCGAGCTCGTAGACGAGTACCCTTCGAGCGTCCTGGCGCACGCCAGCCGTCAGCACCGGTGGACACGGGGCGACTGGCAGATCTTGGCGTGGCTCTTTCCGTTCGTTCCGTCGCGACGGGGCCTGAAGCGCAATCCTCTGCCGCTCATCGGGCGGTGGAAGATCCTGGACAATCTTCGTCGTAGCCTCGTGACGCCCACGCTCCTCTCGCTGCTCCTCGCCGCCTGGACTGTGCTCCCCGGACCACGCTGGTACTGGATGGGCGCTGTCATCACGGTCGTCGCGTCTCAGCTTCTGCCCATCCTGGGCCGCCTGCTCATTGGCCCGCGGCGTTCGCAGTCATTCCCGGTCTTCTGGCGCAATTGGCGAAAAGACACAGCCACCGCCGTGGCGCAGATACTCCTGGGAGTCACCTTCCTCGTCTACAATGCGTGGAAGACCGTGCACGCCATCGGCGTGACCCTCCTCCGGCTAGTCACACGAAGGCGACTGCTCGAGTGGGAGACGTTCGAGGCCACCGCCGCCCGTTCGGGGACACTGATCGGCCGAAAGGGACTGTGGCGTGCGGTCACCCAGATGAAAGTCAGCCCGCTTACGGCGACCGGCGGAGGCCTCCTCCTGGCGTTCGTCCAGCCGGGCGCTCTGCCGTCCGCGGCGCCGTTCCTCCTCCTGTGGCTTTGGGCCCCCGCGGTGGCGTACTGGCTGAGCATCCCGGTGGGACCGCGCGAGCGCCCGCTCACCGCGGCCGAGCGTATGGTGCTACGACGTACCGCGCGAACCACATGGCGTTACTTCGAGACGTTCGTCACGGCCGAAAGCGCCTGGCTGCCGCCGGACAACTATCAGGAGGCGACGCTCGGGGCCTCCCCGGAGCCGCAACTCGCGACCCGGACGTCGCCCACCAACATCGCCATGGGCCTGCTCTCCACCCTGGCCGCGCACGATCTCGGGTACATCTCAACTGGATCCCTCATCGAGCGCCTCGACCGCACGTTCACCACTGTCGAGGGGCTGGAGCGCTATCGGGGGCACTTCCTGAACTGGTACGACACCGAAACCCTGGCACCCCTTTCGCCGCGTTACGTATCGACGGTCGACAGCGGCAACCTGGCCGGAGCGCTCATAACATTGGCGCAGGGGTTGCTACAGCTCTCGAAGCAACCGCAGACGGAAACGCGACGCCTCGAAGGCGTACTCGACACCGCGGAGGTGCTGTACGCCGTAGCGCAGGCCCTGGCGATCGAGACTCCGCCTCTGGGGCAGGCAGCCCAGGCATCCCGGCTCGCGCGGGAAGCGGTCTCCGCCGCTCACCTGAGGATGCAAGCCGGTTCGTTGGACGAGCTGACCACCATCGGGCGTCGGCTGTCGACCGAGATCGACGTGGATCCCACGAGCGATCTCGCCTTCTGGGTTCGGGCGGTCGTGGAAGCGATCGACGGGGCGAGCCCCGATGAGGCAGGCGCAGACGAGCATCCCTTGATGCTCGCGTCGCTGTCCCAACGCATGGCACAGCTGGCAAGCCAGATGCAGTTCGGCTTCCTGTACGACCGCCGGCGACGCCTCTTCACGATCGGTTACCGGCTCCCCGACTCGACCGGCCCAGGCGGTCCGGACGGTGTGTTCTACGACTTGCTGGCTTCCGAGGCGCGCCTCGCCAGTTTCGTCGCGATCGCCAAGGGCGACGTCCCCCAGCACCACTGGTTCCACCTGGGCCGCATGGTGACGAACATCGGGGGCCGAGCCACTCTGATGTCGTGGGGGGGCACCATGTTCGAGTATCTGATGCCGCTGCTCGTGATGCGTTCGTTCCCGGGGACCCTTCTAGACCAAAGCTGCCGCGCAAGCACGGTGCGTCAGATCGATTATGGGCACCAACGAAGGATTCCCTGGGGCATCTCGGAATCGGCCTACCCCCTGACCGACCGTGCCGGCACCTACCAATACAAGGCGTTCGGCGTACCCAGCCTCGGCCTCTCCCGCGGGCTCGACGAAGACCTGGTCGTCGCCCCTTACGCGACGGCCCTGGCGAGCCTCGTGGATCCTGGAGCGGCGGTGGCCAACCTGGAGCGCCTCACACGAGAAGGGGCCGAAGGACGATTCGGTTACTACGAATCGATCGAGTACGGCAACTCCCGACCGACAGGGACAAACAGCTCGGCGGAGGTGGTGAGGGCGTATTTCAGTCATCATCAGGGCATGTCCATGGTCGCACTCGCCAACGTCATTCGGGACGACGTGTTCGTGAACCGCTTCCACATGGATCCACGCGTTCAGGCGACCGAGCTGCTCCTTCAGGAGCGCGTCCCGCGCGAAGCGATCGTTTCCGAGCCTCGGCCCGCCGAAGGCATGACGGCGACCCCGGCGGCTCCGACCCTGGCCTCACGGCGCTTCCGATCCCCCCACACGGCGAGCCCGCACACTCATTTCTTTTCGAACGGACGGTACACCACCGCGGTGACGCACGCCGGCGGGGGTTACAGCACATGGCGCGGCCTCTCAGTCACGCGGCACCGGGAGGACCGAACCTGTGACGCGGCCGCCCACTCCATCTATCTGCGTGACCCGTGGTCCGGCGAGGTGTGGTCGCCGACGTATCTACCCTTGCGCAGGGATCCGGACGAGTACGAGGTCACGTTCGATCTCGACAAGGCGACGTTCCGCCGCCGAGATGGCGAATTCGAGACACGTCTCGAGATCGCGATTTCCCCCGAAGACGACGTGGAGGTGCGACGTCTCACCATTGCGAACCATGGAGACCTGGCCCGCGAGATCGAGGTGACGAGCTACGCGGAGATCGTGCTGGGACGTGCCGAGGACGATGCGGCGCATCCGGCATTCGGCAAGCTGTTCATCGAGACCGAGCACGATGCTCAGAACGCGGGCCTGCTCTTCAGCCGTCGCCCACGCGCCTCCGACGAGACACGGGTCTGGGCGTTCCACGTCCTCGGCGTCGACAACCGTGCAGGAGGTGCGGTGGAATGGGAAACCGATCGGGCCCAGTTCCTGGGTCGCGGACATTCGACGTACAATCCCGTCGCGCTCGACGGCCGTCCGCTGTCGGGCACCACCGGGGCGGTGCTGGACCCCGTGGCCGCCCTACGCGACCGGGTGCGTCTCCAGCCCGGAGCGTTCGCCAGCGTGACGTTCGCGACCGGCATTGCGGAGAGCCGCGGGGCGGCCCGGAACCTGGTGGCGAAGTACCGCGATGGGAACGCAGCGGCACGTGCGTTCTCGATGGCATCCACGCATGCGAGCGTCACGCTCCAGCACCTGGGTCTCACGGGCGATCAGGCCATGCTGTTCTCAAGGGTGGCCTCGCGTGTATTCGGCGCGGACGCCTCGTGCATCAGCGCCGACGATCTCGCGAGAAACACGCTCGCACAATCGCATCTCTGGGGTCATGGCATATCGGGCGATCTGCCGATCGTCCTGGTGTGCATCTCCGAGATGAACGAGCTGTCCCTCGTCCGGCAGATCCTCTTGGCTCAGGAATACTGGCGCGTGAAGAACCTCCGCGCCGACGTGGTCATCGTCAACGACCATCCGGCCGATTACACGGACGAGGTGCAGCACCACCTCACTGCACTCGTGCAGGAACCCCGCTGGGCCGGCCTCCGGGACCGTCCGGGCGGGATCTTCTTGATGCGCGCTGAAGGGATGGCGGACTCAGACCGGCATCTCCTGGCGTCGGTCGCGCGGGTGGTCTTGCGTGGGGAGTGGGGTGGCCTGTCCCCTCAACTCAACCGCCCCGCGCCCTGGCTCTACGAGGAGCATGACTCGCGACCCAAGCCGCAGCGGCGAGCGCCCGGTCGGGCAGGGACACCCGTTCCGGTGCCACCCCTGATCATGCGGAACGGGTTCGGGGGCTTCACGGAGGATGGTCGGCAATACGTCGTCGTCCTCGAGGGAGACCGCGAGACGCCTCTCCCGTGGTCGAACGTGCTCGCGAATGCCGATGTCGGGACCATCGTGAGCAACTCGGGGGCTGCCTTCACCTGGTCGGAGAACAGCCGCCAGAACTGCCTGACACCCTATGCCAACGATCCCATCGCGGACCCGACAGGCGAGGCGATCTACCTTCGCGACGAAATCTCCGGTGCGACGTGGGGCGCAACCCCTGGCCCGGTCCCCCGTACCAGGGATTCCGGGCGCTGGGTGGTGCGCCACGAGGCGGGCGTGACGCGCTATCAGCATGCCACCCACGGCCTGGAGCAGGAGTTGGCCGTCTTCGTCGACATGGAAGATCCGGTCAAGCAGTCCATGCTCACGCTCACCAACCGCTCCGATGAGCCTCGCCGCCTCAGCGTCTTCGGCTACGCGGAGTGGCGTCTCGGCCCTCCCCGAAGGGAAGAGCAGCGGTTCGTGGTCACGGGCGTCGACCCGCCGACGAACGCTCTGCTCGCGCGCAACACCTACAACGAGGAGTTCAGTGGGCGGGTGGCCTTCTTCCACGCGACCGAGCCCGCCCGCTCCCATACCTGTGACCGTACCGAATTCATAGGGCGCAACGGCACGTTGGCCGAGCCAGCCGCGCTGGTGCGCGAAGAGCTCGAGGGCCGATCGGGCGCGGGCTTGGATCCGTGCGCCGCGCTCCAGCTCACCGTGGAGATTCCCCCGGGAGAATCGCGCCGCATCGCGTTCGTGCTCGGACAGGCGTCCAGCGCCGATGGCGCGTCCGGCGCCGCGGCGAAGTATTCATCCACCGAGGAGGTCGAAGCGTCGCTCGCGAGGGTGGGGCGGTTCTGGGACGAGACGCTCGGAGCGGTCCAGGTGCGGACGCCGGACGATTCGTTCGATCTCCTCGTAAACCGCTGGCTGCTTTATCAGTCACTGAGCTGCCGCATCTGGGCCCGGAGCGGGCCTTCCCAACCCGGCGGCGCGTTCGGCTTCCGTGATCAGCTCCAGGACGTGCTGTCCCTTCTGTTCACACGACCGGACTTGTGCCGGGCCCACTTGCTGCGCGCCGCGTCACGTCAATTCGTCGAGGGGGACGTGCAACACTGGTGGCACCCTCCCGCCGGTCGCGGAACACGGACACGATGCTCCGACGACCTCTTGTGGCTCCCGTACGCCGTGGCCGCCTACGTCCGTCACACGGGGGACACGGACGTGCTCGACGAGCCCGTCCCGTTCCTCGACGCGCCCCTCCTCACGGACGAGGAGCAGGAAGTGTATATCCTGCCCTCGGTGTCGCAGGAGACCGCACCGCTGTTCGAGCACATGTGCCGCGCGATCGAGCGATCGCTGCAGTACGGGGCGCATGGCCTGCCCCTGATGGGCTCGGGAGACTGGAATGACGGCATGAACCGCGTCGGCGCGGGAGGACAGGGTGAGAGCGTATGGCTCGGTTGGTTCCTCGTGGTCGTCCTCAACGAAACGGCGGAACTGTGTGACCTTCGCCGCCGATTCGACCTGGCGCACCGGTACCGGAGTCAGGCTCGCGGGCTCACGGGAATGCTCGAGTTGGCTTGGGACGGTGGCTGGTACCGCCGGGCGTACTACGACGACGGGACGCCCCTCGGCTCAGTGCAGAGCGACGAATGCAAACTCGATTCTCTGACGCAGTCGTGGGCCGTCATCTCGGAGGCCGCCGATCCCAGGCGTGCCGCCCGTGCGATGGACGCCGTTCGCACGCATCTCGTCCGTCGTGAGGCGCAGCTGGTCCTGCTCCTCGCGCCACCGTTCGACCGCACGCCCCAAGATCCCGGGTACATCAAGGGTTACCTGCCGGGCATTCGCGAGAATGGAGCCCAGTACACGCACGCGGCGCTCTGGACTGTGATCGCCCTGGCGCGTCAGGGTCTGGGAGACGAGGCGATGGAGTTGTTCCACATGATCAACCCCATCAACCACGCGCGCACCACCGAAGGGGCAGAACGGTACAAGGGAGAGCCCTATGTCGTCGCAGCCGACGTCTACGCGCACGCGAGCCACGTCGGGCGGGGGGGGTGGACCTGGTATACGGGCTCCGCCGGATGGATGTATCAAGCCGCGATCGAAAGCCTGCTGGGACTCCGGCGTCGGGGAGACACCTTCACCATGGACCCCTGCATCCCAGCGATGTGGCCCGAGTACTCGATCGACTGGCGCCATGGGGGGAGCCTGTACCGTATCTCGGTAGAGAATCCCGAGCGGGAGCAGCGTGGCGTCCGGTCGGCCACGTTCGACGGGGCTCCCGTGGACGCCGCAGCGGTCCCGCTTCTCGACGACGGTCGGGAGCATGAGGTGGTGATCGTCATGGGTAGTCAGGGCGTGGGCGAGACCGGTGCGCGCCGCCGCCGCTAACGGCCGGGTGCCGGATCAGCCAGCTCGCGAGAAACGGTGCCGATCACACGCACATCGGTCAAATGGTGAACGAGTGCCCCTACCCGGTCAGCGCGCGGGCGCTTGGAGCCGTACGCGGGGGATGGCCCCGGTATATTCCTCGTTTTGCGGCCCGGACAGAAGGAGTGATAGTGGGCTGTTCATCATGCAGCAGGGTCTCCCTTCACAGCGTTGATCTTGACCACGGGCAACTGGACAGCGATGCCGTTCAGGTTCAACAGGTTCTTCCCGCTGCATCTCGGCGATCGAATTACAGGCCGCTGGCGGAGCTCGACCACGCCACGCTGATCGGCGTTCTTCGACCGAGTAGTGAGGGGCAGTAGCTGCCTCACAGGCAGGTGAGACGCCACAGCCCTAGCGTGCCTTCGAATTTTCGCACAGTTTCTGGCACAGTTTGCGGTTCACCGCCTAAAGAGGTGACGCCGTAAATCATTGTGGCACAGATATGTACGGGGCGTGGCGCAGTCCGGTAGCGCACCTGCTTTGGGAGCAGGGGGTCCCCGGTTCGAATCCGGGCGCCCCGACTAGGTAGAACGCTCGGCCCCGCAGTCACTTAGGTGGCTGCGGGGCTTCTGCCTTCCATGGTGAGATCGTCCGAAGTCTCAGATAAGTCTCAGCGCAGCCGTCGACTAGGTACCAGACTCCGCCCGCTTTCCCGCGCCTGCGCGGTGTGTTCTGTGGCGGTGTGTGCCGCTGCGGCCCACAGCGAATCCAGTGGGAGGGGGCTTACGCGGACCCGCGTAAGCCCGGGCGTAAGG
>JBDHIF010000121.1:0-5452 GCA_039587535.1 Gemmatimonadota bacterium
GGTTTCCCTCGTCTTTCCGAACCCGACCTCCATCCCTGCCAGGCATTGGAGCTCAATGGCCACGTGCTCGATTACGTGCCCCAGCCAGGTTCCCTCGATCATGCGGCTCTCGAATCCGCCCGCGCGCCCAACCCCGCATCGATGTTCGTAGAGTGAGGGCAGAAGCTCCATTAGGAGTTCAGTGAAGCCCGGAAAGCTGTTCGTCGGACGGTCGGCGAAGCCCTCCAGATCGATCCTCATGTACGCGGTCGGAAACCGGGACCACATGTTGGGCCCGCGAAGGGCGCGCTGCTCCAGGATTCTCATTGAGCCTCGCTGGAGTTTTCGCTTGCTGTTCGAATGGCGGGTTCCCGAGGGGGGGGCGGATGGAAGGTGCGTGTTTCGAGGTCGTAGCCGGCACCGGAACTGAGGACGTGCACTCGCACGTCTTCTACGGAGAACGTTTCCATATGCTCGACATCGAACACGTTCGTGAAGCCGATGCTCGACCCGTCTGCGACGATCACCAAACCGCTCCCGACCACCACGAACCGTTCGCCGCATGTGAACAGAGCGCCCGTGTCTTCGCCGAGGCCGATTCCCACCAGACGAGGGTTGCTGGCTACCACCTGGATCAGACGGCCCATCCGGCCCCGCGCCATGAAGTGGGTATCCACCACGGTGTTTGAGATCAGTGCGAGTCCACCGGTCATCATCACGGCACCCTTTCGCAGGGCCTCCGGTGACTCTCCGTCGTAGATGATGGTACTGGTCAGGGCAGCCGCGCCCGCTGAGGTCCCAGCGACCAACCGCTTGTTGACGAAGAAATGGTGGCGGAGAGCTTCCAGAACCGGTGTCGCTCCCAGAATCGAAGTGATTCGGAGTTGGTCCCCACCGGAAAAGAAAACCGCAGTGGATTCGGCGATTCGCTCGAGGAGTTCTGGCGCCTCCGCCTCCGTCCGTGTCCTGATGTGCATCGGCGCAGCGTAACCGACCCCTATCGCCCTAAAGGCCCTTTCGTACGCTCCCCACACCTTTTCGGGCTCCGAGGAGGCTGTGGTGATGACTTCGATTCGTCCGGCTGCTCCGCCTGCTTCTGCGGAAACAGCCCTGAGGATCTCCATCTCCCCGGTCTTGTCCTCACTACCCCCGATAAGGAGGAGTCTGCCAGTCTTCTCCACGGATGACCGGCCTGCTGGGAGATCTCGTTGGTCTTCTGTCGGCATTGCAGCTAAGACCTCAAGAGTTCGGTTGAAGGCGGAGAGATGAGAAACATCGGGAAGGAGGATCCGCTCTTCGAGTCGGCGGGGCCAGGGGCCGGGAGGGACAGTCTCAAATATAGTCTCCACCCCGGTCTGAGAACGGATTCCCGTTTACAGGGGTCTCGCCTCAGCCTCGTGATTCGGGACGAAGTCAAGGGGCCCGCTAAGATGTTCTTGCGCACAATGGAGGACACTGATGAACGACTGAATCCGATAGCAGGACGCGGGGTCGTCGTGATTGTGGCGAGAATGGGAGCAAAACTCGAAGCAGCGGTCACGCCCGGTCCGACGGCCTTCAGGGACTTTCATCCTGGAGCATTTCTAGCACTTGCCGAAGACGGCGCTTGGTCCGAGGTGGTTGGTCACACCACTGTGTTGGGGTGGTGACAACCCGAGGTGTATCGTCGGGCACGACACACGACAAATAACACACAATGGCCGGCTGCGGCCGCCCTGCGGCCGGCCTCCGTCCCAACTGGCCTGTGAGTTCGCAGGCGTTGATATGTGAACTAGGCAGGACGAAGGAAGGTGGCGTAATCACTGGCTCTGGTAGGGCCAGTTCGGCCACTTAAGAACGTTATGGGACATGCCTTGAGACGGTGTGGCACTTATGGAAGGAAGGAGTAGAGCGAAGTCGATCACGCGAGCGGTGCAGAAGATCTGCGCATATGATCAGTGAGAACTGACTGCGGGTGCTGGCGGAGGAAGACGGGGAGGTATCGATTCACCTTTCGTACGGAGGTCCCCATGAAACGCTCGGTATTTGGGTTGCTTGGCTCGGCTGCCATCGGAGTATCGTTGATGGCGGTTTCAGCTCTTACTCCACAGGCGATTGCGGCTCAGAGTTGGTCCGTCCAGGAGCAGGAAGCGATTGACCACCTGCGGGCGTGTTGGGAGACATGGTCGACGGAAGATTACGACGCTTGGGTTGAGACCTGTAATCTCGATCCCTCCGGTAGCTACTGGAGTAGTGAGGAGTTGGCTCCGAATCCGATGGAGACGGGGCACGGCTACCTGCGCGACATTGTGCTGCAAACCCTTCAGGATGGGGATGTAGTTGCTTGGGACATCCGCCCCATCAAGGTCACCACCTGGGGAGATGTCGTCGCTGTGTATTTCTACGGCATCATGCACCTGAGGGACTCCGACGGGAATGTGAGCATTGTCCAAGATCGCCGCCTCGAAATCCTCAGAGAGGTTGACGGACGGTGGGGTGTCGTTGGCGGGATGCTCGTTGTGGGTGCCGTGGGAGGTTAACTGCTACCCGCGTGTGGGCGGTCTGAGTGGATTTGGCCCATGCACGTCCCATAACGTTCCTGTTCGCATATCAACGCCCGCGAGTTCGCAGGCCAGTGGGGACGGAGGCCGCCCGCAGGGCGGCCGCAGCCGGCCACTGTGTGTTATGTGGAGTCGATGGCCACCCCGTGGATCGATCTGACGGACGGCGGAGTATCGCGGCAAGACTATTCCTTCGCGGCGTTGGTTGCCTCGAGAGTCGTCAGTAGCCTCTCATGCACTCTGTTCCAGATTCTCAGGAACCTAAGTGCCTTCGCCAACTCTCCGTGCAGGGCCTCCTCGATCCCCGGCACACCTCTCCAGCCAAGAAGACGTGCCCTTTCGCTCGGGGTCATCTCCTGTACCAAGCTGTCCGCGAGAATGACGAGCTGCTCTTCCGGGACGACGAAGATCCGCTCACCGCACCCCATGAGACAGGCTCTTATGGCGTCAGGGGCGTCCCCTGGCAGGAGCGCTCGGTCTTGGAAAAGGTCAGCGGACGGCGCAGATGCTCTCTCGGCACGACGGAGCTCTAGATCATACATGATGAGCGTCCGCCGAACCTCCGACGGGGGGAGTTGCAGGTTTCCACTGCTCGTCAGATCCACGTAGGTCACCGAACCGCTATTGAGGCCCCCTTGGGACCTGCTGACCCGATGGAGGGCGAGCAATGTCTGAGCCGGCTGCAGTGAGCTCGTTTCGCTATCGAAAACACTCAGGAGCAAGCGAGCTGACGATGCCCTATGGGACCCGATGTAGTCCACGATCCTGTGTACGATGGAGTCCCGTTCGAGGTCAGCGGCCACGTCGTCCAAGTAGCTATCGGCGAGCCGCGCATCGCTCCGGTCGGCCAGCCAGTTCTCTGCGGAGAGGGCGAGCAATACGCCTACCACGAGCACGATGAACTCGCCGAATCCGCGCCCCATTCCTCTTCGCATCGTTCGCTCCGCGGTCATAGAACTACAGTCGCCCGGCACTTCGCGATTCCACATAACGTTCAAGGGCCTGCGAACCGGCCCGTCCCGCTTCATTTAGGTAGACCGCCCCAGTCGGTCGCGCCAGCAACCGAGAGCTGCTGCCCCCATCAGGGCCGGTTGGGACGACGCAGGCCCAGTGTTATCTGCCGTCAGCCCGCACGAGCTTTCCGATCCCCGCCACTTCCGACCCTTCCGCAGACTGTGGTGCACCCTACAGGATCCAGATTCGCAGATCTTGTTTTCGCCTAGCCTAGGAGGCGTTCTTCAGCGCCTCGAGGTCACCGCCACAGATTGCCTCCACGTTCCGGGTGATCTTATCGGTCTCCCAATCCCACCAAGCGATCTCCAGCAGGGCGTTCCGGGTGTCTTCGTCGAACCGATACCGTAGGACTCCGGCCGGACTCCCTCCGACGATAGCGTACGGCTCAACATCGCGAGTCACGACGGCCTTCGTTGCGATGATCGCACCGTCTCCAATGGTGACGCCTGGCATGATGGTCGCGCCGTAGCCAATCCAAACGTCGTTCCCGACTACGGTATCCCCGCGATTCGGCCAGGACTCAGGTTGTGCCTCCTCCCACCCACCGCCGAAGATCGGAAACGGGTACGTGGTGAACCACGTGGTCGCGTGATTCCCGCCATTCATGATGAAGCGGGTCTCAGCGGCGATCGAGCAGAATCGGCCGATGACCAAACGATCCCCGATGAAGTCGAAGTGATAGAGGACGTTCTCCTCAAATCGCTCCACGCCGTTCGGATCATCGTAGTAGGTAAAGTCGCCGACCTGGATGTTCGACCGGGTAATGAAGTGCTTCAGGAACCCCAGGCGCTCAACGCCGTCTAGGGGAAATCTGGCGTCTGGAGATGGTCCGCGCATGCCCATAGGATCGCAGCGACGGGACTGGCTCAACGATGCCACATAACGTTTCTAGGGCTCCGAACCGGTCCCCACATCTCCTTCTGCCCTCCACACGCCACGAACAGCTTCTCCGGTTGACCAACGCTTTTCCGCCTGGGCCGGTTGGGACGGAGGCCGCCGCCAGGCGGCCGGAGCCGGAGCCCGGTTCTTATTCGCTGCGGCGCTACCACCTTGGTGGCCCCGCCCTCGACGAGAGGCCAGGGGTCTGACCACGCGCCACTACTCGTTGACGGGACCCCGCCATGCTATGATCTTACTGGTAAGATTACACCGGAGGTCGCCATGATTCAGCCCGCCACTACCAAGCTGTCCTCGAAGGGGCAGGTCGTTATTCCCGAAGAGATCCGAAAGCGCCTCGGCCTTGAGGCTGGAGCCCAGTTCGTTGTTGTCGGAGAAGGGGACGTCGTTGTGCTCAAGGCACTGAAGGCCCCGCGAATGTCCGACTTCAAGGCTCTGCTCGAAGAGGCCCGGAAGTCCGCTGAAGCTGCCGGACTCACCCCCGAAGACTTTGAGCGCGCCATTCGCGAGGTCCGGAAGAACAAGTGAAGGCCGTTCTCGACACCAACGTCCTGATCTCAGGCATCTTCTTTGGCGGACCTCCTCGTGCCGTTCTTGAAGCGTGGGTTGCTGAGCGCTACGAACTCGTGATCTCTCCGTCGATCGTCGATGAGTACGTGCAGACATGTGACCGTCTCGGCGCGTCCCACCCCAGTCTCGAATGCCAGTCCATTCTGGCTGCGATCATCGGACATGCTACCCTGGTGCCCGACACTCCTGGCTCCGAGCCCATCACCGCCGATCCCGATGACGACAGTTTCATGCTTTGTGCCGAGGGGGCCGGAGCCACGGTCGTGTCAGGTGACCAGCACCTCCTCGATGCAAACGGATGGCATGGTGTTCCGGTCCCAAAGCCTCGCGACTTCCTGGACTCCCTTCCCGAGGATACCGAGTATGGCATCTGCCACGTTCCCTACTTCCGGGAGTGGGCCCGCCTCGCCTAGTCGGGATGTGTGGGCCCGAAGTCGATTAGTAGGGAGGCC
>JBDHIF010000122.1:0-3909 GCA_039587535.1 Gemmatimonadota bacterium
CTTGAAATAGCCCGGTGTGATGGGATGGATCCAGGTGGTAGGCACCTTCTCGTCCCCTGTTGCCTGCAAGGAACGGACACTCCCGGTCCAGCAGCAAACCCGGGGTGGGAAGACGAAGGGAAGGGTCCACCCGGCGCCCACCGCCTCGGTTCCCGGCAAGTCGGCGATCCGCTGTCGAAGATCCCTGGCGAACTCGATCCGGTCCTCCGGAGCGTAACTCTCTCCAAGCTCCAGGGGCACCACCACCAAATCCTGGGTACGGAAGCCGGGGTCCACCTTGAGCCGCTCCAGCAAGCTCCTGAACAGGAGGCCCGCCCCCATCAGAAGGACCACGGTGAGGGCCAATTCGGTGATGACCAACACGCTCCGAAGCTTGCGTCTTCTCCAGCCGGCGGTGGTGTTCACCGCAGTTTCCCGAAGACAGTCCGTTACGCTCTGTCGGGTCGCTTGAACGGCCGGAAGGATCCCGCAGATCAAGCCGGTGGCAATGGACACCGCCAGAGTGAAGACCAGGATCCTCACATCCACCGTGGTACTTGCCAGTCTGGGGACCTCTCCGGGGCCGAATCGGGTGAACAGGCCCACGCCCAGGTAGGCCAGGCCGATCCCGCCGAGGCCACCCACCAGGGTAAGGCCGGCACTCTCGGTGAGGAGCTGCTGAACAATCCGCCCCCGGCTGGCCCCCACCGCGCCCCGAAGGGCGATCTCCCCGCTCCGTGCCGTTCCCCTGGCCAGGAAGAGGTTGGCCACGTTGGCACATGCGATGAGGAGCATAAGAGTGACGGCGCCAAGAAGCATGAGGAGGGTGTCCCGCACCCTAAACACCGTGGCCTCCCGGAGGGGAAGGAGAGGAAATTCGATGAGGGAGCCATCTTCGTAGACGAAGGCGTCAGGGTCTTCATGGGCCAGAGAGGCTGTGAGTGCATCCACCTCTGCCTGAGCCGTTTCTATGGAGACTTCATCCCGAATGCGGGCCACCACCGCAAAGGTCCGGGAGTTTCGGTTCCCGTAAATGGGATTGGTCTCGTCCACGGAGAGCCAGACATCCACCTGAGACGTTGCGGTGAGGGCTTCCGGGGGAACGAACCCGGGGCTCAAGACCCCCGCCACCACCACAGGCTCGCCGTCCACTCGAATCTGTCGGCCTACAATATCCGGATCCGAGCCCCAATGCTGCTGCCAGAAGGTGTGTTCCAGGACGGCCACGGCGCTCCCTCCCTGGCCGTCCTGGTCAACCAAAAGCCGACCCAGATGGGGGGTGGCCCCCAGCATAGGAAGAAGATCCGTGGTGACACGGGCCATCCAAACGTGGACTGGATCTCCCTCCCCGGACACACTTCCCTCGGTATTGGTCAGGGCCCCGATCTGACTCACAGAGGTGAGGTCTTCCCTCCACTCGGCAAAGTAGGGGAAAGCATGGGGACGGTTTTCGAAGAAGATGAGGCGGTTCGGCTCGGGATAGGGGAGGGGTCGAAGAAGCACCGCGTCAACCACGGAGAAGATGGTGGTGGTGGCGCCGATCCCCAGGGCCATGATGGACCCGGCGGCCAGAGCGAAGCCCGGCCGGTGCACGAAGGAACGAACGACGAATCGGAGGTCCTGCAGCCAGCCCATCATGATGGAGCCCCTTCCAGATGAGTGGTGGGGAGAGGAGGGAACCGAGGCCGGTGATGGGGTCCCCTTCCTCAGACTACCCTTTCGGTGAGATCGGGGGAGGCGCCTCTGAATCCGGTATCCCACGAACCCGAGACCCATGAGAAGGGCCTGAGTCCAGTACCAAAGCCCATTGGGGGTCCGCGAAGAGCCGGTTCGGGAGGCCCACGCCTCGTGCAAGTCACCCAGCACATTCTCCCGCTCTTCCGGAGGCAGGATTTTGGATACGAGGAATACAGCCAGAGAGGGAGGGCGGTCAGGATTTGGCGGGTCTCCCCGGCGACCCTTGTTCCTACCAGAAGAGTTGCTCATGGTCAGGACTCATCGAGGCGAAGTTCTATACCTTCCCACATTCGAAACAACGCCTTCCGGGAATCCTGCAGAAGGGCCAAGCCCTCGGCTTCCAGGTCATAGAATTTGACGGCTCGTCCGCCCCGCTCCTCGGTGCCCCCCCCCAACCGGGACCGGACGAGTCCCTTTTCTTCCAGCCGTCGAAGGGTCACGTAGACGGCGGGCCGAAGAACGGCTCGACCGACTCGGGTTCGGATCTCTTCGAGGATGGGAATCCCGTACGCCTCATCCCCCAGTCGAAGAATGGCCAGGAGCACCAACTGCTCGAATTCGCCTATGGACTCGCGAGGCATGGCCTCCGTCCCTCCCTTAGCCAAGGCTGGCAGCCTTTGTAAGCTTTGTTTACATCTGTCAAAGGTCAGACGGTGGACAGATGAAAAGGGTTGCAACGGGCTTTGAGGGATCGTGCACCGACTTCTGCTAACACGTATCAGGCCCCCGATGTCAAGCGCGCGCACGAAACCTGGGGCGTCGGTATTCGACGCCTGGCTCGTTTCGGTTAAGGCTCGGTCGTCGGTCTCTGACTTGGTTTCAGAGGAAAGCAGCGGTGCGGGGAGAGCTTCCCCCGCGTTCTAGAAATAGATGGGTTCCCTCATGCCGTCCCAATCAAGAGAGATACGGGGTCGCCCTACGGGGGGCGTCCAGTTATCACCGGGTTCGGGGGAGGGGCAGAGCCACCGAAAGACCGAGGTTGGGAGAGAGAGAGGGTGTCCAATCAAGCGGCCGCGCTGCCAGGCTCTATGTCCGAGGACGCCACGGGGTGCTCGAGGCACAGATCGAGAGATCGTCGTGGGGCGTCGTGAAGCGGATCGGCCCTTAGGGCTCGAGTTATCAGCCGGGCTCACCCTCTCTCCTCCGGATCAAGCGTTGGCGAGGAACCGGTCGGCGTCGAAGGCCTGGTTCCTCTTAAGCATGAAGTAGACGGTCCGGCCGATCTTGTGAGCCAGAATGCTCAAGGCTTTTCCTTTGCCGTATTTGCGTTTGAGGCGGTCGTGGAGGCGTTTGCTCTGGGGGAGATGACAGAGGACGGAGACGGCAGCCTCGCTGAAAGCCCACTTGAGGTGGGCGGAACCGATTTTGTGGCCAGAGGTCCCGACGCGTTTGCCGGCCGAGGATTTCTCGCATTTGACGAGGCGGGCATAGGAAGCGAATCGCTGGACGGACTCGAAGCGAGAGATGTCATGGATCTCATAGAGGAGCGTGAGGCTCAGGATCTCGCCGATGCCAGGGATGGTGTTGAGCCGGAGCAGGGTCTGGGGGTCATGGCCCCGGGCCTGGCGGACGACGGTCTTCTCCAGGTCACGGATGAGTTCGTCGTAGGTGTCGCAGAGGGCGAGATCGGTCTTCACGCTCTTCTTGAGAATGGGATCGTCGAAAGCGTCGGGGATTGGGGCCCGCTGATACTTGTAGACGAGGCGTCCGGGGGGACGGGGCAGGTTGTACTGATGGAAGGTGTTCTGGATGTGGGCGAAGAGCTGGCCCCGCTTTCGGACGAAGTGGCCGCGGCGCCGGAGAAGGTCCCGGGTGGATCGCATCTCGGCGGGATAGACGTAGGCCATAGGGAGGAGACCTCCCCGGAGAAGGCTGGCGGTCTTGAGGGCGTCGATGCGGTCGTTCTTGGCTTTGGCCCCATGGATGGCCCGCATGTAGAGAGCGTGGCCGAGAACGAAGGGAATGGAGCGTTCGGCACAGAGGTCGGCAAGCCAGTACCAGTTGAAGATGCACTCCGACGCCACGACTAGGTCGTCCAGGAAGGGATCGATAGCCTCGAGGAAGCGGGCCCGGTCGCAAGGGAGGTTCTTGTGAAGCAAGACGTTGCCCTCGGCGTTGAGAATGCACAGATAGAGAGTGCGGGCGTGAAGGTCGATCCCGCAGTAATGCTGATGCTGCTCGGTATAGAAGCGC
>JBDHIF010000123.1:0-5048 GCA_039587535.1 Gemmatimonadota bacterium
GAGCGCATCTGGACGCGGCAGATGACCGAAGGCGATGCCTGGAACGTGGCCTGCATGATGGCCGACAACCCGAACTGCCCGCCGGAGGACGGCCCGGATTTCGATCTCGGCTCCAGCCAGATGATCGTCGACCTGGCTGACGGCCGGCAGGTGCTGGTCGGGGGCCACAAGATCGGCGCCGCCTTCGCCTTCGACCTGGACGCGGTGAAGGGTGACGATCCGGAGCCGCTTTGGTGGACGCGGGTGGGGCGGGGCAGCATTCAGGGCGGCGTGCACTTCGGCATGGCCGCGGACGGCACCACCATCTACGTGCCCATCAACGACATGAACGATACCCGCAACGGCGACGTCCTTGATCCCGAGGCGGCCCGGCCCGGCGTCCACGCGGTCAACGCGGCGGACGGGAAGGTGCTGTGGAGCCGGGTGCAGCCCGACCGCTGCGGGGACGATCGGCCGTTCTGCGACCCGGGCATCTCGGCGGCCACCACGGCGGTCCCGGGCGTCCTCTTCGCGGGCCATCTCGACGGCGTCATTCGTGCCTACGAGCGGGACACCGGGAACGTCTTGTGGAGCTTCGATTCCGCCCGGGAGTTCACCGGGGTGGACGGGCGGGTTGGTCGCGGCGGGGGCATGAGCGGGGCAGGGCCTGCGGTGGGCGAGGGCTACGTGGTGGTGAATTCGGGCTATGGCCTTTACTTCCATGAGCCCGGCAACGTGCTGCTGGCCTTTCGACCGTCCCGCTGATCGGGCAGCCCCGGTTGCGCTGAATGCCGAGGATCCTTAGGCTCGATGAGCCTTGGTTTTTTGATGGGGGAAGTCGTGGCACATCTGGCCGTAGAAGGCGATAGACGAATCTATTTCGAGCACTATCCGGGTGCCCGCGAGGTGACGGTGGTGCTCTCTCACGGATGGGGAATGGCCTGCCGCGTATGGGACAACACCACGGCGTGCCTTCAGGACGCCGGCGTCGGCGTGGTTGCCTACGACCATCGCAACTGCGGACGCTCTGACAAGGACTTCCGCGACGTCTCCATCTCGGCATTAGGCGACGACGTGGTGGCGCTCTGCGATCATCTCGGGCTGGGTGGGGTGGTCGTCAACGGCTGGTCCCTTGGCGGGGTGGTGGTCACCGACGCCGCAGCCAAGCTCGGTGATCGGCTGGCTGGACTGATCCTCACGGCGGCCGCCTCGCCTCGCTACACCCAGGCCGACGGTTTTCCCTATGGCGGTCAGCCGGAGGACGTGACCGCCACGGTGGCCGCCCTGCGCGCCGACCGGGTCAACTTCCTGCGTACGCTCTACTACGAAGGCGCGTACGCCAAGGACGTGGGCGAGGCGGTCAAGAACTGGTGCTGGCAGATCTCCCTGCAGGCGAGCCCGGGGGCAGATGCGTCCCTCGGCGCGCTGGCCAATGTCGATTACCGTGAGGCCATGACTCAGATTGCGGCTCCGGCGCTGGTTTTCGTCGGCGCCCTGGACGGGGTTGCCGATCCCGGCATAGGGCGCACGGCGGCAGAGCTACTGCCCAACGGCCGGCTCGTGGAGATGGCCGACTGCGGGCACACGCCGTTCCTCGAGGATCCCGAGGCATACCATCGGGCGCTGCTCGAGTTTCTGGGAGAGCTGGGCAATGGCTGATCGGCAGGTCAACTTCGGTCTCTGGTACGACTTCCGCAACCCGCCGCCGAGCACGGTGAGCTTCGAGGTGCTCTACGAGACGTGCCTGGAGCAGATCGGCTGGGCGGAGACCCTCGGCTTCGACTCGGTCTGGCTCACGGAGCATCATTTCTGCGAGGACGGCTACACGCCCTCGCCGCTGGTGCTGGCGGCCGCCATCGGTCAGCGCACGAAGTCCATGCGCATCGGCACCAACCTGATGCTGCTCCCTCTGGCCGACCCGGTGCGGCTGGCCGAGGACTCAGCGGCGTTGGCCATCCTCACCAACGGGCGATTCGACCTGGGCGTGGGGCTGGGGTACCGGCAGCTCGAGTTCGACTACTTCGGCCGCAAGCTCAGCCATCGGCCGAGCCTGATGGAGGAGGGCGTGGACATTCTCCGCCAGGCCTGGTCGGGTGAGCCCATCCGCATCGACGGCAAGCGCTACCAGATCGACGGCCTCACCGTGGGTCCGGTGCCCGCGCACCCGCCGCGGCTGTTCATGGGGGGCATGGCGGAACCGGCCATTGCCCGCGCGGCCCGCATCGGGGACGGTTTCCTCTCCACCGGCGGGATCGGCCACGACGTCTACGTCAAGGCCCTTCAGGACCAGGGCAAGGACCGCTCCGAGGGCGCCATCTGCGCCGGCAACTGGGCGATCATCGCTGAGGACCCGGAGAAGGAGGCGGCCAAGGTGGGCGAGCACGTCCTCTACCAGACGAACCAGTACGTCTCCTGGGGCGCCTTCGGCCCGCCGGACCAGGTGCCGCTGTTCCCGGACGCCGAGACCGCGATACGGGAGGGGCTCTACGAGCTGTGGGATGCGGATCAGGCGGTGGCCGGCCTCACCGCGATGCTTAAGGAGTATACGAGCTGTGGGATGCGGATCAGGCGGTGGCCGGCCTCACCGCGATGCTTAAGGAGTACCCGGAGATCATCGACGTGCACTTCTGGGCCCAGTTTCCCGGGGAGCCGGTTGAGAGCGGCAGCGATCGCATCGAGTACATCGCGAACCACGTGCTGCCACGGGTTCGGGCGGCGCTGTGAAGCGCACCGGGCCGTATACAAACGACTGACGCAACGGGTTAAGCTCTGACACGACGGGTTAAGCTGGCCGGACGCGCCAGAGCGATCTGCAAGAGGGGAGGGATAGCCCTGTGGGATTGTTGACCCCGGAGCTTCTCAGCAACATCGGCAAAACCGAAGCGCCGCGCACCCAGGTGGTCACGCGGCGTGACATCCGCAAGTACGCCATCGCCACCAACCAGACCCGGCGTAAGTACCTGGACGGGGACGTTGCGCCGCCGCTGTTTCACGTGGCCTTCTTCTGGGACGTGGTGGAGCTGGACGAGCTCAACGCCGACGGCGTCTCCGTGGACAAGCTGCTGCCCAAATTTCCTCTGGAGCGGGAGATGGCGGGAGGGCTCGACATCGACTACCACAGCCGGATCCGGGCGGGCGATACGCTGGTGGCGACCCGCACGCTCACCGACATCTATGAGAAGGAGGGGCGATCCGGGCCGCTGATCTTCTACGAGGTGGTGATGGAGGTGAAGCGCGAGGACGGGGAGCCGGTGCTCACCCAGAAGACGACGAGGATCCTGCGATGAGCGGCCCGACCATCGATTCCGTCAGCGAGGGCGACGTCCTGCCCGGGCGGGCGTTCACGTGCACCGAGGTGGAGCTCTTTCTCTACAACGCCGTGCTCTTCAACGCCCACCGCATCCACTACGACCTGCCCTACGCCACGGAGGTGGAGGGATATCCGGGCCTCGTCATCGCGGGGCCGCAGATCGGCGATTGGATGGTCCAGTGCGCGGATGACTGGATCGGCGAAGCCGGCATGGTGATCAACGTCTCCTACAGCAACCGGCTGGCCTCCTACATCGGCGAGACGCTCACCACGGGAGGCACCGTGGCGGAGGTGGATGTCCAAGCGGGCACCGTCAAGCTCGACATGTTCGTGAAGAACGAGGCGGGGGACGTGGTCACGCCTGGGTCCGTCACCGTGCGGCTGGGGGTGTCGTGAGCAGTCTGCGCGGTAAGGTCGCCATCGTCGGCGCGGCCGATACGGAAGTGGGCAAAGTGCCTCACATGAGCGCTACGCAGTTGTGCATCGACGCGGCCCGGCGGGCACTGGACGACGCCGGCATCTCCAAGGACGCCGTGGACGGGCTTGTCACCTGCAACAGCATGGCCGAGCCCCACATGTATCACGCCGAGGCCATGGCCGAGTACCTGCAGATCTTTCCCAAGTACTGCGTCAGCGCAGGCGCAGGCGGGGGCACCACCTTTGCCGTGCTCTATCAGGCCGCCGCCGCCATCACCCACGGCATCTGCGAGACGGTACTGATCTCCATGGCGGACAGCCTGCGCACGGGGCTTACCCGGGAGCAGGCTATGGTCATGCAGTCCTCCTCCGGCCATCCTCAGTACGAGACGCCGTACGGATCAACGGTGCCCGGCTACTACGCCCTCATCGCCCAGGCGTACATGCACGAGTACGGCGTGACCCCGGAGCAGATGGCCAGCGTCGCCGTGACCTGCCGCAAGCACGCCGCCCTGCATCCCGGGGCGCAGATGCGCGAGCCCATCACCGTGGCGGACGTGCTGGCGAGCCGGCTGATCGCGGACCCTCTGCGGCTGCTGGACTGCTCCCTGGTCTCTGACGGCGGTGCCGCCATCGTGCTCACCTCCGCCGAGCGGGCCAAGGACTTTCCCCACGACCCCGTCTACCTGCTGGGGGCTGGGGAAGGCCACGGCCACGAGCACATCAGCCAGGCCCTGAGCCTTACCGAGTCTGCGGCGCGCCTATCCGGGGAGCGGGCCTACGCCATGGCCGGCCTAGGGCCTGGGGACATGGATCTGGTTCAGGTGTACGACTGCTTCACACCCGTGGTCCTGCTGGAGCTGGAGGATCTCGGCTTCTGCGGGAAAGGGGAAGCCGGCGCGTTCGTGGCCGAAGGCCACACCAGCCTTGGCGGCCGCCTGCCCATGAACACTCACGGCGGGCTGCTCTCCCACTGCCACCCGGGCAATCCCGGATCCATGTTCGCGCTGACCGAGACGGTGACGCAGCTGCGTAGAGAGGCGGGAGAGCGCCAGGTGGTGGGGGCCGATACGGCTCTGGTTCATGCCCAGGGCGGCATTCTTTCGAGCCACTGCTCGGTCATCCTCGGCAGGGAGGCTTTCTGGTGAGCGCGGCGGACAAGCTTCAGCCGACCCCGACCCCGGAGAGCGCGGCGTACTGGGAGGCCTGCAACGAAGGTCGTCTCCTGATCCAGCGCTGCGCCGCCTGCGGCCACCACCAGTTCTACCCGCGACTGCTGTGCACCCATTGCATGAGCGGGGATCTGGGCTGGCACGAGGCGTCCGGCCAGGCCCGGGTCAAA
>JBDHIF010000053.1:0-11862 GCA_039587535.1 Gemmatimonadota bacterium
CTTCGAGCGCGCCCTGGCTGGTGTTTCCGCGTCCGTGGCCCACGCCTTGCCAGATTCGACCGACAGTGAGCCCTAGCCACGCCTGAGCGCTCGGACCGTGGCGGGCTCGTCATTTGGACTGAACGGAGTCGGCGAGCGAATGGACGAGCGTCCTTCCCCCTGCGGAGTCGCGTCGTGCGAAACCTGTGAAGAGGCCCATCAGCAGGGCCTGGCCAGGGCCCGGTTCGTTGCTCGGCTGGGCCACACGCTCAGAACGCCCCTGAACGGTATTCAGGGCTTCAGCCAGATCCTCTTGCAGGAGACGGCGGGACCGCTCAACGCCCGCCAGCGGGCGCACGTGCAGAGAATCGAGGAGGCGGGGGAGCGACTCCTGAGCCTGATCGACGGCCTCACCGAGCTTTCCCGGATCCACGCCGGAGAGACGGAGCCTCAGGTGTCCGTCACCGACGTGGCCCAAGTCGTCAAACGGGTCCTGGAGGGACATCGGACCGAGGCGGAGGCGAAGGGCGTATCGATCTCGGTTCGCATCGACAGGCAGATCCCGGGTGTCGAGGCCGACCCCGACTTGCTGGCCGGCGTGGTGTCACGTCTCGTCAGCAACGCCATCCGACACGGTCAAGAGCGGGGACGGGTCGACATCGTCGGTACCCTCGATGGCGGCGGCATCGAGGGCTCCCGAACTCTGACGCTCGCTGTGGTCGATGACGGCCCCGGCATCCGCGCCGACGAGCTCCCCCGGCTCACCCGCGACACAGAGCCTCCGCGCACCTCGACTGCGGGATCCAAACGCAACGGCCTCGGCCTCGTCGTCACCAAACGCCTCGTCGACCTGCTCGGCGGGCGGCTCCGCATCTCGTCCGAGCCCGGCCGCGGGACTCGCGCCGTGGTGGAGCTTCCTTGGGTGGTGCTCCGGACGCAGCCTTCGGGCGAGAGTGCCGGGCATGTGTCGGCGCCGCGGGACCACGCACCGGACGCCCTTGCGTCGGTGACCCGGGAATAGGGCGAGGCTCATGACCACGTCTCCCGAATCGAAGGTGGTCGCCACGGTCCTGGTGGTGGACGACGAGCCAGCCAACCGGTCTCTACTTCAGGAGGTGCTGGAGACTGACGGACACGCGTTCCGTGAGGCGGCCGACGGCGCTGAGGCTCTGCGGGCGGTCGCCCAGGCCCGCCCTGACGCCATCCTCCTGGACGTGGAGATGCCGGAGCTGGACGGAATCGAAGTGTGTCGCCGGCTCAAGGCCGATCCCGAGACAGCTCCGATCCCCATCATCCTCGTCACGGCCCATTCCACACGTGACGAGAGACTCTCGGCCATGGCCGCCGGCGCAAACGACTTCCTGGCCAAACCCGTGGACCTCGCGGAGCTGCGCGTAAGGCTGCGCAACGCCCTCGAGACGAAGCGCCTCTACGACCAGGCCGAGAGCCGTTTTCGGCGGATCGAGGACCTCGAGCGCCGACGCGACCTCCTCGTGAGCATGATCGCGCACGACATGCGATCTCCCCTCGCGACGATCTTGGCCAGCCTGGAGCTGGGTGCCACTGGCGAGGACGGCATGCCGCTGCCAAGCGTCCCATCGTGGATCGAAGACGCTCGCTGCACGGCCCAGGACCTTACCCGCCTCCTCACGGCGATGGTCGACGTGAGCAGGTTGGAGGCCGGCAAGATGCCGCTCCGACCCCGACCTGCCGAGCTCGAGCAGTTGGCGAGGAGCGCCGCCGCCAAGCTGGGCCGCCGGGGGCGCAACGTGACGGTGGTTGTGGAGTCGCCCGAGAACAGCACGGTCTGCGACCCCTCCATCATCCTCCGCGTGCTGATCAATCTCTTGAGCAACGCCCTGGACTTCACGCCGCCGGATCAGGTCGTGGGTGTTCGGATCACGCGCCGGCGCGGGGCCATCGAGGTCACGGTTTCCGACCGGGGCCCAGGGATCCCGCCGGAAGCTCAGGCCCGGATCTTCGAGAAATTCGAGCAGGTGCACGCCAACGAGTTCGGATGGCGGACGTCGAGTGGTCTGGGCCTGGCTTTCTGTAAGCTGGCCGTCGAAGCACACGACGGTGAGATCGGCGTGACGAGCACGGTTGGAGAGGGCAGCGATTTCTGGTTCAGGCTGCCGGTGCCGGCAGACGCACCTTCGCCGACGCGGGTCGGGCCCACCCGAGGAATGTGGCAATTGCCCTCGTCCGGCGAGCCGGTAGCGACCGGCTCCGCTCGTCAGGGCTCCGAAGAGAGCTGATGTGATGGCTTATGTAGAGTTGGCCCAGACCTCGGCGCGCCCAGGGCGCAGCAGGGGCTGGAGTGAGGGCAAGGAGGTCAGGATGCGGTGGCTGCGTGGAGGCTTCGTGGCGCTCGTCCTCGTCCTGTTGGTCGGCGTTGCGCCAGTGTCCGCACAGGGCCCCCAGACGGCTCAAGAGCCGGAGGGCGAGCTCCTGGACGCTTTGCTGGACTCGCTCCTGAACACTCCGGTGCAGACGGCGTCGAAGTACGAGCAAGCGAGCCGTGAGGCACCGGCGGACATCACGATCGTCACCGCCGAAGACATCCGGCGGTACGGCTACCGGACCCTCGAAGACGTCTTCCGCAACACTCGCGGGTTCTTCGTCAGCTACGATCGAACCTACAGCTACGTAGGGGCCCGGGGCTTCGGGCGGCCGGGTGACTTCAACAACCGCATCCTGGTCCTCGTGGACGGCCACACGCTGAACGAGGGATTCTCGGGCGGGGTCCGGACGGGCACGGCCGCAACGGTTGACCTCGACGACGTTCAGCGGATCGAGATCGTTCACGGACCCGGCTCGGCCCTTTACGGCACCCGCGCCATGTTGGCCGTCGTCAACATGATCACGAAGGACGGCCGGAGCGTGGACGGTGGAGAGGCCACCGGTGCCGTCGGCAGTCTGAACAGCAAGCGCATCGGCGCCGTGCTCGGGCGTGAGACCGACGGTGGCGTCGACTACTTCCTTTCGGGCAACTTCGCCGAGTCCAACGGTGAGGAGCGCCTGTACTTTCCCGAGTTCGACGACGGCGTCCTCAGCGACGGCGTGGCCGAAGACCTGGATTGGGGGCGTTTGGCACGGGCCCACGGAGTCCTGAGCTACCGCGGCCTTAGGGTCCACGGCGCCTTCGCGTCCCGGGACAAAGGGATTCCCACGGCGTGGTACGGCACCCAGTTCAACGCGCCGTCGGCCCAGACGCGCGATCAGTCGGCCTTCGCCGAGGTGTCCTACGAGGTGGAGCCGGGCCGGCGGACGCGACTCACGGCTCGCGGGTTCTACGACCACTACCACAACCACGGTACCTACCCGAACGAGGTCACCGTCCACAGCCACATCAAGAGCCAGGCGGTGGGCGGTGAGGTGCGGGGGCTGTGGGAGCCGTTCATGGCGCATCGGCTGATCGTCGGCGTCGAAGCGCAGCGCCACTTCGAGGCCAGGATTCAGCTCCGCACGGACTTCGGCGAGCCACCGCCTCAGGGGCAGCCGTACACGCTCGGCTCGGTCTACGTCCAGGACGAGTGGCAGATCACGGAGCACCTCTCCACGACCCTGGGTCTCCGAGGCGACTTCTATTCCACGGCGGGGAGCGCGGTGAACCCCCGTTTGGCGGTGGTCTATCACCCCTGGCCGTCGACGAGCTTCAAGGCCCTGTACGGCGAGGCTTTCCGGGCTCCGAACATCCTGGAGCTCTACGTGAGCCAACCCACGGCGAATATCATCGCGAACCCTGACCTGGAGCCGGAGCGGATCCGAACGGCCGAGCTCCTGTGGCAACAGCGGGTGAGCGCCCCCGTCGCTCTGGGGGCGTCGGTCTACCGCAGCGACATCCGCGGCCTCATCGACCAGGTGCCCATCGAGTCCGCGAATCCCTCGGACAGCCGGCTGCACCAGTACCGCAACCGGGGACGCGCACGGGCCACCGGTGCGGACGTGGAGCTCGCCGTGGCCGATCGTTCGGGCTGGAGCGGCGAGGGGAGCGTCGGGCTGCAGTCGGTGGAGGATCCGGAGACCAAGGAGCGGCTGTCCAACTCGCCGGCCAGGGTGTTCAAGGCGCGTATGGGCGGGCCGGTGGCGGCGTGGCTGACCCTGGGTGCGACGTTCGTCGCCGAGTCGGAACGCATCACGATCTCCGGCACGAAGACGGCAGGCTTCGCGCTGTTCGGCCTCTCCCTGGGCTCGGGCAGCCTGTGGGATCGTGTGACCGCCGAGGCCTCGATCCACAACCTCTTCGACGTCGACTACGCGCTTCCGGGTGGATTCCAGCACGCGCAGGTCGCGCTGCAGCAGCCTGGGCGGCGCGTGGCCGTACGGCTCCGGGCCAACTGGTAGCGAGAAACGACCCATGCCGCGGCCACGGACTCTCCGGCATCGACCGGACGGCGCGATCCCGGGAGGATTCCTCCCGGGTAGAGCCATGGGCGCCACCGCTCGTCTGTGCGTGGCGCTGGGTGCGCTGCTTTGTGGCTGGGCAGGTGGGGCCAGCGCCCAGGAGATGGCGCTCACGCCTGACGTGCAGTTCCCGCTCTTCGACCGCATCCTCACCTACGACAAGAACTTCACGGAACGCGTAGGGGACGAGCTTGTCATCGGCGTCCTCTACCAGCGCCGATTCCGGCCCTCGGTGGCCGCGCGTGACCAGGTCATGCGGGCGGTGCAAGAGCTCGGTTTAGATAGCCTGAGCGGCGTGCCCGTGCGCTTCGTGACGTTGGACTTGGACGCGGGTGGCTTGGACCGGCGGGTCCAGGCGGAAGACATCGACTACCTATACGTCACGCCCCTCCGGAGCCCGGACTTCGATCAGATCCTCAGCGTGTGCGCCACCTACCAGGTAACGACGCTCACAGGGGTACGGGAGTACGTGGAGGACGGTCTCGGGATCGGTCTGGGTGTGCGGGGTGGACGGCCCGAGATCGTGGTGAACCTGCCTGCCGCTCGGGCCAGCGGGTCGGAGCTGAGCTCGCGGTTGTTGCAGGTCGCGACGGTCTACAACTGAGGGTCGCTCGACGGTTGAAGCCGTCCTTGATGCGCCCCGTGGCCGACCCCTCAGTACTCCGAGGCCAACCCCACGAACGCGCCGTCGCCGGCCCGGATGATGTCGTCCTGACTGACGCTGGCGGTGAGGGGGCTCGCGCTCTCTCCGTCCTTGCCCGCGCTGTACAGGTCGTAGTCCGAGTTCAGGGGCACCACGAAGCGATCCTTCCGGGCCCCGCCCACACCGTCTCCCCCACCCTGGATGAGCAGGTAATGGTAAAGGTTGCCCCACGGATCCTCGAGGGTGCCCCGGCCGATCTCCCCCAGGGACGCAGGGTATTCGCCATGCCCGGCGAAGTAGGTCGAGATGTCGATCTCGAGGCCGCGGATCTCCTCCATGGCCCGGGCGTTGTTGGCCTTGTCGCGGGCTTCGGCCAGGTAGGGGATCACGAGCCCCGCCAGCGCCGCGAGGATGAGCACCACCAGGATCAGCTCGATCAACGTGAAGCCGGCACCCGGCCCTGGTGCCGGGTGATGGACCAGGGGGCGCCGTGACGAGCCGCCAACTCTGTGGACGGGGGTAGGCAACCGCCATCTCGGGGTGAGCCGTCGATGGTCTGGGGAGGGCAGACGCCGACGATCTCTTGATGTCATGTGTCGAGGAACCGGCTTCCCCGACCGGCTCCCGCTGCGTGGCACGGGGAGCGGGCACGCCCCAGTTTCCGCGGCCGCGCTGCCCCATCGTTGTGCGGGGGCCAGTGCCACGTCAAGCGCACGGACAACCGGCACCTCCGCCCTGTATCGGGATGGTGGCGGGCTGAGCCCGGGGAAGAACTCAGGGGGACGGGGCACGTTACGCCGTGGCTATCCGTCCGCTGCGGCCCGGCGCCGCCGGTCCGACTCGGGGATCCACCACCGAGTGAGCGTGGCCCACTCGCCGCGGGCGTCCATCTTCACGTCCCGCAGGCGGCGGCTGACCCCGTCGAGACGGTCCGGGAAGAAGAGGAACGTGAACGGCTGTTCAGCTACGATCGCCCGCTGATACTCGGACCATAGGGCTCTGGACTCGTCGGGGTCCAGGACGTTGGGCAACGTTTCCAGAAGCCGGTCGATTTCGGCGTTGTTCGTGCCGGACCAGCCCAGGGGGCCGTCGACCCGCTCGGAGTGGAGCAAGTCGGTGTCGTCCACCTCGAAGTCGGTGAGCCAGGCCATGACGGCGCCGTCGTAGTCGCGGGCCTCGGGGTCGGTCAGCTCACCCAGGTGGGTTGCCCACTCCTGCACCTGGATGTGGACCTGGATGCCCACCTCGGCGAGCTGCGCCTGCATCACCTCGGCCACCTCGACCCGCTGGCGGCTCTCCGTGTTCGCGTTCAGCGTGATCGAGAGGGGCAGCCCGTCGGCTCGCTCCCTCACGCCGTCGCCGTCCCGGTCCACCCAACCGGCCTCGGCCAGCATCCGGCGGGCCTGGTCGGGATCATGCGGGAGCGCGTCCTCCATGGCTGGGTCGTAGCCCCTGTGGAAGGGCGGCACGCTCGCGTTGGCCACCAGGCCGTAGCCGCCTCCCAGGACCTCCAGCATCTCTTCCCGATCGAGCGCCGTGGTAATGGCGCGCCGAACCTCGGGCTGAGCGAGTTGCGGCCTACGGGAGTTCCACACGACGAAGAGGAAGCTCCGGAACGGGTAGTTCACCATGCGAGCCTCGGCCGAGCTCTCGATGCGCTCCGCGTGCTCGGTGCGCGCGCCTACGTACACGTCGACGCCTCCGGTCAACAGCTCCGTCACGAGCGTGGTTTGATCCGGAATGACGCGGTACACGTACCGGTCCACGTGCGGGGGGCCGCCCAACGACTCCGGGAAAGACTGATTCCGTGCAAACACCCAGCGGTCACCGTCCCTGTGCTCGACGAAGCGGAACGGCCCGTTGCCCACCGGACAGCGGGTCCCGAAGGGGTGCTGCCTCAGCTCCTCGGGCGCCACGTCCGAAAGGAGGTGGGCCGGAAGGATCGCCACGTTGCGCCAGGGCGCCATCCAATCGGCGTGGGGCTCCAGGCGGATGCGCACCGTGAGATCGTCCAGGACCTCCACGCCTTCCGGTCCGGACACGTACCGAGACCACGCGGATGCGTTGGGAAAGCCCGTGGCCGGGTCGGTGGCCCTCCGGTAGGTGAAGGCCACGTCCTCGGCCGTGGTGGGGACGCCGTCGTGCCAGAACACGTCGGGACGCAGCCGGAAGGTGAGGCTGCTGCCGTCGTCCGCCAGCTCCCACGACTCGGCCAGGTATCCCACGGGCTCCAGGGCATCGTCGAGGCGAATCAACGTCATCAGGTTCACGAAGACCTGATGCTGGTTGGCGCCGTAGTCCACCGACACCAGGGAGTTCATCCCGTCTGCCAACTCTGCCGGGCTACCGGCGACCACGGTGCCACCGAAGCGATCACCGGAGGGTTGATCCAGCTCCGAAAGGAACGCGTCCATGCGCGCCTGAGCGACCTCGCAGAAGTCGCCGCTCTCCGAGACCGGATTGCCCTGGGCCTGGTCACAAGCAGCCAGGGCAATACACAACGTCGCGAGGACGGGTAGCGGCCAGCGCTTCATCGAGCCTCTCCTTGTCCGGGAGTCCTGTCGTCGGGCGCGTCGCTGCGCTCGTCCCCACAGGAGGATCGGCACACCGCGACGCCACGAGAGTCATCCCTACGGTATCGGCCTCTGGTCGCCCTCCAATGAGCCGGCTGGAAAGAATCGTTACATGGGGGCGTGCACCCGTGCGCCCCCTGTGGCCTCGCTGCACGGGACCTGGCACGGATCTTTCCACTCCTTGCCCCGGCACGGTGATCGAAATATCAGTGCAAACGCAATAATAACAAACACTTACGTATAATGCCCGTAAGGTTGGCACCCCTGATGCCCAGGGACCGATCAGTTCGAGGCCACCCGTGGATCAGGAGACCACATCATGAGCTGGAAGGGCTGGAAGAGATCGACGTTGGCCGTGCTGGTCGCCTCAATGGCGGCCGTGGCCTGTTCAGATAGCCCCACTCCGGTGCAGAGCTTCACTCCCGACCTGCAGGCGCGGCCGTTCTTCGCCACGGCTCCTGCCCCTGGGATGGACATCCTGGACCGCACGGAGACGCTGGAGGAAACCCGGTCCCGGACCAAGCTGGTCGAGAACGATGAGGGTGAATGGCTGGCCATAGATAAGGCCGGGATCAAGGTCTGGATCCCGGCCGGCGCTCTCGGCGACGACCCGAACGTCGAGATGGAGATCACCCTGACCGCCCCGGCGGGCGATCGGGTGCGCTGGGAGTTCGCTCCTCACGGGATCCACTTCGCAACGCCAATCTTGATCCAGGTCAAGGTCGACGGCACCGAGCTCGAGTACCTCAAGGATCAGGGCACACCCGACGGCTACCTGAGCGACGTGCTCGGCGTCTACTTCGTCGGCGACGCCGCCAGCGGCGGCGTCACCCCGGTCGAGACCTTCCCCATCTGGTATGACAACGGGTGGCTGGAATTCGAAACCGATCACTTCTCCGGCTACGCGCTGGCGATGTGATCGAGCAAGCCTACTGCAACACCAGCAGCACGACCCATAGGAGAGATCAGAATGAACTGGAAGAAGCTTCTGACACTGGCGGGCGCCGCCCTGATGGCCGCCGCCTGTGCCGAAAACTCCGGGCCGGTCCAGGCCTTCGAAGACGGCCCCGAGGCGCGGCCGTTCTTCTCGACCGCTCCGGCCCCCGGGATGGACGTCCTGGGCCGCACCGTGCCGCTGGCCTATGACATGGGCGTCAAGGCCGAGGTCGACGATGACGAGAGCACTTGGCTGCGGCTTCCGGCAGCAGGTATCGAGGTGTACGTGCCCGCTGGCGCGGTCGACGACACCGAGTGGATCGGACTCTTGGCCCACGCCGGAGACCGCGTGGCGTTCGAGTTCTATCCCCACGGGATCACCTTCAACACGCCCATCACCATCAAGATCGAGGTGGAGGGCACCGAAGCCGAGTACCTGCTCAAGCAGGACACGCCCAACGGCATCCTGAACGACTTCCTGGGCGTGTACTACGAGGGCGACGGCAGCCAAGGCAACGTGGACGCGGTCGAGACGTTCCCCGTCTACTACGGGAACGGCAAGCTGGTCTTCCAGACCACCCACTTCTCCGGCTACGCCCTGGCGTTCTGAGTCGAGAACGGTTACCCGCCAAGAGTGGATCGTCGACCGATGACCGGATTTCCGAGCGCTGACGTGACCGCCAGGGAGCTTGAAGAGAAGCTCGCCAAGGCCCACGCGCTCCACGAGCAAGGCAACGACAAGGAGCGTTCCGGCGATGCCGACGCTGCTGCCGAGCTCTGGGAGCACGCGCTGGCACTCATGGCCGGCCAGGCCGTGCCGCTCGTGTCGGATCTTCTCTACCGCCTCGGGACGGCCAAGGCGCGCCGGGGCGAGACCTCCGAGGCCGAGACGCTGTTTCATCAGAGCCTCGAGGTGGCCACGTGGTGTGGGTACCCCAAGGGTCAAGCGTACGCCGTGAACTGCCTGGCCGTCGTGGCTCAGCGCCGCGGCGATCTACAGCTGGCCGAGTCTCAATACAGAAGGGCCGTGCGCCTGGCCAACGAAGCCGCCGAGTTCCGCCTGACCGGCATGGTCGAGCAGAACCTGGGCGTCATGGCCAGCGTCCGGGGCGACCTGGACAGCGCGGAAGTCCACTACCGGAAGAGCCTCAGGGCGTTCGAGCAGGCCGGTGACATGGAAGGCGTCTGCTGGGTGCTCAACAACCTGGGTATGTTGGAGATCGACCTGGGTCGTTTCGGCGATGCCGAGGCCACGCTCACACGGGGGCTGAAGCTGGCCCGGAAGCGGAAGGACTCGGCAACGGAGGGCCTCTTCGAGGTCAATCGTGTCGAAGCCCTGATCGGCAGCGGCAAGTGGCGAACCGCCCGGCGCCGCTGCAAGCGTGTGTTTACCATCGCCAAGGAGCGCGGTGACGGCCTCCTCAAGGCCGAGGGACTCAAGCTCCAGGCGATCATCGAGCGTGAGCGCGGCAAGCTGGAGCTCGCGCTCGAGTACCTGTCCGAAGCCCGCGACCTGGCGCACGAAGGCCAGGACGCGCTCCTGCACGCCGAAGTGCTGCGGGAGATGGGCGAGACCAAACGCAGCACAGGCGACTTTGCCAGGGCACGTACGCTCTGGGAGGACGCGCTGTCCCGATTCGAGTCTCTCGATGCGACGCTGGACGCTGCCGACATGCGGGAGCGGTTGGAGCAGCTCGGAGGCTCGGCATGAGCTTGGTGCTCGCTTCCACGGGTGCGGCTGGCCCTGCGGGTGGGACGACCCGGGACGTGGTCGGACAGGCCTCGTATTGGGGGATCGTAGGCGAAAGCCGTGCGATTACCGGCACCCTGGAGTATGCCAGCAGAGTGGCCCTGTCCGCTCCGGACAACGTGCTGCTGGTTGGCGAGCCCGGGACCGGCAAGCGGTTGCTCGCCCGGGTGCTCCACAACGGGGGCCCTCGGGCCGACGGACCCCTGCTGACCATCGATCCGAAGGCCATGCCCGACAAGCTGCTGCAGTCCGAGCTCTTCGGACACGAGCGGCACGCTCTCCCCTGGGCAGCCTCCAGGAAGAAGGGCATGCTGGAGCTGGCGGAAGGCGGTACGGTGGTCATCGAGGACATCGGGCAGCTGCCGCAGGCACTTCAGCCGAAGCTCCTGCGGGCGCTGACCGAACGACGCGTCCGCCGACTGGGCGGGCTCGAGGAGTACGACGTCCGCTGCAGCATCATCGCCACGACCACGCGACCGCTCGAGGAGCTGGTCGCTCAAGGGGTCTTCAGGGAGGACCTCTACCATGCCCTGAATCCCGTGCGACTGTCGCTGCCGCCGATTCGGGAGCGGGGTCAGGACATCGCTCTCCTGGCGGCACACTTCGTCGACGAGATGACCCGCGAGCAGGGGCTTCTGCCCAAGACGCTCTCGGACGACGCCGCCGCGGCGCTGAGCGCCCACCTGTGGCCCGGGAACGCTCGAGAGCTCAGGGGCGTGATGCAGAGCGCCGTCGAACGTTGCTCGGGAGACGAGATCGGAGTGGAGCACCTGAGCGTCAAGATGCGCGAAACCTGTCCGCTCTTTGCGCCGGAACCGTCGGTCTCCGCCATTCTGACCTCACCCGCAGAGCGCACGGAACAGCCTGGCGCGGCTGCAACGCCCACCGGCAACGGCGCGACGCACGACCACGCGTAGCCGTCCCCAGCGTGTGAAGGCACTGGCAGTCCGGACGCTCGCTTCCACCTCACGCAAGTCGACCCCGGGGTCTTCCCACACGAGAACGTTGGGGCCGCGACCGTAGCGTTCAGCCGTGACAGTGGATGCTCAGACCGCCCCACCCAGGGTCAGGCGTCGCGCATGATGGACCCGCGGCGTCTCCGACCATTGACCAGCACAGCTACGCCCGCCCGCCGAGGCAAGCAACAGGGCGTCGGCGAAAGGAGCGCACCGTCACGCGGTGGTACTCCGCTCGAATCCATGGATTCGCCCCCTGTAACGCAACGTTCCAACCGAGATGGCGAAGAGGGCCCAGGCCCCGTGGCTCCATCGCACCCCGGGATGGGTATGAGCATCGTTAAGCATATTAATGACAACACTTTGCGGCACACAATCGAGTCTTAGGCACGGCCGTTGCTAAGGAGGGGGGTGACACAGGAACAAACTGAAACCGAAAGCTGGATCGAGATGACAAGAAGCGCCTTCATTCCGCTGTTCCTCGCTCGGGCGAGCGTCGCCTGGAGCTCGAGGACCGAAGGCCACTCGAGGACATAAACGATGATGGCCACGTCGATCACCAGGCTCTCCGATTCGATCGCCAAGATCCTACCGCGCAGCACGCGGGGTCGGGTCACG
>JBDHIF010000022.1:0-51704 GCA_039587535.1 Gemmatimonadota bacterium
CGCCGTGGGAGCGATCTTCGGCGTCTTTCACGTGTCCCTCTTCCGCATCGCCCCAACGGCCTTCCTCGGGGTCGTGCTGGCAGCCGTCGTCATCCGGAGCGGGTCGATCTACCCGGCGGTCCTGTGGCACTTCTTGAACAACGCGGTTGCCGTCGTACCGACCAGATTGGGTTGGGTCGATGCGTCGAGTCGGATTCCCGGATGGCTTTACATCACGGCCACCGTGGCTTTGGCTTTATCGCTGCTCCTGGTCGGCGAGCCGCGCGCGTCCAAGGGACGCTCACCTCACAAGGTGACGACCTAGAGCTTCTCCCAGCCATCCGTGGGAAGGCGATGACGTGCCACGGACCGGAGTCCCGCGTCGCTGGGCCTGGCGGTCACTCTCTCAAGCGGCTCCTCAGGCGTCACGGTCTGCCAGCGACCTGGATTCTCCTCAGCTGATGAGAAGCCAAGCCACGTACGCGGCGTAGCCTCCGAGGAGGGCACCTCCCTCCAGACGCGAGATCCGATGGCCCGTGAACGCCATGACCGCCACCGCCACCGCGGACGCGATCATGACCCCCAGCGTGGCGGCCGTGATGCCCGTAGGGCGCAGGGGCAAGACCACCGCAGTGGTACCCAGAATCCCCAGCACGTTGAACATGTTACTTCCCAACACGTTGCCCACCGCGATATCGCCGTGACCGCGCATCGCCGCCACTACACAGGTCACGAGCTCCGGAAGGCTGGTGCCGACCGCGACGATGGTGAGGCCGATGACCGCCTCCGAGACCCCCAGGGTCCGAGCGATGAGCACCGCCGAGCTCACGAAGACCTGGCCACCAAGTAGCAGGGCGCCCAATCCAAGAGCCACCATCAGGATACTGGACAGCATGCCGCGCGGAGGGCCCTCCAGAGCCTCTTCGAACTCCTCCTTCACCTCGGCAGTCTCCTTGCGACCCTGCTGGAGCGTGACGGCCGTGAAGGCCACGAGCGACGCCACCAGCGCGGCACCCTCCAACCGTGACACCACCCCGTCTTGGAGCACCAGGACCAGCACCAGCGAGATGCCCACCACCAACGGAGCGTCCACCCGTACCGTTCGGGCCACCACACGAGACGGACCCAGGAGCATCCCAACCCCGAGAATGAGGGTCACATTGGCGATGTTCGATCCCACCACACCGCCCACGGCGATGTCGGGGACCCCCGCGAACACCGCGTCCAGAGACACGACCAGCTCGGGAGTGCTGGTGCCGAACGCCACGACCGTGAGTCCCACCGCCAGAGGCGAGAGTCCGAGACGGAGCGCCAGGGAGGAGGCTCCACGCACCATCGCCTCCCCTCCGATGAAGAGGAGGAGCAGGCCCACGCCACCGAACAGAAGACTCACGATGCCAGGGGCATCGGTGGCTCAATGCGGGCGGGTCTCCGGGACCCGAGTCCTCGACCGCTCACGACGTGCCGCTTGGATCTCTTGGAAGCATCAAGCTTTTCTCCACGGCCTCGACGGAATGCAGCACATGCGGGGCGAGCACGCGTACGAGCCCCCTCGAACCGCCTCAAGGTATTGCTCCTGAGTCGATCTTCGGCCGTGTGGTTCCCCGATGCACCCATCATGCGGTACCTCCCGAGCGGGATGGTGGAGTCGTTCGAAGCTCACGCGCGCCTCACCCGCGATCAAGGGAGGGGCACCCCCTCCCCCGGTCCCGCCGCAGCCGATACGTTTCGCCCATAACCCCTGCTCACTTCGGAGAACCCTCGATGCCCCGCAGCCCCGTCTGGTTGGCGCTCGCCCTACTCGCACCTCTCGCCGGCTGTGTGAAAAAGAGCACGCATGAGGTCGCCCTGGCGGACCTGGCCGGCGCCCGGGCCGAGGGTGAATCGCTTCGGGACCAGGTTGCCCGACAGGAGACGCGGGAAGCCGAGTTAGAGGCAGAGCTGGTTGAGCTTGGTCGCCGTGAAGAGCGCCTGGACAGTCGCATCGAAGCGCTGGAGCGGGAAGTCCGCACGCTGGAGGACCTCCGAGCCGAGGCTGTCACCGCGAAGCTCTGCGGGAGCAGCTCTCCACGCTTCGGGCCATTGAAGAGGAGGTCCGCGACCGGAATCGGATCTACGAAGACGTCATCGGGCGCTTCCGCTCCCTGATCGACGCCGGCCAGGTTTCCGTGGACATTTCCCGCGGTCGCATGGTCATTCAGCTCCCTCAGGACATCCTCTTCGCCTCGGGTAGCGCGGAGATCGGTGGTGAGGGACGAGCGACCCTCCTGGAGGTCGGACAGGTCCTCGGCGAGCTGGACGACCGGCAGTTCCAGGTCGAGGGTCATACCGACGACGTGCCGATCTCCACCGAGCGATTCCCATCCAACTGGGAGCTCTCCAGTGCGAGGGCCCTCTCCGTGGTCAGGCTCCTGATTCAGGCGGGCGTCGCACCCGGCAACGTCTCCGGAGCTGGGTACGGGGAGTTCCAGCCGGTGGCCACCAACGAAGATGCCGACGGACGCCGGCTAAACCGTCGGATCGAGATCGTCATGCTCCCCAATCTCGACGTCGTCGCTGGTGCTCCGCTACCTGGCTGACCCTTCGCGGCCGAGTGTCGGGTAGACGGCCAGGCTACGGCCGCTCAAGCCCACAGATCCTGATACTCGGGCGCCTGCTCGACGAAATCGTCCACGAACCAGCACGACGAGCGGATCGTCAGGTCCTGCTCCCTCACGTGGTCCAACGCGGCCCTCACAAGAAGTACGCCGAACCCCCTGCCCCTGTACTCCGGTGCGACCCAGGTCCGAACGAGGTGGAGGACCCCGCCCTCCTGACGTTGGTACTGGACCATGGACAGCGTCCCCTCGTGCTCGAGCACGAAACGGTCGTGCCGCTCGTCGTGGATGACTTCCATGGCGCCGATTGGGAGGAGTCTAGGCTCGTGAGAATCGTATCTGGAATCTATCACGCCGCGCCGCTCGCCACGGCGGCAGTGCGTGCGTTGCTGGGCGAGAGCGTTCCTGCCGACGTAATCAGTGTCCGGGTGCACAGTCCGTCCGGGACGACCCGAGAGTGTCCGGTCCAGGACGAGAGCGGTGTATTGGACGGAGCTTGGATGGGCGCACGCATCGGTGCCGTCGCGGGGGCTCTGCTCATGGGCGGCCTCGCCGTGGGCGTCCCAATGGCCTCAGGCGATGGCGCTTTCGTCGGAGCACCCTTCACCGCCGCGCTCCGGGGCGGGCTTGGCGGAGCCGCAGCCGGTGTCACACTCGGAGGCATTCTGGGGATCGGGCGTTGGAAAGGCCTTGATGACCTGAGTTCCGACGTACTGGAAGGGAGCCGGATCGAGGTACGCGTCCACTCGGACGAACTCGAAGACACGGCCAAGAAGATTCTCGAGCGCACGGGCGCCGACGAGCTGACCCTCTCCGGGAGGGTCACACGTTGAAGCGGAAGAGCATGATGTCTCCGTCCTGCACCACGTAGCCTCGGCCTTCCGACCGCAGCACCCCCTGCTCTCGGGCCTCCTTCCACGACCCGACCCGCTCGAACTCGTCGACGTGTATGGTCTCGGCCCGGATGAAGCCCCGCTCGAAGTCGGTGTGGATCGTCCCCGCTGCCTCCGGCGCCGTGCTCCCCCGACGGATGGTCCAGGCTCTACTCTCGTTCTCCCCGGTCGTGAAGTACGTGACGAGGCCGAGGAGGTCGTAAGCGGCTCGGATGAGACGGTTCAGACCAGTCTCCACGAGGCCAAGCTCCTCCAGAAAGAGGCTCCGCTCGTCCGGCGAGAGCTCGGCGAGCTCCGACTCGATGGCGCTGCAGATCGTCACGACTTCCTCGCCACCACCCGCCTTCTCCGCTACGTCCGCCACGACGTCCCGCAAGGCGCGGGTCCAATCGTTTTCACCTCCGGGGAGATCTTCCTCCGACACGTTGGCCACGTACAGCACCGGCTTCGCCGTCAGGAGCTGGAACCCGCGTAGGACGTGCCGCTCTTCGTCCGTCAGCTCGAGCGTCCGAAGCGCTTGGCCGTGGGTGAGCGCGTCTCGTGCCCGCTCCAACACACGCTGTTCCTGAATAGCCTCCTTTTCTCCCGACTTCGCCTTCTTGGCCACACGCTCCAGCCGACGCTCGACCGTATCCAGATCCGCCAGCGCGAGCTCCGTTTCGACGATGTCGCGATCGCGCACGGGATCCACACCGCCCAACACATGGGTCACGTCCGGGTCCTCGAAACAGCGCAGAACGTGCGCCACCGCATCGACCTCGCGGATGTTGCCCAGGAACTTGTTCCCCAACCCCTCGCCTTCCGAGGCGCCCTCCACCAACCCGGCGATGTCGACGAACTGAATGACGGTCGGCACCTTGGTCTTCGAGCCGCTCAGCCCGTGGATGAGATCCAGTCGCGGATCCGGGACCTCGACCGTGCCGATGTTCGGGTCCACCGTGCAGAACGGATAGTTCTCGGAGGGAGCGCCGGCGGCGGTGAGCGCATTGAAAAGCGACGACTTGCCCACGTTGGGCAGGCCGACGATGCCGACCTTGAGCATTGGAGCCTGGGGAATTGGAGAAGACGAGCCGGCGCTGCCTCAGGTGCCGGCGAGGACCCGGGAGGCTAGTGGCGAGGGCTCAAGGGGTCAACGCACGACCCGCAGGCCCCGGACCTACCGCTCGGGGAATCGGGCCCGCAGCTCACGGAGGGCGTCGGGCTCACCGACGATCGTGAGTGAGCCGGTCGCCGGATTCGAGCCGGGTTCGGCCGCGAGGGATCACCACGGTGCCCGACCGGTGGACCAGCGCGATAAGCGCCCCTTCCACCAAGGCGATCTCGCGGACCTCCCGGTCTGCCAGCTCCTCCGTCGGTCCTTCCCCCCGGATTTCCAGCGACAGGAAGCGTTCTTCATGAAGCACGGCTTCCTTAAGCTCCTGCTCGGTCTCGGCCGAGGTCCAATCGAAGATGAATTTGTCGTCGTCCATCCGCCCCGCGAGCGAGGCCAGGAAGCCGAGGTGACGGGCTTCTGGGCTGACGAGGAAGAACAGAGCCCGGACCGGCTCCGATCCCTTTCCCCCTTCCACCGACAGACGTACGTCTTCCGGCGTCCGTACCAACACGAGATGGAAGGTTCGCACGTTCGGAAGCTTCACGTGAGGTAGCGCGACGCGGTTCGCCACGGGTGTGAGTCCAACCCGCGACTCGGTCAGGATGGCCTCTGCCACGTCGTCCGAGGGTATGCCGAACTCCGCGGTCAGTCGAGCGGCCACGCGCCACACGATCGTCTCGTACTCGAGATCGATGACGAGGGACTCCGCCACCAGCTCGCTGAAGGGGTCGTGACCACCCCGGTCACTCTCGAGCAGCACCTCGCGCAGCTCACGCTCGAGGCCGAAGTCGCGCTGGCGGCCCAGCCGCTCGAACAGGTGCAGCACGGCACCCTCCCGCGTCATGTGGCCCTTGGCGTAGTAGAAGTACCACCAGAGCGCCACACCGGTGAGCGCGAACGTGAAGAGGATCGTGAGCCCGCCCATCTGCGTGATGAGCCAGAGCGGGATCAGGACGCCAGCTCCCTGGACCCAGGGATAGAACGGCGAGCGGTATCCCGGGTCGTATCCCTCGATACGACTCTCTCGGAGCACGATGACGGCCAGGTTCAACAGCGAAAAGATGAACAGCTGGAAAGCGCTGGCCAGCTTCGCCACCGACATGACGTCCAGAGAGACCAGCACGAGCGCCATGAGCACCCCGGTCGCCCAAACGGCGCGGGTGGGGGTCTTGAAACGCCCGATACGCGAGAAGCCCGGAGAAACGACCTTGTCACGGCCCATGGCGAAGAGGTACCGGGACGCCGACATGATTCCCGCGTTCGCGGTGGAGGCGAACGCCGCGATCGCGGCCGCCACAACGAGAACCACACCCGTGGACCCCGGGAGCCAGTCGAAGAAGGACCGCGCGGCCGTCGCGACCGGCGTGAGATCCTCGTGCAGGGCGTTGGGCTCCAGCACCGCCACGATCACCACCACGCCCAGTACGTACGCCGCGGTGGCCACGATGAGGGACAACGTCATCCCGAGGGGGATGTTCACGTCCGGGTCCTGGATCTCTTCGGCCACGCTGGCCACCTTCGTCAGGCCGGCGTAGGAAACGAAGACCAGGCCCACCGTCGAGAACAGTCCAGTCACCCCGAAGGGCATCAACGGCGAGAACTGCGACTCCCGCACGACACCGGGTCCGAGGCTCACGATCTCGACGAAGCCCTGCACCAGGAAAAAGAACAGCACACTGAGCAGGATGACGACCAGCCATCGCTGAAGCTGACTCGTCTCCTTGGCGCCCACGATGTTCACAATCGTGAACACGAGGGTGAGAACCAGCGCGAGCTGCGTCACCGGGACGTCGAAGAAGAGGGCCAGATAAGCCCCCATGCCAATCAGGCCGAACGCGCTCTTGAGGATGAGCGCGATCCAGGTGCCCACCCCACCGACCGTACCCACCACGGGACCCAGGGCCCGGTCGAGAAAGTAGTACGCACCCCCCGCACGCGGCATCGCGGTGGAAAGCTCGGCCATGCTCAACATGGCCGGCAACATGAGGACCCCGGCGATGAGGTAGGCCAAGACGACCGAGGGGCCGGCTTCCGCCGCCGCCAGACCGGGCAGAAGGAAGAAGCCGGAGCTGAACATGGCGCCCGTGCTGATGGCGAACACGTCGAACAGCTTCAACTCCTTAGAGAGCTTCTGGTCTTCGCCGTCGGCCATGGTTCCGTCCGGGGATCTCGACAATGGATCGCAGGGTTGGAGGCGAGTGCTTTCGACGCGGCCAACGAGAAAGCTAGACACGGCGACGCTCCCGGTCCACGGACGTGCTGCCGCGACGGAGGCTCCAGACGATTTCGTCACCCACCCGGGTGGCCGCTCTGTTCGCCCAGGCTTTGGTACCGGATCTGCCTCGGCCTCCGAGCGACCGAGCCCGACGCTCAGATCGTGCCTACGCTGCCCCCAGCCGCAGGTCCCGGCACGGCGACTTTATCGATGCTTCTCACCTTCGAGCAGCCGCTCATCGAACTGCTGCGCCTCACGAAGCCGCACGACCTCGGCGGTCAGATGCTCTACCTGCTCGGCGAGCTCGTGGATGCGGCGCTCCGCCTCCGGCTCGGGCAATGTTCCGACGCCACGCAGCTCCCGGGCCAGGGTCTCGACGAACGGCTTGCCGCCGTAGCGGAGCGTGAAGACTGCAGTCAGCCCCGTCACGGGCACCAGAACCAGCAGGATCCCGAAGATCGGGACCAGGAAGTCGAGACCCATCTTAACCTCTCCGATTTGGACGTATGATTCCCGCTGCCCTAGGGGCCCCGACCCCCGAAGTTGCGGCGGGCGACGGCCCGTGCCGGCTTCGTGGCGTCCGCCTAACCGATACCCGGGAATCGCCTTGGGTGGGCTTCGCTCATGAGGGCGTAGACCCGCTCGAAGACGTCCTCCACCCCCGGCTTGCTGAAGAAGTCACCGTCCGAGCCGTACGCCGGTCGGTGCTCCTGGGCCGTAATGGTGGTCGGAGGCGCATCCAGCCAGATGAACCCACCCTGCTCTTCGACCACCTTGTGCACGATGAAGGACGATGCACCGCCGGGAACGTCCTCGTCCAAGACGACGAGACGGTTGGTCTTCTTGACCGACTCGACGATGCGCTCATCCAGATCGAAGGGAAGCAGCGTCTGGACGTCGATGATCTCGACCCCGATGCCGATCTCGGCCAGGAGGTCCGCCGCCGACTCAGCGATACGGCAGCACGCGCCGTATGTCACCAGCGTGACATCCCCGCCTTCTCTGAGAATCTCGGGCTGCCCCAGCGGGATGCGGATCTCGATGAGGTTCTCCGGCATCGGCTCCCTGAGCCGGTAAGCGTTGAGCACCTCGATGACCAGCGCTGGGTCGTCTCCGTCCATGAGCGTGTTGTAGAAACCTGCCGCTCGCGTGAAGTCACGGGGTACCACCACGTGCATCCCGCGCAGGAGCCCCAAAAGCGCAGCCATGGGCGAGCCCGAGTGCCAGATTCCTTCGAGGCGGTGGCCCCGGGTCCGGATGATCGCCGGAGCCTTCTGCCCCCCCGCCGACCGCCATTGCATCATGGCCAGGTCGTCAGAAAGGACGGGGAGCGCATAGAGAATGTAGTCCAGATACTGGATCTCCCCGATGGGGCGGAGTCCACGCACGGCCATCCCCACGGCCTGCCCCGCGACGGTTGCTTCGCGGATACCTGTATCACTCACCCGAAGCTCCCCGTACTTCTCCTGCAAGCCGGTAAGAGAAGCGTTCACGCCACCGAGCTGTCCCACGTCCTCGCCAAAGATCACGACTCTCGGATCCCGGCGCAGGATGTCGTCGAAGGCGTGGTTCAGGATCTCGAATCCGCGGAGCTGCTTCGGATCCTCCCCGTATACGGGCGGTACCGCCTCCACGTGAAGCGGGGAAGCGTCCGACTCGGAGTGGAGCCACCTGGCGAACTGGGCTCGCCCCTCGGCCAGGGTACTCCGGTTCCACACGATCAGGCGGGCCTTCACGGGATTGTCTTCGGGAAGCACGACCATGAGTGCCGAGCGGCACGCCTCCACCAAGTGCTTCCTGAGGGGTGCGCCCATGCCTCTGAGCTTGGCTGCGATCGACTGCAGATCCTCAGCACGGGAAGAGTGCGCGGCTGCCTCTTCCACGAGGACCGCCAGCTCCTCCGCCTCGGCCAGCGGCTCCGCCCGGAATGCGTCCCACGCCGCGTCGCGGTATTCGAAGACCTTCTTGTCCAGCTTCGCTTCGAGAATCTCGAGATCGGATTCCTCAGCGATCCCCTCGGCGATCATCCAAGCCCGCATCCTGGTGATGGGGTCGAATTCCACCTCCCAGTCGAGCCGCTCCTGGGGCTTGTACCGCTCGTGGCTACCGGATGTGGAATGGCCCTGAGGCTGCGTCATCTCGATCACGTGCACGATGGCCGGAATCCGCCCGTTGCGCGCGTTGTCCGCTGCACGCCGGTACACCGAAAGCAGGGCCCGGTAGTCCCAACCGTGCACTGTGTGGAGATGATATCCGGTGGGCAGGTCGTCCCTGCGGCGGAAGCCCTGGAGGAGCTCGGTCAGGTTGCCGCCCAGGACCTGCAGCTCGTTGGGGACCGAGATCCCGTACCCATCGTCCCAGATCGACACGATGACCGGAGCCTGAATCACGCCGATGGCGTTGAGCGACTCCCAGAACAGACCTTCAGCACAGCTCGCGTTGCCGATCGTCCCGAAAACGACCTCGTTACCCGCCTCGGAGAAGTCCGTCAGATGCTGGAGCTCCTCAAGCTCCCGGTACAGCCGTGAAGCGTATCCGAGACCCACGAGCCGAGGCATCTGCTCGCCAGTAGGGGACACATCCGCGGATGAGTTGGGCCGAGCCATGTGGCTCGTCCAATGGCCGTTGTCGTCCAGCAGCCTGCTGCCGAAATGCCCTCCCATCGACCGCCCGCCACTGGCCGGATCCGCCTCGACGTCGGTGTGCGCGTAGAGCTGGGCAAAGTACTCTTGAGGGGTCAGCAACCCCAATGCCATCATGAGCGTCTGATCGCGATAGTATCCGGACCGCCAATCTCCGGCCCGAAACGCCCGTGCCATGGCGACCTGCGCGATCTCCTTCCCATCCCCAAAGATCCCGAACTTGGCCCGGCCCGCGTGCACCTCTCGACGGGCCACGACGCTCATCTGGCGGCTGAGATACGCCGTACGGTAGTCGGTCAGTATGTCGTCCCGGCTGAGCTCGGGCGCGACTGCAAGGTGATCCTGGGGCGTCGACACGGTCATCGGGTTGGAGGAGACGGCTGGCCGGCGGCGGACGGTCTCGAACCGCCCGCGCGCGGCGGGGGACAGCTCCAAAATCTGGATCAGAACGCATCTACGGGCAATCCATTGCCATCATGACCGCCGGTCGGTTGCGGCAGGCAGATCGGTCGCTCAGGTTGCCAGAGACGCCGCCGTTCCTTGTTTACCGAGGGTGGACGACATGCCGCAAACGACTCGCCGCGCGTTCCTGTGCACCGCCGCAACCGCGTTGGCGGCAGCCGCTGTGCCGCGTCCGGCCCTGGGCGCTCGCCGTGCCCACGATACGGTGCTGCGCGGCGGCCGCGTTCTCGACCCGGCGCAGAACATCGATGGCGTGATGGACATTGGCATCGCCGCCGGGCGTATCGCGGAGATCGGCCCGTCGCTCCCGACCGAGGGGGTACGCCGTGTCATCGACGCCCGGGGAAAGCTCGTGACGCCGGGGCTCATCGATATCCACGTCCACGTGTACCCGGGCGTGAACACCTTGGGCATCGACCCGGACCTGGTCGGTATCTCCCGCGGCGTCACAGCCGTCGTCGACGCCGGCTCGGCCGGAGCCACGACCTTTCCCGCATTCAGGGACCACGTGGCGCGCGCCGCGCGCACGCGGGTCTACGCAGCGCTCAACATGTCGCGCATCGGTATGACCACCTCCAACGAGCTGGCCAGACTGGAGGACGTAGACGTGGAGGCGGTGGTCCGGACCCTGGAAGCCGACCCCGACGTGGCCGTGGGCATCAAGGTGCGTATGCTCTCGGGGATCGAGGGAGGACAGGACTTGGAAGTCATGCGGCGCACACGAGAAGCCGCAGACGCCACGGGCGTCCCGATCACACTTCACATCGGAGGCCAGACCTCTCCCCTGCCTCGTGTGCTGGAGTACCTTCGCCCCGGTGACGTCCTGACACACGCGTTTCGCCGCGAGGGGAGCATCCTCGATGCCAACGGACGGGTCTATCCCGAAGTGCGGGAGGCCGTCGCCAACGGGATCTGGCTCGACATAGGGCACGGCAGGGGCAATCTCGACTTCGACGTCGCCGAGCGGATCCTCGACCAGGGGGTCGAGCCCCAGGTCATCTCGAGTGACGTTCACGACGGCAACGTCACGGGCCCCGTCTTCGATCTCCCGACCAACATCTCCAAATTCGTGGCGCTGGGTCTGCCCCTCGATCGGGCGGTGGAAGCATCCACCGCGACCCCGGCCCGGATCTTCGACTACGGTGCCGAGCTCGGGTCACTGGAGGTGGGTAAGACGGCGGACGTGGCCGTGTTCGAGGTCCTGGAGGGCGACTACACCTTCACAGACGCCACGGGTAACACCCGTCCCGGGGGCATGCGCCTGACGCCCTGGGTCACGCTACGGGACGGCGAGCCGTACGGCGTGGCCCGGAGCGACTGACGCGGTCGCTCCGGGCCCGGTAGCTCGGATTAGGGAAGATCCTTCAGCAGAAGATGCAGGCGTTGTTGTTGATGGCGCCCATGCTCTCCAGCAGCTCCATGGTCCGAGGGAACGGCGTCACGCCCTGGGCCGGGCCGTTCGCCATGTCCACCGTGGTCTGACCGGTACGGGCAACCGCCAGCGGATCGGCCCCTTGCTCCACGAGATAAAGGATCACGTCGTTCATGCCCCGACCCGCGGCATGATGGAGCGGCGTGTAACCGATGAAGTCACGCTGGTTCACGTCAGCCCCGAGCTCTTCCACCAGGTACCGCACAGCAGGCATCCAACCATCGGGAACGTGCTCGTGTGAGTTGCCTGCCCGCGCGGCGCCGGTGCCACCGAAGCCCGTCACCACGTGAATGGGGTGGACCCCCGCCCCACCGATGGGCACCGGAGGCAGATCCGATACGTCATTGATCCCCAGGTCCGCGTAGGTCGGCGGGTTCGGCGGCGCCCGGGTGGGAATCTCCGGATCCGCGCCGAAGTCCACGAGAAGCCTCATGGCCTCTACGTCCAGGCCGTGCGCCGCGCGCCAGAACGGGGTGGCGCCCCACGTGTCCACGCCGAGCTGGCTGAAGTTGTACTCCATGTACCACAGGTGCTTGGTCAAACGAACGTTGGGATCCGCTCCAGCCTCCAGCAGAGCACGCATGACGTCGATGTGCGTGGACTCCTGCTGCAGGTAAGCCTGCTGCTGGGCAAACCGCGCCTTGGGGATCCACCGCGTGTTGATGGCCGCGTAGAGGGGCGTGGAGCCCGCGTCGCTGGAGAGGTTCGGGTCGGCGCCCCGAGCCAGCAGTTCGAGCCCGAGGTCGTAGTGACCGTTCACCATCGCCATGAGGAGCGGGCTGGTATGATCGCCGTCGCTCAACTGATCGACGTCCGCACCCCGTTCCAAGAGAAGCAAAGCCGCCTCACGATGTCCCTCTCGCACGGCATGCAGCAGCGGCGTCAGCCCGCCCATGTGCTCGACGAGGTCGGCATACCCCGGCTCCTTCCCCTCGAGCTGCGCCTCATGCCAATTGATGCGCGTGGGCTCCTCCTCTATCTCCTCGTACGGCCTGGCGGCCCGCACGGCCGCCTGAACCTGGGTAGGCTCGGGGCGCCACAGCACCGGGTCCGGAGCGGTCTGCCTGAAGGTCTCGAGCACCCGGTTGCGGACCTCGGCGGCACGGCGGTCGTAGATCCTCCGCATCGAGACGTTCAAGACACGCGACGCAAGGGACGGATCGGCGCCATGATCCAACAGGACCTCCATGGCAGCGACGCGGCCCTTCGACGCGGCGTAAATGAGCGCAGTCTGTTCCCACTCTAGCTGACGGATGTTCGGATCCACCCCATGCTCGAGGAGCGCCCGTACCGCGTCCGCACTTCCGGCCTCAGCGGCATAATGCAGCGCCGTTCCCCCGCCCACGCTGGAACGAGCATCCGCCCGGGCGCCGGCCTCCAAGAGGGCCCGTACGACAGGGCCTGATCCGGCCTCCGCGGCGATCAAGAGCGGGGTCAGATCCCCAATCCTGGTGTGCGCCTCCAGGTTCGCTCCGGACGCGATCAGGATCGTCGCTATCTCATCGTTCCCGAGGTCCGCGGCCCAATGCAAGGCCGTCATCCCATCGCCCTGGGCGGCATTCACGTCCGCCCCGTCGGCAATGAGCGAGCGGACGGCACTGAGGTCGTCCCTCATGGCTGCATCAGCGACGGAGGTTTCGGGGGGGCCGCTCGCGCCGGCAAACAGGATCGCGGCAGAGAGCGCCAGAAGCGCACGCAGGTGTTTCCTCATCTCTCTTTCAGTCTTCATCACCGCAGCGCCGTAGCCAGACTCGGCGCGTTCAACGAGAACTCACCCGTGCTGTCCCCGAAGCTGTCCATATCGTCCATGCCCAGCTTGTGCAGCAGGGTGAGCATGACGTTGGCCAGGGGCGTGCCGGTCGGTGCCTTCAAGTGCAGGTTCCCGTCGAGTTGACCGTTCGCGCCTCCAGCAACCAGGAAGGGCACGCGCACGTGGTTGTGGACGTTCGGATCGCCCATCGGCGATCCCCAAAGGACCATGGTCTTGTCGAGCAGAGTCTGATCACCCTCGGTGCGTTCCTTCAGGCGCTGCAGCAGGTAGGGCAGCATGCTGAAGTGGTAACGGTTAATCTTCGAGAACTCGAGGATGTTCTCTTCGCTGTTCCCGTGGTGGGAAGCGGGATGGAACGGAGCGTTCGACCCGCTCTCCGGGAACACCCGCGCCGAGGAATCCCGCGACAGCTTGAAGCTGAACACCCGAGTCATGTCGGACTCGAAGGCCAACACCTGTAGGTCGAACATCAGGTGCATATGCTCAGTGAAGGAGTCCGGAACGCCGGGGGGCGCCTCTGGAAGCTCGCGCTGCTCGCCGCTTGTGTTTCTGGCCTCGACAGCCTGAATCCGCCGCTCGATCTCACGGACGTTCTCAAGATACCGATCCATGCGCTGGCCGTCCTCCGGCGCCAGCTCACGACGAAGGGCCGCCACACGGCCCGTGATCACGTCGAGCACACTCTTGTTGGCCAAGCGCCTGGCACGGCGGTCCTCCGGTGTCGAACCCGCGCCGAACAGCTGCTCGAACGCGACCCGGGGATCCCGAATGACCGGGAGCGGTTCGGTCGGCGACGCCCAGCTCAACGAGTCCGTGTAGACACAGCTGTAGCCGTACGCGCACCCGCCGGCCTGGTTGATGTTCTCGATGCAGAGCTGCATGGACGGGATCGGCGTATCCTGTCCAAAGCGATGGGCGTAAAGCTGGTCGAACGAGGTGCCGACGTAGACGTCGGACCCTTCCGTCTGCTTCGGATGCGCCTGAGTCAGGAACGTCGCAGTCGCTCGGAAATGGTCTCCACCGACCTCATGCGGCTTGTAGGCGTCCGCCATCCGCACGTCGGTGTTGCTCACGACGGTCAGGTAGTCTTGAAAAGGGGTCAGCGAACTCATGGACGTGCCGCCCAGGTCGAAGTCTCGGCCGGTCGTCGGCGGAGCCCATAGGTTCATCCGCTGCCCGAACTCCGTGCACCCCGCATCACCATGCGAGTTTTCGATAGCGATCAGCCGGGGGCGTCCCAGGGTCTCGTCCCTTACGGCCGCGCTCCGCAGGCCGGCCGGAACCATCGCATCCAGGAGCGGCAGGGCCACGGTCGCTCCCATGCCCTGGAGGAAGGTACGGCGGGGCAGATGGTGTCCCGTGATGACGTTCATGGCTGTTCTCTCCCGTGGTGTATGACTTCGCGCCCCAGTTCAGAGCGCCGATGACCGATCTTCACTCTCCTGCTCACCAGCTGCGCGCCTGGTCTTCCGTGAGCGCGGCTCGCCGCATCCGGAAGGCCTCACTGTTCACCACACCCCAGATGAAAGAGGACATGGCGTAATCCTGCTCCTCCGCCTGCCTCACGATTTGCCTGACCTGGGGCATGTCGTAGTACTCGACGCGACGACCGAGGCCGTACGCCATCAGATTCTGCGTAAAGTTCCGCACAAGAGATTCCTGCCGCTCCATTAGGGCGGCCAACAGGTCGGGCAGCGTCTCCATGGGCGTTCCGTCGTAGAACTCCGTGCGCGTGTCGATGGGGTGTCCATGCTCCCGGATCCGCCACCGACCCGTGACGTCGAAGTTGTCGAGCGCCAGCCCGATGGGGTCGATCATCTGGTGGCAGGAGTTGCAGGTCGGGTTAGCGCGGTGCTGCGCCATGCGCTCACCCGTCGTCAGGAAGCGCCCCCCTTCTGACTCGTTTGTGGACTCCTCGAGCGACGGAACGTTGGGTGGAGGAGGTGGCGGGGGTGTCCCCATAATGACCTCCATCACCCACTTGCCGCGGAGTACCGGCGATGTCCGGCCCGCGTGCGAAGTGAGGGTCAGTACGCTTCCGTGCCCCATCACCCCCCGGCGCCGATCATTGGGATACTGTACCCGGCGGAACTCCTCCCCCGCGACTCCATCGATCCCGTAGTGGCGCGCCAACCGCTCGTTCATGAACGAGTAGTCGGCGGTGAAGAGGTCGAGGACGCTCCGGTCCTCCTGGACGATGCTGTTGAAGAACAGCTCGGTCTCGGTGCGCATGGCGTCACCGAGCTGTTGATGGAAGTCCGGGAACATCAGGCGATCCGGACGCACCCGTTCGAGATCCTCCAGCCGGAGCCATTGCGCGGCAAATCGGGTCCCGAGCGCTTCGGCCCGCGGGTCGGCTAGCATACGCGTCAGTTGCTCGCGCAGCACCGTCTCATCCTGGAGTCGACCATTCTCCCCGAGGGCTCGGAGCTCAGCATCCGGAGGCCGTGCCCAAAGGAAGAACGAGAGTCGCGAGGCCAGGTCGACGGCGTCGATCTCGAAGACCTCACCTGGCGCGACGCCCGACTCAGGACCGCGTTCCAGCCGGAACACGAAGTCCGGACTCGCCAGAATCCCCTGGAGGGCCGTTCGCACTCCGATCTCGAAGCCCTGATCGTCCGCCGCTTCGTCGTAAAGGTACATGAAGGACTCGACGACCTCATTGGACACCGGCCGCCGGAAGGCCTCCGTGGCCAGCCGCTCTACGATGGACTTGGCGCAGGGCCGGGCGTCGGCAGGGGTCGAAGGGCGGCAAGAGAAGATGGCCTGCCGGCTCGGCGTGTCTGACACACCGGTCGCCCCGTAAGGGCCGACGATGACCATGTCCTTGAGGTGAGCCCACGCGGTTACTCCGTATCCCCCTGCTCCGACCCGGCGATCGTTCAGTGACCACTCATGTGGCGAAAGCAGATCCTCGACCGGCCCGTCCGTGACCTTGACGAACGCGGCGGTGACCCGGTGCGGGCCGGCTCGGACGAAGATGGAGGGGACATCCTGGCTGGCTCCATTGGGGTCTCCGGTGTACATCCACCGGTCGACCTCGAGAAGGGCCCGCCGCTCACCATCGATGGAGATCTCGATCTGCTCACCCGGAGTCACGTCGCCGTAGAACTCCCCCGTGGTCGTGTGCTCGAACCACAACTCCAGGTTGTACTGCCCGTCGGCCGGGAAGTTGTGGACCACGGAGATGCCTCCCCGCGTGCCCCGAGGGGCCCCTGGGACGCGCTCCCACTGCGAGGTGTACCCCGAATTGGTGTAGGTGATCGAGTTCGGCTGGGCGTCGGGAACGCCCACAGCGAGACGGGCAACCTCGTCGGCCGCACGGAGGTAGGCGTTCATCAACGTGGGCGACAGAAGCTGAGCGTCAGCGATGTTGTCGAAGTTGGCGCTCTTCATGTCGAGTGGCAGGAAGTTCGCCGGGTCGATCTCGAGGGAGAGCAGCTCCTGAATCGACCGCCCGTACTCGGCCCGATTCAGCCGTTGGAAGGACCGCCCCCCGGGGTTGGGGTCGCGACGCCACGCCTGGTCGATGGAGCTCTCCAGCGTCTGGACCAGCATCTGAAGGCTGTCCCCCGCAGGCTGGCTCGCGCCAGGAGGTGGCATCATGCCCGCCCGTAGCTTCCGGATGATCCGTTCGCCCACCTGGGCCTGGAGGTCGACGTCGGAGACGTTGAAATCCTCGAGGCTCAGGTTCCCCGTCATGCGTCGCTCGCTGTGGCAGCGTACACAGTAACGGTCAACGATGTCATCGAGCGCCGCGGCATCGGCCACCGGCTGAGGTGCGTCGTGCACGGCAACCGGCCGCTCCGCCTCCGCGGAGTCCCCGAGAGTGAAGACCGCTGGCAGGGAGGTCGACGCCAGAAGCGCGAGAACCAGCGTCCTCGTGGTAGTGGTCATGTGTGGACCGACTCGAGCAGCGAGAAACCTTGAACCGCCTGTTCAAGGGGAACCCGGCCCGACCCAAGCTTCGGGACGGAACAGATCTATCGGAGGGCCCGAACGACGGAGGGACCGTCGGACGAGCCGAATGACCGCTGACGGGCGTGGACCCGTCGCCGGATCTTCACTTCTAAAGGATATAGCTCGTTCCCGGGGCGTGCAAGACACCGGTCCGTCGCCCCGCTGAGCAGCTTCCCGCATGCGCAAAGGTTGCGGTCACCGCGCACACGCCCTATCTCCCCAGAAGCGACACGACCCTAACGTTTCCATCGACCCACTCCCGCTCGGGTGGTCGTGCGCTGCGGGCAAGCGAGATGAGCACGAGAGCCGGAGCGCTCTCGCTGAGGTCATAAGGCAGGACCGGACTACAGGCGGCTCTGAGTCACCGAGCTGCCAAGGCTCGTTCTCGATCCCACGCGGGATCGACGACGTGAAGCCGTGCTGATGGTTCGCGCGGCGCTCATCCAGACACCCTCGAAAGGGAGGCGCACATGCTTGCGATCGCTTCGTCTGAACCCTGCCAACCCGGACAACCTCCGGGCGGCAGAAGAGCTCACATCCGATCGTTCGGACTGTTGTGTGGCGCCCTACTCTCGCTGTTGGTTCTTCCGGCCGCGGCCACGGCCCAAACGGGTCAGATTGCCGGAGTCGTCACGAACGCCGTCAGCGGGGCACCCATCAGTCAGGTCCAGATCTACATCGCCGAGTCATCGCTCGGCACGCTGACGCGGGCGGACGGTCGCTTCCTGCTCCTCAACGTTCCCGCGGGGACGCACGACGTGGTGGCGGAGCAGATCGGCATGGGGTCGCAGACTCAACAGGTCACCGTGGCCGACGGCCAGACGGTTACAGTGAACTTCCAGCTCGAGTCGCAGGCCCTCGGCCTCGACGAGATCGTCGTTACCGGCACCGCCGGGGCATCGCGCCGCCGCGAGATCGGCAACACGATCTCCCAGATCAACGTGGAGGACATCCCGAACCGGCCCACGGACGTGAACGACATGCTCCGTTCCAGCGCGCCTGGGCTGGAGATCGGGGCCACGGGCGGGGAATTCGGTCAGGCACCTGCGATTCGCCTTCGAGGCAACTCCAGCCTCGCGATGAGCAACAACCCGATCGTCTACATCGACGGCGTCCGTGTGCGCAGCGAGCCCAACGCCTTCGTGGCTGGAGTGGACAACCGCGGTATCCGCGGGTCGGTGGTGCAGACCAGCCCTCTGAGCGGCCTGAACCCCGGCGACATCGAGCGCATCGAGGTCATCAAAGGCTCGGCAGCAACGACGCTGTACGGAACCGAGGCATCGGCCGGCGTGATCCAGATCTTCACGAAGAGCGGTTCCCGCGGCTCCCCCGTCTGGACGTTCGAGACACAGCAGGGCGCGGTCTGGAGCCGGAAGTTCGGGCCCAGCGTGGACGACACCGGCCCCGAGTGCGCCCGTACCGGCGTCTGCAACTTCGAGTACATGCGGCTCGACCCGTATCTGAAGACCGGGTACAACGCCAACTACGCGCTCTCCGTGCGCGGCGGAGCCGAGTCGTTGCAGTACTTCGTGTCCGGGCTGTGGTCGGACGAAGAAGGCTTCATGCCCAACGAGTACGGTGACAAGCGGAGCATCCGCGGGAACTTCACGTTCAGCCCGTTCGAAGATCTCCAAATCCAGTGGAACACGGCCTACCTCAGCCAGTGGCAGCAGAACGTCTCGCAGAGCAACGCCCAGGGGCTGACGCACAACGTCTACCGTGGGATGGCCAACTACTTCGGTGACGACACCTTCGAGACCATCGAGGCCGGGGTTCTTGCCTTCGACATCCAGATGTGGGTCGACCGGTTCACCACGGGCGGCGTCTTCACCTACTCCCCGCTCGCGAACCTCACGAACCGGTTCACGATCGGGTATGACTGGGTGCAGCAGGACGCGCGGAACCTCCGGCCGTTCGGCTTCCCCTCGCGGCCCCGCGGCGCGCTGCTGAACCACCACTGGCAGAACACGCTGCTGACGTTCGACTACGTGGGGACGTACAGCTTCGACGTGGCGGAGAACATCCGCTCCAGCTTCTCCTGGGGTGGTCAGGCCATCGGCGACGAGACGGCTCAGGTCGAGGCATGGGGTGAGGACTTCCCCGGAGCCGCCGAGCCGACCGTGAACTCGGCGGGCTTCACCTTGGGCTTCGAAGAACGCCAGAAAGTGTGGACCGCCGGCTTTTTCGCGCAGAACATCTTCGACTTCAGCGACAAGTACTTCCTCACCCTCGGCGCGCGCGTCGACGGAAACAGCGCCTTCGGTGAAGGCTTCGGACTGCAGGTCTATCCCAAGGCCAGCTTCTCTTGGGTGACGTCGGACGAGGACTTCTGGCCCGAGTCCCTGGGGACCCTGCGCCTACGGGCCGCCTACGGTCAGTCCGGGCGGGCCCCGGGTGCCTTCGACGCAGTTCGGACCTGGGACGCCGCACCGTTCGCGAACCAACCGGCGTTCGTCCCACGCAACCTCGGCAACCCGGGCCTCGGGCCCGAGGTCACCACGGAGATCGAAGGTGGATTCGACGCGTCCTGGTTCGACGGGCGCGTGGAAGCGGTCGTGACCTATTTCACCGCCAAGACCACGGACGCGCTCTTCCAGGTCCGACAGGCCGCCTCCGAAGGCTTCGGCGGCAGTCAACTCCGGAACGTCGGTGAGCTCAAGAACTCGGGGCTCGAGCTGCAGCTCAGCGGCTCTCCCATCCAACAACAGGACTGGGGGCTCGACTTCGGAGTCAACCTCTCGACCATCAGCTCCGAAGTCCTGTCTATCGGTGGAGCGCCGGAATTCGAACTGGGTGGCAATGGTTGGGTCATCGAGGGCGAGCCCGCACCGGTGATCCGGGGCAGGTACGTAACGAACCCCGACGCGATCGCCGATCCCGAGGTCGACCCCGATCACATCTATGGTCCGAACTACCCGACCCTGACCGTCACGCCGAGCCTGAGCCTGCGGGTTCCGGGCAACATCACCTTGTCGGCAGTGGGTGAGTACAAGGGTGGCTCGTACGTCACGGTCACCAACACCAGCTCCGGCGGTGTGTCCCGCGGCGCCATGATGCCAATCTGCTGGCCCTACTACGAGAATCCAGGCGTGACCACGGCCCTCCGTGACGACACGCCGGCCCTGTGGCGGGCCCGCTGTGACGCCACGGAGGTCAACTCCGACTTCTACACCTTCCCCATCGACTTCTTCAGGCTGCGGACGGTCGCGGCCTCGATTCCAGTCGACTTCCTGATGCCCGAGCGGGTGTCCAACGCCACGCTGACGCTCTCCTTGAACGAGTCCTACACCTGGACGAAGGACTTTCCCGAGCTGGATCCGGAGATGAGCAGCAACACCGGTGGTGAAGACACGGTGCACTCGATCTCGAACCGCGTTCCGATGCCCATATCGTTCCGGGCCTCGCTGCGCATCCAGTTCTGACGCGTCTCATGGAATCGATAGAGAGGATCAAGATGAAGAATCGACAAGAACCAGGCGGAGGAAGCAGCGGTCGTCCGCGCTGGGTTAGAGGCATGACAACCTTTGGAATCGTGACCGTCTTGGGCTTGAGCCTCGGGATGGCCGGCTGTGATGTCACGAACCCCGGTCCCGTTCAGGACGAGTTCCTCGATGACGAGACCACCCATACCGGACTCGTGAGAGGGGCAGAGCGGAGCCTCCTGATCGGGGCGATGCGGATCTTCTTCGCCAGCGCCACCGTGACGCGGGAGGTCTTCCCCGGCGGCGATACCAACTCCCACAGCCCCCGGATTCAGGCGGGTGCCCTACCGTCCAACGAGATGGACGAGTACTGGGACGACACCCAGCAGGCGCGGTTCATCGCCGAAGACGCGCTACGACGGTTCAACAAGGAGGGGGTGACGGCCAGCAACGTGAACCGGGCGCAGGCCATGCTGTGGGCGGGATATGCGAGCAAGCTCCTGGGAGAGAACTTCTGCCAGATCGTCATCGATGGAGGATCGGCCGAAGATCGGGACGTGGCGCTGCAGCGAGCCGAGAATCACTTCACCGACGCGATCGCGGCTGCCGCCAACGCGCAACAGCTACAAGCCGCGCATGCCGGTCGTGCGCAGACACGAATCGAGCGGGGCGACTGGGCAGGAGCGCTGCAGGACGCGGCTCAGGTCGACACCGACTTCGTGTATGGGATCGAAGCGGATCCGGCCTTCGTGGAGACGCGGAACTTCATCGCGTTCGCCAACCTGAACGAGAACTACCGGCAGTACACCTACCACTACACGTACTTCTACGACGACCTGGGCAGCGGATTCGGGACGGGGTACTACACCGCCACCGGTGACGAGCGCGTGACGTACACCACCGATCCCGACTTCCCAGTGGCCAACGCGTCGCTGCCGGGGTTCGGGAACGTCCCATGGAGCTTCGATCCCGACTTCGGGCTCAGTGACCCGGTGATCCTCTCGAGCGGCAGTGAAATGCGGCTCTACGAGGCCGAGGCCATCCTGCTGAACGATCCGGGGAGTTATCAGGACGCCATGGACCTCATCAACGAGGTTCGGGCCAGCTACGTCAGCGACTTCGATGAGATGCCGCTTCTGCCCCTCACAGCGGCGAGCGCGGCCGAAGCCGGCACGCATCTCAAGAACGAGCGGCTCATCGATGGTCACCTGAAGGGTCGGCGTTTCCTGGACCTGCGACGGTGGGGCGGGATCCCGGGAGTGGGCAACGCCGCCCGGGACAACACGCCGGGTGACTACTACTGGCCGGACTGGGGTCAGCTCACGGACATCTTCGATGCCGAGCCGACGGCCACGTGCTTCCCCATCCCCGACAGCGAGCGGGACATCAATCCGAACGTCTCGTAGCGCATCGGGCTCCCAGCCCATGTAGGTCGGCCGCCGTCGAGCTCAGGCTCGGCGGCGGCCGCTTACATGTGAGCGCCCGAACGGTGGTCGCGCCTCACGACCCGGCAGAAGTCTCGGTGTCGGCTTCCGCTGGGCTCAAGGCTCGTCGAACAGCGACTTGGGGAGCTTCGCGTGCACGCCCTTCGTACCGTCTACCAGCTGGGTGACAGCGAGATCGACGCCCAAAGACGTCAGCAGGTAGGCGTCACCGCGATCGAGTCCACGCTCGACCACCAGGAAGTCCACCATCTCCCGGGTGGCGATTCGAGCGGCTTCGTCCAGGTCGGGGTGTAGCCCGAGGGTGATCCAATGGGTGGGGGTCTCCGCCCGTGGCCGCTCGAGCGAGCGGTCCTTGTGAAGCACGATCTCCACCGTTCCGCGGAGGGAGGTCTCGAGGGCCGTGAGCGACACTTCGCCGTCCCCCTGCACCGCGTGACCGTCCCCGAACGAAACCATGCCCCCCAGTACGCGCACCGGCAGGTAGAGGGCGGATCCCGCGGTGAGCTCCTTCAGGTCCAGGTTGCCGCCATGGTGGTCAGCGGGCGGGCCGGTATTGATGCGACCCATCAGCGGCGACGGCGCAACGCCGATCGATCCGAAGAACGGTCGGAGCGGCAAGGTGATCCCGGGCGCGAACTCCGCGACCCCACGGTCGGGATCGAACCGGATGAGACGTAGACGTGTGTAGGGGAAGTCTTCTGGAAGGGTCCCCGCACCAGGAAGGAAGTAGCTGATGCCGAAGGGATGGATGAATCCCATGTCCAGGATCCGGATCTCCAGCACGTCACCGGGTTCCGCGCCCTCCACGGCCACCGGACCCGTCATGGGGTGTGCTCCGGGGCCCCGGTCCGTCACGAGCCGCTCCACTTCTTTCAGCCGCTCCGGCACCTCGTCGGGGGTCGCGCCAGCGAGATAGACGCGTTCCAGCCCGCGGACGACCAGCGTCTCCACCTCCACGCGGTCCCCCGAGCGAATGGTCACGGCCGGCTCGAGCGCGCCACTGTAGAAGCCCCAGTGGAGGTTCTCCGGAGCGATCGGCAGCTCATGGGTGATCGCTTGGCCGGATCCGGCCTGGGCGAAGAGCAGCATGCAAAGGAACGCGAAGGCGGATAGACGCATGACGAGACCTTGAAGTCGGGATCGGGTGGAGGGGGACCCTGCGCCCTCCGTGCAGGGGCAGAGATGGCCCCAAGCGCATCTCGAGATCCGATGAGAAGTACGGAGGCAGCCATCCAGCGTCAACGCGGTCGGGTGAGCGCGGCTCCCGGTCCGCGCCTAGGAGGGGCGGATCCGGAGGGAAATCGTTGACTTCCGAACACCCTCGGGCAAAGCGTGGAAGCATGACGCCACTCAGCCGCCGCCTGCTACCGCTTCTGATGGTACCCCTCGGGGCCTGCACGATGGTCGGGGGGCACGCAACCCCTGGACCGCCCACGCCGGGGCACGCGCCGGCGCCACCTGTGGCGACCGGACGGGCAGCGGTAACACGTTCCGCGGTCGAACCCCGTGGCGGCTCGACGGGGACGATCACGGCACAGGTGGTATCCGTGGCGCTCGAGTCGATCGGGACGCCATATCTCTGGGGAGGCACCGGCGACGACGGGTTCGACTGCTCGGGGCTCATCCAGTATGCCTACGCCCAATCGGGCATCCTCCTGCCCCGGGTGAGCTGGGCCCAGATCCAAGCCGGATCATCGGTACCTCCAGATCCGCGCGAGCTGCGGGAGGGCGACGTGTTGGGCTTCTCGGACGGCCGCTCCCGAGCGACAAGCCACGTGGGTCTCTACATCGGCGGGGGGGATTTCATCCACAGCAGCTCCAGCGGGGTTCAAATATCCAGTCTGGAGAACCGCTACTGGGAGAATCGGCTGATCGCGGCGCGGCGTATCGTGGACTGATCGAGTCGGACGCGCGTGGGCGATGTGTGCTCGCCTGTGACGCCGCCTTCCCGTAGAGTCCCCCCAGAGCCCTCGTCGCGCCTATGCCCGGGGGATCACCCTGGAGCGTGCGACTCGGGCTTCCCGGGTGGCACCGCTTCACCCTGCACCCCCGCCTGGACCCGCAAGCTGGACGGATGCGGATGCCTGTAGATGCGGGCCGTAGATCCCCGGAAGTCCATGGTTCGCTCGCACTTAGCCCCGACCGCCTCAGCCAATCTCATGGATGGCTCGTTGTCCTCATGAATGAGGCTGATGAGGTGCAGGTCGGGGAGGTGTCGCGCGGCCGCGGCCTGCACGGCGCGGGCAGCCTCGCTGGCGAAGCCGCGACCCCAGTGAGGGCGGACGAGAGCCCACTTGATCTCGGGCTCCGGCCAGTCGTTGGGATACCAGAGCCCCGCGACACCCAGCACTGACCCGGAGGCCTTCTCCTCCAAGCAGTAGGGGCCGAAGCCTCGGAGCATCCAGTGCCCAGCCATGCCTGCCATCGCGCGCCAGCTCTCGGCCTCGGTGAAGGCTCGGCCCACCGTGTAGCGCGTGGCGTCGGCGTCCGAGTAGTAGGCATGCAGGGCGCGCCAGTCCTCATGACGGAAGGGACGGAGGTTCAGTCGACCGGTCTCGAGCGCCGTGGGGATCAGCGGCGAATCCGGCACGGGGAACGCACTGGTGGCGGGGTCCACGGACAAGCTCCTCCTTTCATCCTGACGCCCCGCACCGACGACGATCGGCCAGCTCGTCGAACCGCCGTCAGTTCCTGAAGGTGACGTCCGAGATGAGCAGGCTGGGGATGACGTGGTTGACACGCACGCCCCAGATCCCGTCGGTCCCGGCCGCCATTCCGGCGTTCTCCACGGTATACACCACAGTCCCGTTGACCACGAATTCCGTCTCACCGCCACCCACACGCACCTCCAAGTCGTTCACCGAACGACCATCCGAGCCGGGCGTGGCGATGGCGTCGTGGGGCGTGCGCCCCTGGATGTCGTGGACCATGTCTCCCATGCGCTGCTTGACGATGTACGTTCCGTTCTGGGCCACCAGGAAGTACAGGTAGGTTTGATCCGCGCCAGCCAGATCCGATCCGCCGTAGACGAACCCGTAGTAGTTGGGATGGCTGCTGGGTTCCTCCAGCGTGAAGCTCGCGGACAGCGTGTAGGTGCCGGACGCGACGTGATCGTCCGCCCAGAGCACCACGGCAGGCCCGGTACCCACGCGGATCGCTCCCCCGTCCAGATACTCCAGTGAAACGTCGGGCACGTCATCGGGATCGGCTTCGCTGGTGCTGCGGTCCACGCGCATGTGGAGGTCCATCTGGGCCTCCAGGGCGAGAGGCGCCGCCAACAGCAGCGCAGTCAGAGCGAGGAAGGGTTGTCGGGACATGGGGGTCTCCCGTTGCACAGTGGACGCTGGACAGTCCGTGACCGGCTGACCAACCGAGGGTAACGATCATGATACGCCGGTAGCGCCTGGGGGGCCAACGGGGCGTGACCAGCACGCACCCGGCCCGGACGCCACCTCATCGGCGCTTGGCTCGATCGGTCGGCTCGGCGCTGAGGGGATCCTCCGGCCAGGGATGCTTCGGATAGCGGCCCCGGAGGTCCTTCCTCACCTGGAAGTATGCGTCCTTCCAGAAGCTCTTCAGGTCGCGGGTGACCTGCACGGGACGGTGCGCCGGGGACAGGAGCTTCATCGTGAGCGGCACTTGCCCATCCCCCACCCGCGGCGTGTCAGTCATGCCGAAAACCTGCTGCAGGCGTACCTCCAGGGCAGGAGCCTCTGGGTCCGAGTAGTCGATGGGCACGCGGGCTCCGCTCGGCACGTCGAGGTGGGTGGGCGCGAGCGCGCCGAGACGAATCCGATCTTCCCAAGCCACGCCGGACAACAAGGCCTCCTCGAGATCGACGCGACTCAGGTCTTCCAGACGCCGGGGCCGCTCCAGGGTGGCCACGAAGGGCTCGAGCCAGCCGGTCAGGTCGGCGAGAAGCGCCTCGTCGGACCGGTCCGGCCACCGGTCGGGATCGAGACCGTGCAGAAAGACCAGGCGATCCCGGAGACGCTCGGCCTCGCGGGTCCAGGGAAGGCTGCGCATTCCTCGTGTTCGCACGCCGTCCAGAAGAGCGTTGACCAGCTCCGACCTGTCCGGGTGGCGAAGGGGCGCCTCTCGCACGGGAATGGCACCGAGTACCTCTCGTTGGAAGGCTTCCACCCGACCGGCCTCTTCGTTCCAGGCGACTTGCTCCAGGGTGCGCATCTGATGAGCGAAATGGCGCCTCAGATCCTCCTGCTCCACCGGAGCCGCGAGGAAGAGGCGCGCGTCCGGACCGGTCGCATCCAGGTCGGCGGCCACGATCCACTCAGAGTCCCCGAGTGCACACCCCTCCAGCAGTCGCGCCCCCTTCCCGTTGCGCAAGAGAAACCGCTCTCGGCTCCCCTCCCTGCGGCGTGCGATGCGGTCCGGATACGCGAAGGAGAGGAGGATCCCGGCCTGCTCCACCTCCTGAGCCGGCCCATTCCCGCCCCCGACACCGAACGAGCGCCGGAGATGGCGCGACGCCTTCAGCGCCCGGCGCAGCGGTCCCTGACGCACGATCTGCCCCCGCACCGAGCTCACCCTGGAGCCGGACCGCGCACGTCGCATGGCCTCTAAGCGCAGCCGGAGGTCTGCGTCCGGGGCCCGCCCGGGAGCATCGAGGATATCCCGGTCCTCCAGCAATGCGGCCAGGTCACACGCCACCCCCGCCTTCCCCAGCTCCTCCGCCTTCAGGAGCATGTGGGCCAGACGCGGATGAACTCCTCCTCTCGCCAGATCCCGCCCATGCGGTGTGACGACATCGTCCTCGTCCAGCGCATCGAGCTCGCGGAGGAGCTCCCGGGCCTGGGCCATGAGTGCCTCCGGTGGAGCGGTCATCCACCGGAGCTCGTCGGGCTGCGCTCCCCATACCGCCAGGTCCAACGCCAGGGGGGCCAGGTCCGCCTCCTCGATCTCCGGCCGCCGGGCCGGAATCAGGCCCCGATCCTCTGTCCTCGTCCACATTCGGTAGCAGACTCCGGGTGCGGTACGCCCCGCTCGCCCCCTGCGCTGATCCGCGGCGTCACGAGTGACGGCGACGGTGGCGAGCCGGGTCATGCCACTCCCCGGATCGAAGCGTGGAACACGCATCCGGCCGCTGTCGACCACAACCCGCACGCACTCGATCGTGAGCGACGTCTCGGCGATGGAGGTGGCGAGGACCACCTTTCGCCGGCCCGGCGGGCTCGGTGCGATGGCCCGGTCCTGCTCCTGGCGCCCCAAGGCGCCGAACAACGGAAAAAGGTCCACGCCGGGCGGGAGCCCACCATCCCGCAGACCGTCTGCGGTCCTTCGGATCTCGGCGGCGCCGGGGAGGAAGACCAGGACGTCTCCATCTTCCGATTCCACCGCCTCCTGAACCGTCCTGACGGTGGCCGGCTCGATCGAGCCTTCGACAGGTCGATCGCGGAGTCGCGTCTCGACCCGATAGCTCCTGCCCTCGCTCCGAATCACCGGCGCACGGTCGAGCAGCTCGGAGACCGGCGTCGGATCCATGGTTGCGGACATCACGAGCAGCCGCAGGTCGTCCCTCAGGAGCTGGCGAGACTGGAGCGTGAGGGCCAGCCCCAAGTCCGCGTGGAGCGATCGCTCGTGGAACTCGTCGAAGATGACCGCCCCAACGCCCGTCAGCGCCGGATCGTCCACCAGCATGCGCGTCAGGACCCCCTCGGTCACCACCTCGATACGGGTGTGCGGCCCCACCCGGGTATCCAAGCGCACGCGGTACCCTACGGTTCCGCCGACGTCGTCCTCATCAAGAAGAGCGGACATCCATCGGGCAGCCGACCGCGCGGCCAGACGGCGCGGCTCGAGCACGATGATCTTGCGGTCCTGCAGCCAGGTGGCTCCGAGAAGCGCCAGCGGGACGAGGGTGGTCTTACCCGCACCCGGTGGTGCCACCAGCACGGCCCCTCCCTGCTCGGCCAGAGCGCGCTCCACCTCCTCCAGCACCGGGACGATCGGGAGTTCAGGGAATCGTTCGAGCCGTGGGCTGGGTCGTCGGGGCATGCCCAATGCTAGGAGCTCTGGTGGATGCCCTCCAGGCCCGTGCCTACTGGAAGGCGAAGATGATCGGGAAGATGAAAGCCACCACCGCGGCCCAGCCGGCAAGAGCGTACAGATAGGTCGTCTGCCACGTCCAAAGCGCGGAAAACGGCCCAGCACCCCGAAGGAATCGCAGATAGAGCCACGCGGATCCCGCGAGGTTGACCAGGAGCACCACGTTTTCGCCGAGAGCCGCCACGCGGTTCGGCGTGAACCCGAAATCGGAGATCCGGCTCCCGATGGCCCAGAGCGCCAACACGTCGACCAGGAGAGCCGTAGCCACCAAGGCCAGGTGAATCCAATCCACCAGCCCTGGCGCCTCGAGGGGATCCCGGGCCGAGATGGAGTAGAGGAGCAGACCGAAGACGACCACCAGGAGGAGGTCGAAGGCGATCAACACCTCCCTTTCCACGTCGATCCCCCGCCCTGTCCACACCATCGTGACCAGAAAGGCCAGAAAGAGCAGTGTGAACAGAGGCGCGAAGACACGGGTCAGCACGGGCGCCATGTTCTCGATCACGCTCTGCTTGGCCTCCACCAGCCAGGTCGCGACGACGGTGGCGCCGGCGAACCCGCACGGTAGGATCCAATTCTCCACCACCGGTTCCGCGTCGACGCCGATGGCCTCGAACAGAATGAACGTCGTGCCGATGAGCACGCCGCCGCCGAGGCCGATGAGCACGAAGTAGATGAACAGCTCACCGGTGAAGCGCACGAAGTCCATGCGTCGATCGTTCCCCACCCAGCGTCCACCGACGTAGCTCACGCCGACCCAGAACCACAGGACGATCGGAAGGTGGAGGATGGTGAGAAGCTGAGTGTCGGCCACCGAGGATCCGGGGGTGGTCGTGGCGAACGGGAACGCGTTCACCAGAACGGCCGAGAGGACGAACACCCCTGCAGTCATCAGGGCCGCAGCCCCTGTCATCGGCCGGGCCCAGACGAAGTAGCCAGCGATGAAAGGCAGTACGAGGAACCCGATATTCTGGGGGTAGAAGACGCTGACGTCGGGGTCGAAGGGTATGCCGAACCAAGTGGGGGCCTTTATCGATAGACCCGCGCCCACGGCCAGCAGGAGCGCCACCCCCAAGCTCTTGGGAATCCACGCCTCCACCGGGGCAGCCCCGGCCTCCGAGCCGTTCCCCGCCAGGACCAGCTGCTTCCAAAGCCGGTCAGAGTGCTCCCTCGCAAACTCTCGGGTCAGGGTGTCGATGGCGCCGATTCGCTTCACGGCCACGAGAAAGGCTTCGTCGGCCGAGAGCCCCTGCTCGATCAGTCCGTGGATTTCCTGTCGCAGGTGATCCTCGAGCTCCTCGGCATCGGCGGCTGAGATGGCTCGACTCCCGCGGAGGTGCACCCGCCAGGCGCCGATCTGATCTTCCAGAGCCCCCGACTGAGGGGCTTCTGATCCCATGGCATCCATCGGATCACCTTCCTTGCGGGACGAGGGTCGTGCTCGGTAGGTCCGGCCTCGCGACAGCCAGCTCCGCCCAGACCTTCCTGAGGGTCTCGTCTACCGCGCGCCACTGGCGACGCTCGTCGGCGAGCTGCCCAAGCCCCGACTTGGTCACCCGGTAGTACTTCCGCCTGCGCCCCGTATCGGCCTTCTCCCACCGCGACTCCACCAGGCCGCCCCTTTCGAGGCGATGGAGGACGGGATAGAGCATGCCATCCGTCCATTCCAGCGCCCCCCCGGACAGCTCCCGGACCCGATGGAGGATGGCGTAGCCGTAGCTGTCGCCTTCGGAGAGGATGGCTAGAACGAGCGGCGTGGAAGACGCCGCCACCAGGTCCTTGTTGATGCTCATGGTCGGGTCCAGGCTGGTGTCTGACACTCGATGCTTACATAGAGCTACCATACATTGCAGTGCCATGTATGTAAACCCTCGGGCCCGAGCACGACCCGCCGGGCATGCCCCCGGTTGCCATCGCACCTTCCTGATCGGACTATGTCGAACGAGGCACCCCCCGACCGACTCAGGAGACCCCGATGACCCCCTCGCGCACCACCGCCGGCCGCGGCCGGCTCTACGACGACGTCCTCGGCACCATCGGAGACACACCGTGCGTGCGCGTCCACCGGCTCGCGCCCGACCACGTCCGACTCTACGTCAAGGTAGAGTCGTTCAACCCCGGGGGATCCGTGAAGGACCGCCTTGCGGTGAGCATCATCGAAGAGGCGGAACGCAGCGGCGCATTGAAGCCCGGCCAGACCGTGGTGGAAGCCACGAGCGGCAACACCGGCATCGGGCTCGCCATGGTCTGCGCAGCCAAGGGCTATCCCCTCGTCGTCACGATGGCCGACAGCTTTTCCATCGAGCGGCGGCGCCTCATGCGGTTCCTGGGGGCCAAGGTGGTGCTCACGCCACGCGAAGCGAAGGGGTACGGGATGTACGTGAAGGCCAAGCAGCTGGCAGACGCCAACGGATGGTTCCTCGCTCGCCAGTTCGAGACCGACGCGAACGCGAAGATCCACGAGCATACCACGGCACGTGAGCTGCTCGCCGACTTCGACGGGGCCCGCCTGGACTATTGGGTGAGCGGGTACGGCACCGGCGGGACCGTGACGGGTGTGAGCCGCGTCCTCCGAGAGGAGCGACCCGATACCACGATCGTGATGAGCGAGCCGGACAACGCGACCATCGTCGCCTCAGGTGTCCCTCAGGAGCGGGTGGACCACCACGCGCCGGCCGGGAGTCATCCGGATTGGGAGCCTCATCCCATCCAGGGTTGGACACCGGACTTCATCCCGTACGTCCTCCAGGAGGCTCTGGACGGCAACTACGTGGACCAGGTGATCCCGGTCTCCGGACCCGACGCCATCGCCTGGTCCCGCAAGCTGGCGCGGTCCGAAGGAATCTTCACGGGCATCTCGGGAGGCGCGACCTTCGCTGCCGCGGTGAAAGTCGCGGAGGAGGCGGAAGAGGGTGCCGTGATCTGCTGCATGTTGCCTGACACTGGGGAGCGGTATCTCTCCTCCCCTCTCTTCGAGGACATTCCCGAGGAGATGACGGACGAAGAGCGCGCGCTGTCACTGTCCACCCCCGACTACCACATGCCGGACGACTCACCCCCTGCCCTTCCGTAGGGGGCCTGATTCTCGCTCTTAGATCGCACTGCACCCGCGCCTGGCTGCCGTCCAGACGCCGACTCGATGCCGTCGACAGGTCAAAAGTGTCCTACCAACACCTGGACGTCGACCTCGGCCACCTGGCCGTCCTCGATCCGCGCAACAGCCAGTCGGATTTCCCCGGCCTCGACGACCGCCCCCTCTCGGAGCCCCTCTCCCAGGCGCTCCGCCAGCAACTCCCCGAGCGCTCGACCCGGGTCCGGATCCAGATGGATCGTGTAGAACTCCTCCAGCTCGCCCACCGGGCTCGCGCCGCTCAGCCGGAACGTGGTCACAACCACGGGGTCGTCCGCGCGACCCGGGGCGAACATTCCGTCGACGAGCGTCCTGACCGAGTCCTTCAGAACCACGAACACGTGGTCTCCCGGCTCGATCCGTGTGCTCCCTCGCGGCGTGATCATCTCTCGGTCGCGAGCGATCATGGCCACGACCGCACTCTCGGGAAGTGCCAGGTCCCGCACCATCCTTGACGCTGACAGGCTGTCCTCCGCCACTCGGTAGTCGACGATGTCCAGATCCACGTCGTGGAGTGAGGTGATCTCCAGCGAAACGGGGGCCTTCGGCGCACCCTCCTCCCTTACACCGAACACCGAGGCCGCTCGCGGCAGCGTCCACCCCTGAAGGAGCGCGGACAAGATCACCACGAAGAACACGATGTCGAACAGCGCTAGAGCACCGGGCAGGTCCGCGAGGAGCGGATAGATCGCGAGCACGATCGGTACCGCCCCCTTGAGTCCGGCCCAGGAGAGGAACGCCAACTCCCTCGGTGCGAAGCGGAACGGTGCGAGCGAGACGAGCACGGCGGCGGGACGGGCCACGAAGATGAGGGCCGCGGCAGCCATGGTGCCGGGCCCTGCAACTTCGACGAGGCGGGACGGAGTCGCGAGCAGGCCGAGCGTCACGAACATCAGGATCTGGGCCATCCAGGCCGCGCCGTCGTGCGCGCGGAGGGAACCCTGCTTGAACACCATCCTCGCGTTGCCCATGACGATCCCGGCGAGGTAGACGGCGAGAAACCCGCTCCCACCCAGATAAGCGGGAAGCCCATAAGCGAGCAGGGCCACGCTCATGGTCAACACTGGGTAGAGGCCAGAGGCGTCCAACCGCACCCGGTTCACCAACCTCAGGCCGGCCCACCCGATCACCAGGCCACCTGCCGTGCCGATCAGGGCCTGTCGCGCGAAGAAGGCCACCACCGGCCAGCCGGGCTCCATCGTGCCCCCGAGGTATTGGACGAACCCCAGGGTGAGCAGAACGGCCATGGGATCGTTGGACCCGGACTCCACTTCCAGCGTCGCCGCGATCCGTTGATTGAGATGGAGTCCAGACCCGCGGAGGATCGAAAACACGGCCGCGGCGTCCGTCGAGCCAACGATGCTGCCGAGGAGCAGCCCCATCACCAGAGGTAAGCCGAGAAGCCAGGACGCCACGACCCCCGTGATCGCGGTCGTCACGAGGACGCCGACGGTGGCCAATACCAGAGCCTGCCGCCAAGCCAGCCGTACCGATGCCATCGGGGTGCGGAGCCCGCCATCGAACAGGATGAGCAGGAGCGCAAAGGTCCCTGCGCCGTGCGCCAACTCGAAATCGTCGAACGCCAGGCCAAGCGGTCCGTCTTCCCCTGCGAGCATGCCGACCCCGATGAAGATCACCAGAGTGGGCACACCGACCCGCACCGACAGCTTGCTCGACACGATGGCCGCGATGAGCAGGACGGCCGCGAGCAGGATCAGGCCATCGGTCTGAGGCATCCTGCGGGACTCCGCGGTAAGGGATCGGCGGCAAAGGCTAGGCTGGCAACCAAGATGCGCACAGAAGGCTGGCGCCGGGAGGGACGGGGTACCCGTCCCGTGCCTGAGCTGGCCCTACGGTGGTGGCGTCACTCCCGTCTGGCCGGTGATGCGGCCATAGTGCTCGGGCCGGCGGTGGGCCGCGAAGTTGAAGATCGTCTGCTTGCCGAAGACGGTCGCGTCGAGATCGCAGTCCGCCACGACGAGCTCGTCGTCCTCGGAGACGGCTCGTGCCACGATTCGACCGTCAGGTGCGACGATGGCGCTGCCACCCATCAGCGGGTGCCCATCCTCGACACCGGCTTTGCCCACGCCCACCACCCATGTGCTGTTCTGGTATGCGCCCGCCTGCATGGACAGATGGTTGTGGAACATGCGCGTCTCCGCCGTCTCGTCCGGGGACTGCGAGTTCGCGGTCGGCGTGTTGTACCCCAGGAGGACCATCTCCACACCTTGCAGCCCCATCACCCGATAGGTCTCCGGCCACCGGCGGTCGTTGCAGATGCACATCCCCAGAATGCCCCCCATCGTGCGCCACACCGGGAAGCCTAGATTCCCCACCTCGAAGTACCGCTTCTCCAGGTGCTGGTGCGTGCGGTCCGGATCATGGTCCGCGTGTCCAGGGAGGTGGATCTTCCGATACTTCCCCACGATCCGGCCCTCGGCGTCCACCAGGATCGCCGTGTTGTACCGATGCTCGACCCCGTCCTCCTCGGCGATCTCCGCGTAACCCAAGTGGAAGCCGATGCCTCTTCGCTTTGCCTCGTCGAAAAGGGGAGCCGTCTCGGGGCCGGGCATCTCGCGTTCGTAGAACCCGTCGATCTCCTCCTGGTCCGAAAGATCCCACCGCGGGAAAAAGGTCGTCAGCGCCAGCTCGGGATAGACCACGAGATCGCATCCCTCCGCGTCGGCCTGGAGCAGGAGCGCAAGCAGGCGCTCCACCACGCTCGCGCGAGAATCCGCCCGCTGGATGGGCCCCAGCTGGGCGGCGCCGACTCTAAGAACTCGTGACATCTGGTCTCTCCGGTGGTGTGTTGATGCGGGGTCAGCGCTTCGGGCGGAAATCCGCGATTTGAGGGCTCGTCCGTCGTAGCAGCTCGCCATGTCTCGCCTTGCCTCTCGGTTGGCCGTCGTGCCAGACCAAGCGCCCCCGTGACAGCGTAGTCACCGGCCAACCCGTGACTTCCATGCCCTCGTATGGCGTGTAGTCCATCCTGTCATGGAGCATGTCGATGGAAACTCGGCGGGTTTCCTCGGGATCCCAGATGGCGAGATCCGCGTCGGCTCCGAGGCGGATCGTACCCTTTCGCGGATGGAGCCCGAAGATCCGTGCGGGGTTCTCCGCCGTCAGCTGCACGAACCGGCGGAGATCGAGACGCCCCTTCGTCACACCCTCCGAGAAGAGAAGTGGCAGCCTCAGCTCCAGCCCCGGTACTCCGTTGGGGATGCGATGAAAGGGTGCCTCGTCTCCATGCAGCTTCTTCCCGCGGGAATCGTCGAATCGGTACCCTGCATGATCCGAATGCACCGTCTGGATCACGCCCTCGGCCAAAGCTTCCCAGACCTTCTCGGGGGTCCCCGGGGGCCGGGCCGGCGGGCTGAAGACGAACTTGGCGCCCTCGAACCCTGGTCGATCGAGGTCCTCTTCCGTCAGGACGAGATATTGAGGGCAGGTCTCACCCAGCACCGGTACGCCACGAGCACGTGCTCTCCGGACCTCGTCGATGGCCAGCTCGTCCGAGAGATGCACCACGTACACTGGCGCCTCCGCGGCCTCGGCCAGGGCGATCACGCGGTGCACGGCCTCGCGCTCCGATTCCGGCGCATGGGCACGGGCGTGGAACCGCGGCGCGGTATCGCCACGCGCGATCAGGCGGCGCGTCAGCCACTGGATGAGATCGTGATTCTCGGCGTGAACCATGGTAAGGGCGCCCAGATCACGGGCCCGCTCCAGCACGTCGAGCAGCTGCCCGTCGTCGATGCGGACTGAATCGTAGGTCATGAAGACCTTCACCGCGGTGTGACCCTCCCCCACCAACCGTGGCAACTCCTCTGTCAGGACGGTCGGCGTGGGATCCGAGATGATGAGGTTGAACCCGTAATCCAGCACCGATTTCCCGTGCGCCTTCTCAGCGTACGCGGCCACGGCGTCCCGTAGGGATTCACCCTTCTGCTGGGGGGCGAAGGGGATGATGGTCGTGGTGCCCCCGCAGGCCGCGGAGACCGACCCCGAGACGAAGTCGTCGGCGGTCATGATCCCGAACGCGGACCTCTGCGCCAGGTGGCAGTGAGCGTCGATGCCCCCCGGCAGCACCAGATGCCCCCCGGCGTCCAGGACCTGCCGAGCCTCGCCAAGGTCCTGGCCCAGCGCCACGATGAGCCCGTCCTGGATCGCCACGTCGCACACCCGGATGTCCTTCTCCATGACGACCCGCCCCCCGCGCACCACACAGTCGAAGGGGCCATCGTTCACGGTGGGTCCGGCCTCGCGGTTCATGACCCTGACACCAGCAACGTCGTCAGGGCGAGTCCCGTGGCGGCTCGGGTTGGCTCCACTACCGGGACCCCGAGCACGTTCTCCAGCGACCGCTGATGCCGCGCCATGCCCGCGCATCCCAGGATGACCACATCCGCCCCATCTTCGTCGCGCAGGGCTTCGCCCACCGCCAAGATGCGGGCGAACGCGCCAGGGTCGTCCTCGAGCTCGGTGACGCCGAGCCCAACCGCGCGATCTCCCGCAGCGCGCGACTCCAAGCCCAATGCCCGAACGTACCTGAGGTGCCGCGCGACCGATCCCTCCAGAATGGAGATCACTCCGAACGTCCTCCCCACGGCCAGCGCCTGGAGCATCGCCGATTCGGCGATCCCGAACACGGGTGTGTTACCGATCCGGCGGGCTTCCTGGAGCCCCGGGTCGCTGTAGCAGCCGATGACGAACGCGCCGGCCTCGGCCTGCCGGTCGCTGACGAGCGCGCAGATCGGCTCGACCACCGCGTCGACATCGGCCTGACTCTCGATCCCCGGAGGCCCGTCCCGCAGCGTGACGCACTCGATGACCGGACCGTCCGGCACGCGCAACGGCGTCACCGCTTCGTCCATCCCGCGAGTGACGGACTCGGTGGAGTTCGGATTGATGACGATGATGGGTCCCATGCGGTTCGTCATGTCGCCCGCACAAGCATACGGCGCTCCATACGGCTCAGGAGTCGAACGAACGGCCACAATAGCACGAAATACACGGCGGCGGCCAAGATGAGCGGAGTCGGATTGAACGTCACGCCCTGGGCGACCCGGGCCATGCGAAGAAGCTCCGGGAGCGCCACGACGCTCGCCAGCGAAGTGAGCTTCACGACCTCCAGCGTGTTGCTGACCAGATCGGGGAGCACGGACCGGACACCCTGGGGAAGAACCACCCACCGCAGCGTTTGCAGACGTGTGAGTCCCGTGGACCGGGCCGCCTCCGTCTGACCGCGCGGCACGCTCTCGATGCCGGCGCGCAGGATCTCGCCGTAATAGCTGGACGTGTTCAGCGTGAAGGCCAACGCCACGGCACTCAAGGGCTCCAGGACCAATCCCGCGGACGGAAGCCCGTAGTACACGAAGATCAGGAGCACGAGGGGCGGAAAGGCCCGGAAGAAGTCCACGTAGACGATGAGCGCAACGTTGAGCCAGCGGTGCCTCAGGTTGTGCAAGAGCGCCAGCAGGAGCCCGGCGGCCATTCCCAAGGGGATCACCACGACGCAGAGCTTGACGGTCATCCAGAGTCCCTGGGCCAGATAAGGCAGACTGGCGCGCATGACTTCAGGGTTCAGGAAGCTCTCGATCAAGCCGTCCATCAATGCCTCCAGGCGAACCGGAGCTCGATCCACCGGCTCAGGGCGACGAGAGGCAGGAAGATCAGGAGGTACGCTCCCGCCGCCAGCGTCAGCGGCGAGGCGTTCCCTGTCTGAGCCTGGGCGCTCGAAGCTTGATTGAGGATCTCGGGTACGGCCAAGACCGAGGCGAGAGCGGTGCTCTTGCCAATGGCGATGGCGCGATTGGTCAGCGGTGGTATCGCGAGGCGCATGGCCTGCGGGAGAACGACCCACCGCAGCGTCTGCAGGAACCCCAGGCCAGTCGACCGGGCGGCTTCCCACTGGCCCTTGTCGACCGAGAGGATGGCGGCCCAGAAGATCTCCTCACTGAAGGCCGCCAGCACCAGGCTCAAGCAGACCCAAGCTGCGATGAAGCCGGAGAGCTCGATGCCTACGTACGGAAGCGCGAAGAAGGCCACGACGAGGATGACAAGGGGTGGGATCGCCCGAAATGCGTCTACGAACAAAACGATGACCAGGCTCACGATCCGATACTGAAGCGCCCTCAGTGTGGCGAGCGCCAAGCCGAGCAGGATGCCACAGGGCAGGATGAGCAAGGCGAGCGCGAGGGTGACCCGAAAGCCGGCCAGAACCGCTGGCAACGCCCTGGCCATGACGTCGATGTCGAAGAAGCTGTCGATCACTGTCCGACCTGCCGCGGCACCTCAGCAGGACGCCCTCTGGCTCCTGAATCAGGCATTGGGCGCCGCACCGAGGATCCGGCCGAGAAACGCACGCGTCCGCTCGTGTCGCGGTTGGGAGAAGATCTGCTCGGGCGTCCCACGTTCGAGGATCTGCCCCTCGTCTACGAAAACCACCCGGTCCGCGGCGTCCCGGGCAAACTGCATCTCGTGGCTCGCCACCAGCATGGTCATGCCTGAACGCCGCAGCTCCCGGATCACCTCCAGCACGCTCCCCACCAGCTCCGGGTCGAGCGCGCTCGTCGGCTCGTCCATAAGCAGGATGCGGGGCTCCAGGGCCAGGGCCCGGGCAATCGCGACCCGTTGCTGCTGCCCCCCGGAAAGCTCCCCGGGAAACGCGGCCGTCCGATCGAGAAGGCCAACGCGGTCGAGGGCCCGCCGGCCCAGCTCCTCGGCTTCACCCCGCGAGCGACCGGCCGCCCGCCGGAGCGCAAGCGTCACGTTGTCGAGGGCCGTCAGATGCGGATAGAGGTTGAAAGACTGGAACACCATACCGATGTGGCGCCGAAGATCGTTCACGTCGACATCGGCCCCGAGGATGTCGCGACCTTCGAATTCGATCGTTCCACCCGTTGGCTCTTCCAGGCGATTGCAGCAGCGAAGAAGCGTGCTCTTCCCGGACCCCGAGGGGCCGATGACGAAGACCAGCTCGCCGGGTCGCACGGCCAAGTCGATGCCCCGCAGCACCTCTTTCTCGCCGAAGGCCTTTCGGAGGCGCTCGATGCGCAGAATCTCGGACACTGACGTCGACGTTCCGGATCAGTTGCAGGAGAGGGTGTGCGGCGTGGGGTCGTAGCCCACCGTGCCCGGCTCGCCATAACCCTCCAGCACCGTCACCACCGCCGAGCCCTCGGCGGGCGGCGTGTCGAACCACTTCTGATGGAGCTCGGCGAGCGTGCCGTCCAGCTTCATGCACTCCAGGATCTCTTCCACCTGATTGCGGAAGGCCACGTCATCGTGCCGAAAAGCGGCAGAGAACGTGCTGCCGCTGTCGATCGTGTACGTTGTGCGAACGGCCGGACTCTGTCGGGCCGCCCAAGCCGCCACGGTGTGCCCCGATAGATTCGCGAACGCCCGCCCGGTCACCACCGCCTGCACGGCGTCCGCGTTCTTCCCGTAGCGCTGGATCTCCAGATCGTAGGTGTCGCGGTTCTCCGTGGCCCAGATGTCGTAGGCCGACCCATTGTTCACCGCGATCGACTGACCGCGGATGTCCTCCAGAGAGGTGATATCCGGTGCCTCGGTGCGGACCAGAAACGTGTAGTCCGTGTCCAGGTACCCCTCGACGAACAGGACCTCCTCCGAACGCTCATACGTGACGGTGACGGGCGCGATGATGAACTCGAACCGTCTCGCCGCGAGCCCCGGGAACATCCCCGACCACTCCTGATCCAGAACCTCGTACCCCGGACGTCCGAGGCGGCGTGCGATCTCGGCCGCGAGGTCGACGTTGAATCCCTCCACCGTCCCGTCGGGCCGGGCCATGGCATGCGGAGCAAACCCGACGTCCGCGGCAACGACGAGCGGATCACCTTCGCCGCTCGCGCCCGAGGTCCCGTCCTCCTGGTCCGATCCCGGGGCACAGCCGCCGAGCGCCAGCGCAGAGAGGACGACGAGCGGGAGTCCGAGGTATGTTCGCATGACCTTAAACCGTTTCGGGAGTGGGTGACGCGGGGCGCTTACAGGAGAGGCGTCATCATATCACGACGACGGTCCCGGTGCACGACATCGCAAATCCAAGCGGCGGCGTCCCCTGCCGTCGCGCGCCGCTGATTCGCAAGACCCGGATCGGGCGCGGGGCCGGGGCCGGATATCGTAGTTGGATCACATGATTGGTGCGCGCTCGATACTTGACCCTTATGATGTCGCGCCGCAAAGATTCGGCCCTCCCCCCACCCGACGCCTCCGTGAGCCAACGCACCACCTGTCACTTCATCGGCACCGGCAGCTATGTACCCGAGCGCCGTGTTCCGAACGCCGCATTCCTCGACCGGACGTTCTTCCAACCCGACGGCGCACCGCTCGACCCGGTCGAGAACCCTCGCCTGGTCGCGAAGTTCTTCGAGATCACGGAGATCACGGAGCGGCGTTGGGCGCGGGACGACCTTGCCGCGTCCGACCTCGGGGAGCGCGCAGCAAGGGCGGCTCTATCCGACGCGGGGATCGACCCCGAGACGCTCGACTACGTGATCGTCGCCCACAACTTCGGCGACGTGTGTGCACGCACCGGCCAGATGGATACGGTCCCCACCCTCGCGGCTCGCATCAAACAGAAGCTCGGCATCCGCAACCCGGGGTGTGTCGCGTACGACCTTCCGTTCGGATGCCCGGGGTGGCTGCAGGGCGTGATCCAGGCGGACTGCTTTCTGAGGGCCGGTCAGGGACGCCGAGCGCTGGTGGTCGGCGCGGAGACGTTGTCACGGGTTATCGACCCACATGATCGCGACAGCATGCTCTACGCCGACGGTGCCGGCGCAGTCGTCATGGAGGCGGTCGATACGGAGGCTCCCTCGGGCATCTTGAGCCACGATGCTCGTTCCGACGCGGTCGAGCACGCCCGACTGCTGCACATGGGTCCCTCCTACCGGCCCGACCATCCGTCCGATCGCCTCTATCTCAAGATGGACGGCCGCAGGGTCTACGAATACGCGGTGCAGACCGTACCAGGCGTGGTGTGTGAGACCCTCGAGCAGGCTGGGCTGACACTCTCGGAGGTCGACATGCTGCTGGCCCATCAGGCCAACGCAAAGTTGAACCGTGCCATCCTGAAGCGGCTCCTCAGAATGTCCGGCCTCGGCTCCGTTCCGGAAAGCGTGGTTCCGATGACGATATCGACGCTGGGAAACAGCTCGGTGGCCACCGTGCCCACCCTCTTCGACCTGGTCCGACGCGGTGAGCTCGAAGGCCACGCGATCAGGTCCGGCGACCTGCTGGTGTTCGCGTCGGTGGGCGCGGGAATGAACGTGAACGCGTTGGTGTACCGCTGCCCCTGAGCCCAGCGATGTTGAGCGGCTGACGCCTGGGGCCGGTTGTTCCGGAGTCAGCCCTCCGGCATGAGGCCTACCCGCTCCTCGGTCACCCCCTCGATCTTCTCGCGGCTGTAGAACGCCGGAAACACCCGATCATTGGCCCACAGGTCGAACAGGTTCCTGTAGAACGGGCTTTCCGGGTCGCCCCCCTGCCCTGGCGTGTTCATCCCGAGCGCGTTGTCCCAGTCACGGGTGTCCACGAAGATCCGGAACGAGGCACCGGACGTCTGGTTGTCACCTCCGCCCGTGTTGCCGACGGTGTAGCTGCTGCCACCCCGCGGCGCAGGGCCGACGTCCAGCAGCGCACGGGTCTCGTCGTCCACGGCGGCCGACAGAGGATGGCGGATGAGGGCGTGCTTGTAGTTCTCCTGCCCGTAGATCCATCGGTCCATGTCCGGCCCCAGCTTCTGCCGTAGCTCGGCCACCCCCTGCTCGAGCGCCCGCAACAGGACCGCGTCCCGCCCTCCGATGGGATCCTCCCCAAAATCCCCGTCGGGGCCCAGGAGCATGTCGATCGCCTTCTTCATGCCGACCCCCAGGTAGTCCCGGGCGGCCGGCGGGACCTTGAGCGCCTCCACCGCGTCCAGCAGCTTCCGCTCGAAGGCCACGTAGATGCCGGCCTCGACAGAGTTCGGGTCCAGCACGTAGTCCCAGCCGTGAATCAGCCGGCGGCGGGCCTCCTCCACCTGGGTGTCATCCGAGCGGACGTCTTCGAGGAGGGGAACTAGGGTCCGCGCCGGGATGGACAGGTAGTCGTGCTGGAGCTGGATCATGTCCATCATGCCGAGCTTCCGCCCCGACTCGAGGACCTCGCTGGCTCGGGCCCAACGGTACGGGTCGGTCCAGGTGTAGCCTATGGCCTCCAGATACGGATAGTCCGGCGGCGTGTAGTTGCTGTTGGATGTCTCGATATAGCCACGCTCGGGGTTGTGCTCGTGGGGCTTGGCGTCGATGGGCAGGTAGCCGTCCCACTCGAAGCGCCCGTCTCCAGGCACGGGCACCATCCCGCTGAAGGTGCGACGGATCGGAGCGATGCCCACGGCCTGCCAGCCGATATTCCCGGCTCGGTCCGCCCATACCATGTTCTCGCCGGGGATGTTGCTGTACGTGCACGCCTCCCTGAACTCCTCCCAGTCGGTGGCCTGGTTCATCCGAAGGGATGCCAGGTAGGGCGCGCCGCCGACCTCCATCCATGCCGCCCGCATCGCGTAGGCGAGCCCAATGTCCCGGTCCTCGAAGGTGACGGGGCCGTGACGGGTGTATTTCAGCTCCACGGTCACGGGATCCGCCCCCTTCACCTGGATCGTCTCGGTGAGGACCCGCATGGGCTCCCACTCACCCCGGTACCAGTACTCGTTTGGGTTGTCCGGGTTGGTGCGGTACACGTAGAGGTCCTCGCCGTCGGTACCGAAGACGGTGAGGCCCCACGCGCCGTACTCGTTGTGCCCGATGGAGATGCCCGGAAGCACGGGCTCGCCCCCGCCGATGACGTTCCACCCGGGACCGACGAGGTGCACCCAGTACCTCAGGCTCGGCACCGCCTGGGCCCGGTGGGGATCGTTGACCATGAAGGGGTAGCCGTCCAGCGTGAGATCGCCGCTGACCACCCAGTTGTTGCTCCCGATGTCCTCGACGTCCCGCTGTTCCAGGATCCTCGCTTCTTGGTCGAGGACGGCGGCCATGGCCTCGAACTCCCGCTCACCCGCACGCCGGTCCGCCAGCACGATGTCCTCGGGACGGAAGTCGATCCCCCGGCGAAAGGCGTCGTAGACGCCCAGCACGTCGTTCTCCGTGAGGGACGCGCAGTCGATTTCCTCGTCCAGCTCGAGCACCGGGTCATGGGGATGGAAGTACTCGATCTCCCTCACAGCCTCCGCGCCGATGGCGCATACCGCTCGGCCGATGTCCAGCTCCTGTCCGATATTGCCGAGGAGGCCCTGATGTCGAGAGATCACCACCTCGGGGGTCCAGAGCTTCGGGCGGATCCCCAGGAGCCGAAACGGGAGCGGGAGCTCGCCCGGGCGCTCGAGCGTCTGCGTGATATATGCGTTGACCCCGTCCACGTAGGCCGGGATGATCTCGTCGCCACGCGGATGATAATGGCGCATCTCCTGCGTCATGTCCCCGCGGAACTTGAAGAGGCGCGTGCCCCGGTCCCGCTCCACGGCCCGCGGTCCCAGGATCTCCGCGGTGGTTCCCGTCGCCTGCGCCCGCCAGATCTCCAGCTGGAAGAGCCGGTCCCTGGCCGCGTTCCAGCCCTGCGCGAAGAACAGATCGTGCTCGGTCTCTGCGTAGATGTGGCTGATCCCCCACTCGTCCTTCAAGATCTCGACTGGGGCATCGAGGCCGGGGACGGTTAGGGTGGTGGATTCCTGCGCGGCGAGGGACACCGGCAGTGCGAGGACCGGCAGGAACACCGCGAGGAGAGCGGCACGGACGGGTCGGGGCATGGCATGGGCTCCTGATCGCAGGGGAGCCTCAAAGGATTTCCCGGGAGCCGATCCCGCAAGCGAGAGCTCTGGTTGGGGCATCACTTCGCCGGCGGCGGGTTGGTGAGCACATTAGGTACCTCTACCTCACACCCTCACCCGCCTTGACCCGGATAATGCCGGTCAGGGAGTCGCCGTAGGAGACCTCATGAGCCTCACGGACCATCTCTACCGTGCCGCCCAGCCGTTGTGGGACGCCCAACTCGAGCACCCCTTCGTGAAGGGAATCGGGGACGGTACGCTGGAAGAGGAACGCTTCCGGCGCTGGGTCCTCCAGGACTACGGTTATCTGAAGGAGTTCTCACGGATCTTCGCTTGGGCCGTGGCCAAGACCGACCGTCTGGAGTCCATGGGATGGTACGCCAAGGTCCTGGATCTGACCCTCAATTCCGAGATGGAGCTTCATCGGAGCTACGCGGCCCGCTTCGGGATCTCGCCCGAACAGCTCGAGGCGGAGCCCATGTGGCCCACCACCCGGGCCTATACCGACTTCCTCGTGCGGACCGCTGCCGACGGGGACATGGCCGACCTTCTGGCAGCCCTGCTCCCGTGCGCCTGGGGGTATGTGGTCGTCGGTCGGGCTCTGGCCGAGGGAGCGCCCCCCGAGGACCGGCGCTACGCCGACTGGATCGACCAATACGCCTCCGACGAGTTCGCCGAGGCGGGCGCCTGGCTCCGGAGCGAGCTGGACCGGGTGACCGCGGATGTGAGCGAGGAGAAGCGAGCCCGGCTGCAGGAGATCTTCATCCTTTCCTCCCGCTACGAGCTCCGGTTCTGGGACATGTGCTGGGAAGGGGAGAGCTGGGCCTAGAGCTCACACGATCCGGTGAAGCAGCTCTTCGCCCGCGCGGAGCCGGCGGATATTCTCGAGGACCAGGTCGGCTACACGCGCGAACACCTCGACTGTGGAGCCGCCGATGTGCGGTAGGGTCACGACGTCATCGCGCGTGAACAGGGGCTCATCCGGATCCCAGGGCTCTTCCCAGAAGACGTCCATCCCAACGCCGCCGAGCTGCCCCTCCGCGAGTGCTGCCTCGAGCGCCCCCCTATCGATGATCGACCCCCTCGCGCAGTTCACGAGGTAGGCGCCCCTCTTCATGAGCCCGAGCTCCGCTTCTCCGATAAGGCCCTGGGTCTCGGGCGTGAGCGGACAATGCAGGCTTACGAAGTCCGCACGCGACAACAGCGCCTCCAGCTCCTGCCGACTCGACGCCGAGCGCACGCCTACCACCTCCATGCCGAGTGCGCCGGCCGCGCCGGCGAGCCGTAATCCCGATCTACCGAGGCCGATCACGCCCAGGACCTTGCCCGTGAGCTCGCGCCCAAGCGGCACGCCAACGCGGCGTTCAGCGAACGCACGACGCGCCTCGGGAAGCCGCCGTGCGAGCGCGAGGATGAGCAGCAGCGCGTTTTGGGCCAGAGCGTCCGCATTGGCACCGGGGGCGTTACAGACTGGCACCCCACAGGCTTTCGCGGCGTCCAGGTCCACCACCTCGACGCCTACCGCCGGCTGTTGGATGAGCCGAAGGTTCTGGGCGCCGCGGATGGACGCGCCGTCGATCCGTCCGTTCGAGGGCAGGATCACGTGCGCGTCGGCCACCTCCTCGGCTATGGGCCGATCGTAATCGCGCACGCGCACCGAGGCGCCCTCGGGGAGCCGGGCTCGCACGGCGTCCACCATCGGGAGCCAGCCGGTGCCGCAGAAGACAATGTCGAGCTCAGTCACGTGACCTCGCCGGGGGAGTGGTGGATGAGCCTGAGCGTCGCGCCGAACGGCACCCGCGGGTGACCTCTGGCCGATCGCGAGCAGATCAGAACGCCCGCGGCGAAGGGTTGTTCCACCTGCTCATCCGGTAAGCGGGTCCCACTCGCCCGCGGGCTCCCAAACCGTTCGGCCTGCGCCGGTGCCCGCGGAGCGATGGGGAGAGCACCTACTCCGAGGCCGCCGCTGTGCGGTGCTTGGGGAGGCGGCGGACCATCGACCCTCGATCCTTGGACAGGCCGTCAGGAAGCCTCCCGAGGAGCCCGGTGAAGCTCAGCCCGATGTGCTTTGTTCCTGAATCGCCGGTCTGGTGCACTCGGCGGCGGCTGACGCCTGGGGGGCGGAGCCTACTCCGCGCCCCAGGCCGCTCAACGTCGCGCGACGGGATCGAGATTGCCGTCGGGGGCCGAACAGTCAGAGGCTTCGGAATTCCCAGTCCAGCCGCTGAGCCACAGCCCGGCCACGTGGGGCGCCGCCATAGACGTCCCACTCAGCGTCTCCAGACCCCCACCCTTCCAAGTGGAAAGCACGCCCACCCCCGGAGCGGTGTTGTCCACGACGTCCCCATAGTTGCTGAAGGACGCCAGACAGTCGTCCTCACCGATGGCCGAGATTGTACGGACGTTTGGGTGCTCGACGCGAGCCGGGGACGTGGAACCGGCGTCGTCACTGCTGTTCCCGGCGGCGAGGGCGAACAGTAATCCACCCCCGGCCGCGGCCCGCACGGCATCGTCCAGCGCATTGGAAGCGGGTCCACCCAGGCTCATGTTGGCCACGTCGCACGAGCTGGTCGCGGCGTAGTCGACGCCGGCGATGACGTCCGAGTAGTAGCCCGAGCCGGAGCTGCCGAGGACCCTGACCGCCACGACACTGGCACCCGCCGCCACACCGACCACGCCCACGCCGTCGTCCAAGGCTGCGATGGTCCCGGCGACGTGCGTGCCGTGCCCGTTGCCGTCATCCGGCGAGTCCTTGCCACGCCGGGCGAAGTTCCGGCTTTGTGCGACGTCCACGTTGAGGTCCGGGTGATCGAGGTCGACCCCGGTGTCGATGACGCACGCCACCCCGGTCGGGGCAGCTGAGCCTCCCACACGGGTCACCCCCCAGGGCGTGACCTGGCTTCCGGTGTCGCCACCGCCGTCGTCAGTACCGTCGTCCCCGCAGGCCGGATGGGAGGGGTTGTCCGCGCACCACCTCGGCGCAGAAGCCCGCGGAAGCGGGATGCTGGCCACCTGGTCACGCTCCCAGTAGAGAACCCGTGGATCCCTATCCAATGCCGCCAGGCGGCCTTCGGGAACCTGGCCAGAGAAGCCGAAGACGGCGGTGCCGTACGCGTGGGTCGGCGCGGCCCCCAGTGACCGGGCGATGTCCCTGGCACGTCCCTGGTTGGCGGCATGCCCTCCCGCCGCGAAGTCCGGATTCAGCACGACGATGACGTCGACGGTCTGACGGGCGGTTCGCCCCAGGAGGGGCTCGTCGTCCAGTCCCGAGGGGTTGGGCGTCTCCGAGCAGCCGGCCAGCACCAAAGCGAGGGCGGCAGCCGTGGAGATGGGTAAGCGATGTCTGTGCATGATCTTCTCTCCGCTACGGATGCCTACCTACTATCAGATTGAGAGCCCGGACAGCCGGGCGCAAGCATACTCGACGGCACGCTCTCCCTATTTTTCCCGCTGTCCGTGGTCGGTCACCGCTCCTCCGCACGGCGAGACAGGGACGCGCTCAGCAGCCGCACGGGCCGCAGCACATAGAAAGCCGGGGTGAGCCAGCGCGGTAACTGGACGAACGCCCAGTCCTTGGGATTCGGCACGAACAGGCGGTGGAGCAAGTAGCGGATCCGGTCGCGCCGGCGGTCGAGCAGGCGCAGGTCGTAGTCGATGCGCGTCGGGGCGTCGGCGCCCCCGGGTGCCGTGAGCGCAGTAAGAACCGCGTCCGCCAGGCTGCCGACGTCCGTCGAAGTCCGCAGGCGCTCTTCCACAAGTGGCGCCAACGGGGCGTCGAGCAGCCGGTACGCCACAAGCAGGCCGAGGAGAAAAGGGCGCTCGACATGCAGCGCTTGGGCCTGACTCAGTAGAAGACCCCATCGTTCCGGGGGGATGAGCCGAGCCAGGCCGGCCACGTCCGTCACCCATTTCAGGCGGTACCACGGCTGCGGCTCGTGCTTGGAGCCGTGGATGCACAGAACCAGGAGAAGCAACGAGTCCGCGAGGGTTCGCAGCCGCACCGGCCCCAAGGCCACCTCCTGGACATCGGCCCAGATCGTCCCTTCCTCGAGCCCCTTCGAGAGGTAAGGCTGGGAGAATCCCCAGTGGAGGTCCACGGCCATGCCCGTCTTCGCGTTGCCGAAATGACGGGCGTACTGCGAGTCCTTCAGTCGGGCTACCTGGTCGGGCTTCACCTCGAACCAAGGCTTCAGCCCCTGATCCTCGAGGAAGCGTGTCGCCTTCCCCACGTCGTGCTTCCGAACCAACAGGTCCAGGTCATCATAGTCCCGCAGCGTGGGGCTTCCGTGAAGCAGAGCGGAGAGCACCGGCCCTTTATAAGCGATGGTGTCGATGCCCGCGGCCTCCATCGCCGGAGCAAGAGCGATCAAATTCGCCGTGTGCCGGAGATTCTCCTGGGTCCGCAGGCGCACGCGCTCTCGCAAGCGCGTGAGAAAGTCCCGAGGAGGATCGAGCGTCGTCTCCGCTTCCAGAAAGCGCTGAAGAAACGCGGTGAGCCCGTGCCTGTCGGCCAGCGCGAGAAGTTCGTCCCAATCGACTCGCTCCGACGTCGCTGGCGTCGTACCTGCCTCGACGAGGCCGGAATCGACCGGTCGGGTGGTCTCGTCCCGCGTCGCATGGCGAGCACACCTGACGAGCAGCGACCACTCCGGGGTGAAGTCGAGTAGCCCTTCGGACTTCGTGCCCGGTGTTCCGGTCGGATCAGCCATCGAGTGGGAGAGGCGGCAAGCTGACGTACCCTTGGAGCGCCTCCGACTGCCCGATCAGGATCGCACCATCGCTCTCCACCCACGCATGTGCTTGCGGCTTATCGTTCTCCTCCCGGCGCACCCCGATCCGCAGGTCTGCTGGCCGTCCCGCGCGCCGGAGGAGCCACTGGACGACCACAGCCTGCGTGAGGCACGGATTCCTGGGAAACAGCCGGTTCCCCATGATCTCGACCGCCCATATCATGCGCCCCAGACGCGTCTCGGCGACCGTAGCCCCGTCCGGTGCCGAGCTCGAAGCGCCGGCCGGTCGAGGGTCCTGGCCGGGGCGAGCCACGCGTTCGGCCAGTCGCAGCACTGTTCGAAGCGGCAGCGTGAGCAGCGCCGCGCGCGCGGCGATCAGCAAGACGCCGGCCCAAGCGAGGGCGCCACGCTCCGCCCAGCTCGCGTGGGCGACCTTACGAAGCGTCGACATGGTCCAGTTCGATCTGGATCAAGCCGCGAGACCGCAGCTCCCCCAGTAAGCGACGCACATCAGCACCGGCCTCGACAGGGTCGACATCGTACTCCTCATTCACTGCACGCTCGATGGCGGCAACGGTCGTTCCATCTTGAATCAGGGCCCAGACGCGGCCCGCGACATCGCTGAGCCCGTGGTACCGGCCGCTGTCCATGTTCAGGATGACGAACTCGCCGCCCGTGTCCGAAGCGACCTGGTCCGCGGTGGGCCTTATGCAAGCGGATCCCGGAAGTGCTGCCTCATCGTGGCTCACTGATTCGGTCCAGCGGTCTTGGGGAAAATACACGCGGCCCACCACGATGTGGTGGGCCGCGTGGTCGAGCGGGGTGATCCGCTACGCGTCAAGCACCCTGAGAGGATACAGAGCCTGACTTCTGGTCGGGACCCTCCCTCGTGCCCCCGGTCGCCGTGAGGTCCGTGACTGTACCCCAGTCCTGAACCTCTGGCTTCCGGTACTGCTTCTTCTCCGGAGTCTTCATGGAGTCTCCCATTGGGGGGTGTAGATGATATCTCACAACCATGCAGCAGCTTTCGTACCACTTTCCTCTGTGAACTCGCATCGCTCGTAACTCACAGTTATTGCCTATCTTACCCCGGATGACCTGGAGGCGCCACCATCACCCCGTTGTAGTGCGCACGCACCACACCCCGTGTCGCCGACACGTCAACCGAGGCGCGTCGAATCGAGGCGAGGCGTCGCGGCGGGGTCAAACAGCCCTTGCAGGCGACACAGCTCCTGGAAGGGGCCGCTGGACCGCCCCGCGAGCTCCTCCCAGGTACCGGACTGGACCACCCGACCGGCGTCCATCACGTGAATGATATCGGCTTCCCGGATGGAAGAGAGACGGTGCGAGATGATGAAGATGGTGGTTCGCCCTCGCAGTCCCCGGATCGCCTCTTGAACCTCGGCCTCGCTCGCGGCGTCCAGCGCGCTCGTGGCCTCGTCGAGCACGAGCAGGGCCGGGTCGCGCAGTAGAGCGCGGGCGAGCACGAGGCGCTGCCGCTCCCCCCCTGAGACCAAGGTGCCGCGGTCGCCCACCACGGCGTCCAAGCCGCCGGGCAATCGGGCGACGAATCCCGCGCCTGCTGCCCCTCTGAGCGCCTCCCAGCATTCCTCTTCGGTCGCGTCGGGCTGCGCCCACAACAGATTCGCCCGGATGGTGTCATGGAAGAGGAATGGATCTTGGGGAACGTAGCCCACCTGACGCCGCCAATCTCCGAGCCTGACGGGGTCCAGAGGTGTCTCGTCCACGAAGACGGAGCCGACATCGGGTCGCAGCAGACCCAGCACCATGTCGGCCACCGTGCTCTTCCCCGCCCCGGAGAGCCCCACGAGTGCAGTGGTTTTGCGAGCCGGCAAGACGAGATCCAACCCCTGGAGGGCAGGAGGGCCCGAGGTTCCGCCGTATCTGAAGTGCACCCCCCGGAGCTCGACTCGGGTCGCCAGCGTCGGTAACGGCTGAGCTAGTTCGTGGGGCGGCTCCGATGGCTCGGCCCTGGCCTCATACTCCTCGATCAGGTCCATCACACGATCGAAGGCCGGCACCACGTTCGTGAACATGAGATAGCTGGACTGCATGCTCGAGAACCGCGGTACGAGCCGTGCGAACAAGAAGAGCAAGAGGAGGATCCCCGCCGCTGGCATCTCCAGCAGGGCGACGGACGTATACACGATGGCGCTGAGGATCAACACGGCCCCCACGCCGAAGATCGCAGAGAACACCGCCTGCTCCCGGACCACCGCCACGTACGCCTTGGCCACGCTGCCTGCGAGATCCGCGAAGATCCGGACGCTGCGATCCTCTACCCCGTAGCTCCTCGCGGTCTTCATGGCCGCGACGTGCTCATGCACGGCGGCGAACATGGCGTTCGTCTCGCGACTCACACGGGCGCCCGTCTCCCGAGCCCGCACGTTCCAGCCCCGCAAGGCCACGAGGAGCACCGTCCCACAGATCGCAGCGATGGTCGTGATCGGAAGGGAGACGGTTGCGGCGATGACCAGGTAGACGGTGCCTACCAGCAGTTGCGTCACGAACCTGAGGACATGGATGGCCGCAACCGAGACCCGATGCAGATCGTCGACCATGGCGTGAATGGTGTCCGATCCCCGATGGCGCGAAAAGACCTGCCAATCGCTGTAGGTCGCGGCTCTGAAGAGGCGAGTACGCAGGCGCAGGACGAACTCCTGTTCGAGCCTCGCGCCAGCGGTGGCTTCTTTGAGCTGGATGAGCGCCCGGGTGCTCACGAGAAGCACGAAGATTGCGAGGACCGAGGCGAGGGTCGGCTCGACGCCGACCATCCCGAATGCCGCCTCCACGACCCCCTCGATGCGGCCGAGCGCGCCACTTCCGGACTCCAGCCCGACGAGCTCGAGCAGGGGCACGAGGAGCAGGATGCCCAACCCCTCCGTCAGCACGCCCAGGACCATCACCAACAGAACCCAGAGCCAGGCGCGCGCCGGCAAGCTCTTCCAGAGCGTCCGCAGGAACCGGCCGGTAGAAGCGTGCCTCGTCATGACCGGCCCGCGACTCTGCGCAGCCATAGCTCGAGGGTGATCGCCATCCACAAGGCGGTGTCCGCATCCATGGAGAGCTCTTCTTCTGGAGCGTGCGCCAAGAGCCGATCCACCCGAAGGTAGCCGCGGCGCTCGGCAAGGGATTCCCCTAAGAGCGTTTGGATCGCATCCAGCGCCCGCTCGCGCAGGCCCCGACGGAAAAGAGGCGTCGGAACGATCTTGCTCAGCGCCCCAAGGGATTGCTCGGGCATGATGCCCGTCATGGCGAGGCGCGGGAGTCGCTTCGGCCCCTCCACGACGTTCAGAACCCGGGGCGGGACGGCGAGCGCGAACTCGGCCAGGGGTCGGGCACTCCAGGGGTCGGCGAAGGCCTGCCCGTGACGGGCATGCATGCGTTCCGAGGTTGTCACTCCACGCATGTGCATAGAGCCGAAGATCGCAGCATACCGCCGGCGGACAGCCAGGCGGCGCGCCGGCCCCGCCTCATGAGTCGACGGATCGGCGAGCAGTGCCCCCAGCCCGGTCGTCTTGGCGAAGTGCGGTGGAATCCAGTCCGGCACGCCGCGAGGCACTGGGTTCGCCACCCGCCTTAGCAGGGGCAGGCGGGCGAAGGGTGACCCCGGAGGCAGCACAACCTTGCGGGCCGGCCTCAGCAGCTCGTTCCTGGCTTGATTGGCGATCGAGACGCCACGGCGCTGAGCCAGCAAGCTCAATTCCCGCATCAGCGTCGCCCAGCGACCGGTTCGCAGAAGGGAGGGCAGATCGTAGATCCCCATGCCCGCCACCAGGTCCCCGCGGTCCCCGGACATCATCAGCCCCACGCCCTCGGCGCGCGCGGTTTCGAAACCTCGTTCGAGCAGGGTATGGTGCCCGAACACGAACGGTCCGTCGGCGTGGGCCGGATTCTCCGGGAAATTCTTGAGGGGCCATGCGTCGTCGGCGGGCACGTCGGTGACGGGGATGCCGAAGTGTTCGGCCAGCGGGCCGCTGATGTGGCGCTCGTCACACTCCTTCAGCTCGTCGAAC
>JBDHIF010000004.1:0-123242 GCA_039587535.1 Gemmatimonadota bacterium
GGAGATCCGGCGGAGCCGACCGATACGCCACATGCAGGTTCAAAGCCGTCCCCCCCTGCGTCAGAGACCAGACCGTGGATCGATTGCGGCGGAAGGTCACTCGCCGCAGATGGATGGCCCCACGCTGCTGGAGGGCGGCGAGGAAGCTCTCCGATGTGTGGATGGTCCTTGGCATGGCGCCAAAGAATAAGAAGAAATGAGCCGGGGAGAGAGGGGCTCACACCCCTGAGGGGTCTCACGTTTCCCCGCGGCTGCCGGCCGTCTCGATTCGGGTGGCCCTACACCCGTGCGGGCGTCCGCATAGATTCGGTGATGGACTCGTTCGTAAGCACCCGCGGGGGCTCTCCGGCTTCCCTGTCGCAGGCCCTCGACGCCGGCCTGGCGCCGGACGGAGGTCTGTACGTGCCCGCCGGCCAGGCTCGGCTCGGCACTCCGGCCCCGGGTCTCGGGCCCACTTTCGTGGAAACCGCCAGGTGGGCCGCGCGACAGCTGGTGCCCTCGGTACCGGGGCAAGACCTGGATGCCGTGGTGGTGGCCGCCTTCGATTTCGACGTTCCCGTCGTGGAGGTGGAGCAGGATCTCTGGGTCATGGAGCTCTTTCACGGCCCGACCCACGCATTCAAGGATGTGGGGGCGCGATTCATGGCGCGCCTCATGGCTCGCACCCTCCCCGCCGGGCACGAGCGCACGGCATGCCCGGCTATCGCGTCGTGATCTTGTTCCCGCGCGACGGTGTGAGCGAACGCCAGCGCCGTCAGATGACCACGCTCGGCGGCAACGTCCATGCGCTGGCCGTGGACGGGACCTTCGACGACTGCCAGCGACTGGCCAAGGAAGCCTTTCTCGACGCCGACCTCACCGAGCGATTCCATTGGACCTCGGCGAACTCCATCAATATCGGGCGTCTGCTGCCGCAGGCTTTGTACTACGTGCACGCTACCCGAAGGCTGGGGTGGGATCGCTGCCGCCCCCGATTCGTAGTGCCATGCGGCAATCTCGGGAATCTCTGCGCCGGCCTCCTTGCACACCGAGCGGGCATGCCGGCTTCGGGGTTCCTCGCCGCCACCAACGCGAATCAGGCGTTCGTCGACTTCCTCGAGAGCGGTGAGCACCGGTCTCCCCCGTCCGTTCGTACGGCCTCGAACGCGATGGACGTGGGTGACCCCAGCAACCTCGAGCGAATCCTGTGGCTCTACGATCACGACGTGGATGAGGTGCGGCGACACGTGCGCGCGGAAGCGGTGTCCGACGACCAGACCGCCGAGACGATCGCGGCGGTGTATGAGCGAACGGGATACGTCCTCGATCCGCACACGGCCGTCGCATACCACATGGCCGCGAGGGCTGCGGAAGGGCGTGACGCGAATCAGCCCATGGTGGTCCTGGCGACCGCCCATCCAGCGAAGTTCCCGGAGGTCGTGCGTCAAGCGATCGGACGCGACGTGCCGCTCCCGGAAGGGCTGGCCCGTGCCATGGAGCTGGACGAGCAGATGCTCTCCGTCGCCCCCCGATTGGGAGCGATCGTGGACGCCGTGGACAGCCTTGACGGAGGGGAGTCATGACGGCGGCGACGCTGGGCGCGGCGGCCGTGCGAGTGCCCGGATCGACGTCCAACCTCGGCAGCGGCTTCGACACCGTCGGGCTCGCCCTGGACCGGTATCTGGACGCCCGCTTCCGACCGGACGACTCCGGAACCCTGACCGTGGAGCGGCATGGGACGCTCCGGCGGCTGGACGAGTTTCCCGGGCCCGACATCACGGCCGCCACCTTTCGCCGAACGGTCGAGCAGTACGGACGGGCCCCATCCGGAAGCCTCCGTATCGAGTCGTCCATCCCCGTGATACGAGGCTTCGGATCCTCTGCGGCAGCGCTGGTCGCCGGTCACGATCTGGCGCGCGCCGCGCTGGGGCTCGACATGAGCCGGGAGGAAAGCTTCCGCGCCGGAGTGGCGCGTGAAGGCCACGGCGACAACGCCGGGCCGAGCACGTTCGGCGGCCTGTGCGCCGTCGTCCCCGACGAAGACGGCCCCCGGGTCGTCCGGCTACGATTGTCCCCCAGCCTGGGGTTCGCGTACGCGGCACCGGCAAGACCACTTGCCACCTCGGAGGCCCGCGCCGCTCTCCCGCCGACGGTGGGACACGCGACGGCCATCGGGGCCCTCGGTCGCCTCGCAGCCCTTCTCGAAGGCCTCGCCACCGGCGACCCGGCCCTCATCGCCGCGGGGATCCAGGACGAGCTGCACGTACCGTACCGCCTCCCCCTCATTGAAGGAGGGGCGGAAGCGGTGGCGGCGGGCTACGAGGCCGGCGCTTGGGGGGTCACCATCTCGGGAGGAGGCTCAGGGCTCATCGCCGTCTGCTCGCCGGAGACGGCTGAAGGTGTGGCCTCCGCCATGCGGGCGGTTTTCGACAGGGGGCGTGACGACCCGGAGTGTGTCGGGTTCGTCGTGAGCCCCGACGTCCAGGGCCTGCGACGGATGTAACGGTCCCTCTCAAGACGCCCGGCGGCGAACCCGGCGACAAGCCCCGAACAGATAGAGGTTGCCCGCGGTGCGCCCCAGGAGAAAGGCGCCGAACGCGGCGGTGGCACCCACCAACCCGATCCCCCACCCAAGGGTCACGAAGCCGACGGCCACGGCGCCGACCTCGACCGCGCTGGCCACCGTGATGGGTCGGGTGCGGCGATTCTGCACCAGGATGGCTCGTTGCAGGGAGAGCAGGACAGAAAGCGCTGGCAGTGGCACGAGGAGCGCCGTGGGCGTGGACGCGAAGGCCGCGAGTTCACGCGTCAGGCCGGAGATTCCCATGAACCACACGTCGGACAGCGGAGTGAATGCGACAAGACCGAGAGCGGCCGAGGTCGCCGCGCCCAGGCTCACGGCGAACCGTTTGACATCTGGCAAACGCTCTAGCCGGTCTCCCATCAGCGCGATGGCGGCGTCCTGATATGCGAGCCCCATCGACCGGAAGAAGAAGCCCAAGGCATGGACCACCGGAAAGACCGCGAGCGACTGAACCGGTCGAACGCTGTTTCCCATGAAGAAGGTGAGTAGAGGCTGCACCGACAAACCGATGAGCGACGTGAGCGCCAACGGGTAGTAGAACGAGAGAATATCCGTGTATCGGAGGGGCACCGGCCTCCCCTCGGGTGCGTCCCAAGCCCCGGCACGGATCTCCCGAATGGTCCCGGCAGCCATCGCGCGAGCCGCCAAGGCCTCCACTGTGACGCCCAGACCCAGTGCAAAGCCCCCGACCCAAGCACCCGGAATGTCGAGCAGGAAGTACCCGACGAGCGCCCCGGCCACCATGCCCATCAGCCGAATGCCCGTGCCGTAGGCCACCAGCCTCGTGCGCCCGGCGCGGATCAACACCCCCTGTAGAAAGCGCCGATATCCGATGGCCGCGGGCCACGGCAGATAGAACCAGAGGGCCCCGTATGTCAGATCCGCCACCTCGGACGGCAGGTTCATCAAGGAGCCCGTGAGCCAGCGAAAGGGGCCGGGCATGAGCGCCAGGAGAAGGAAGCCCGTCCCCAGGATGTTCAACCCCCATCCGAAGCGCCGAAGCTTGGTGAAGCTCTCTTCGTCGCGGACCAGAGCCGTCGCGGCACTCATCAGCATGATGACCGGAGATTCGACCAGCACCGCCAACGCGAAAGCCACGCCATGGGCGGCGAGGTTGTAGGTCGCATCCGGCAGGCGAGCGATGACGGCCGCCAGAAACGGGCCCTCCGACGCCATGAGAACCCACGTCGCCGCCAATGGGAGCCAGAAGAGAAGGATCTCTCGTTGGGCGAGCGGCTTCACGGTGGCGGCAGTGGGAGGCAGGGGGTCCGAAAAAAAGGAGCCCCCCGGCTCAACGAACTGAGCCGGAGGGCACCGAAGCCCTCAACGGAGCGCGAGGGACTCGAACCCCCAAGCCCTTTCGGGCGCTCGCTTTCGAGGCGAGTGCATTACCAATTCTGCCAGCGCTCCTGATGTCCGTGTCGGTGCGAGCCGACCCCGGTTGCCCCGGAACGGATCTTCGCACTCATACCAGTCGATGCGTGTGGAGGTCCGGCCGCTCGGCTCGAACCTGCGGTTCGAACCCCGGCGCAGACCGAGTTCGGCCGCATTTGCGGCAATCCTAATCGGGGCGCCCGGATGGAGCTGCGGTCGCCTCGCGGCGATCCTCGCTCTGTCGCGGTGTGCCTGTCTGGCCCTGCGGGCCACCTTCTCCGGCCGCTCGGCTCGAACCTGCGGTTCGAACCCCGGCGCAGACCGAATTCGGCCGCACTTGCGGCAATCCTAATCGGGGCGCCCGGATGGAGCTGCGGTCGCCTCGCGGCGATCCTCGCTCTGTCGCGGTGTGCCTGTCTGGCCCTGTGGGCCACCTTCTCCGGCCGCTCGGCTCGAACCTGCGGTTCGAACCCCGGCGCAGACCGAATTCGGCCGCACTTGCGGCAATCCTAATCGGGGCGCCCGGATTCGAACCGGGGACCTCTGCGACCCGAACGCAGCGCTCTACCGGACTGAGCCACGCCCCGAAACCAACCTTGGAGCCGCGCGGTCCGGTCCGCTCGGCTCGGTCCACTCGACTCAAACACGCGCATGCGATCTGCTTCGCAGCTCGCGCGTGGGTTCGAATCTGGAACCTCGCTGCTCATTCAAACACGGACGGGGTGGGATGGGCTCGCGTCGCTCGCCGTGTCGCGGGTTTACCCGTTCGGCGCGCTTCGCGCGGATCACCACCTCGGTCCACTCGACTCAAACACGCGCATGCGATCTGCTTCGCAGCTCGCGCGTGGGTTCGAATCTGGAACCTCGCTGCTCATTCAAACACGGACGGGGTGGGATTCGAACCCACGCGGGCGTGAGCCCACACGATTTCCAATCGTGCGCCTTAAGCCACTCGGCCACCCGTCCAGCACGCTCGGCAGGATCGCCAGACAGACCCGAATTCGGCACCCGTCCGGTCTGCGCTTCAGCGGTGGGAGTGGGATGGACTCGCTGCGCTCGCGTGTTGCGGGAATGCCCGCTCTGGCGCGCTTCGCGCGGATCACCACTCCGGCCCGCTCGACTCGACCCCGCGCTCCGCGACCTGCTTCGCAGCTCGCCCGCGTGGGTTCGAATCCGGAACCTGTCCGGCGATTCTTCAGCGGAGGGAGTGGGATTCGAACCCACGCGGACCTCTCGGTCCAACGCCTTAGCAGGGCGCCGCCTTAAGCCACTCGGCCATCCCTCCAAAGCAGGAACCGCTCGCCTGCACGGTCCCTGTCCTGTGAATTGCCCCGCTAGGGCTCGAACCTAGACTCTCCGGAGCCAGAATCCGGCGTGTTGCCAATTACACCACGGGGCAGAGCCACCTGTCGGATTTGAACCGACGACCCCGTCATTACGAGTGACGTGCTCTACCAGCTGAGCTAAGGTGGCGAAGTGGAGCCGAGGGGAGTCGAACCCCTGACCTCTAGAGTGCGATTCTAGCGCTCTCCCAACTGAGCTACGGCCCCAACGGCACTCGGGATTATGGGCGCGAGAGGATTCGAACCTCTGACCTCTACGATGTCAACGTAGCGCTCTAACCAACTGAGCTACGCGCCCGACGAACAACCGAGAACAAGCGAACAAATGCGCCCGGGAGGACTCGAACCCCCAACCTTCTGATCCGTAGTCAGACGCTCTATCCAATTGAGCTACGGGCGCAAATACGAATGGGGCGACCGACCTGGTCGGCCACCGCTTGATCACGAAGCCTTTTCGCGAATGGATCTGGCTGCGTGGCAAGGGGAGCGCGGCGCGGAGGCGTAGCACAAGCTACGCCGCACAAGCCGAAACCCGCAGCCCGACGCCGCCACGCGGCCAGAGACACCGCGAAAAGTGCCCACGACAGGACTCGAACCTGTACGCCGTTTCCGGCACTGGTCCCTCAAACCAGCCTGTCTACCAATTCCAGCACGTGGGCAGGACCTTCAATCTCTCATCGACCGAGGCCGCCCTGATATGGCACGGCGCTCGTCATGCTCGAGGAGGGACTCGAACCCTCACGGGGTTACCCCCACAGGATCCTGAATCCTGCGCGTCTACCAATTCCGCCACCCGAGCCTGGCCGTCCAAAGGCCTGCGAGGCCGTCGTCCGACGAACAACATGGAGCCGAGGGGAATCGAACCCCTGACCTCTTGAATGCCATTCAAGCGCTCTCCCAACTGAGCTACGGCCCCTCACGCATCACCTGGTGAAGCCGCCGAGCCAGGCGGGTCCGACGACTTCGCTGTCAAAAAACGGGAGCGGGGCTGACGAGACTCGAACTCGCGACCTCCGGTGTGACAGACCGGCACTCTAACCAACTGAGCTACAGCCCCTTATGTGTACTACCGCCCTGACCGCTCCACTGACTCGCTCCGAGCCTCTTCTCTCGGCAGCGACCTTCATACCCCGACGGGGAATTGAACCCCGATTGCCAGGTTGAAAACCTGGTGTCCTAACCATTAGACGACCGGGGCGCTCCTAACGTAAGCAGGCCCGGAGGGACTCGAACCCCCAACCGCCGGTTTTGGAGACCGGTGCTCTACCAATTGAGCTACGGACCTCTTGAGCTTCTTCTCGCCCTCCCCCTGGGCGTTCAACATGGCCAGGGACGGAATCGAACCGCCGACACCATGATTTTCAGTCATGTGCTCTACCAACTGAGCTACCTGGCCTCGACAAAAAAACCGCCCGAGCCATGTCGGCACGGGCGGGTCGAATCGGAGGAGCCGGCGGTTGCTAGGCTCTTCCTCCCGCCCGCACGCGCGGGCTCCACGTGTCGGACACCGTCCAGAGCTTCGACTGCTTCAGCAAAGCGCGCCTCTCCATCGTCCTTACGTGGCAAGCGCCGCCCTGGGGCGGCGCTTGTCGAGCAATAGCGGGGGCAGGATTCGAACCTGCGACCTTCGGGTTATGAGCCCGACGAGCTACCAGACTGCTCCACCCCGCAACAGGGGGAAGAATCTACACCACCTTGCGACGGCAGGTCAACCCGTGGCCCGGCATCCCGAAGACAGGGGATGACTGGTGGCCAGGGCACCATCAACGACATCTTAGGGGCTCCCTGAGAGAAGAGGTCCAAGCCGTGCAAATCGCCCCCTCCTTTATCGACCCCCTCATCGCACTGGGGCTCGGATTGCTCGTCGGGCTGCAGAAGGAGCGCACCGCCTCTCCCGTCGCGGGGCTCAAGACGTTCGGCCTGGCCACCCTGTTCGGCGCGGTGGCCGCGACCCTCGCTCCGACGCTCGGAGGTTGGATCGTGGCCGCCGGGCTCCTCGGCATCGTGGGTGTGCTGGCTATCGGAAACGCCATTCAGGCGCACGAGGCCGAGGCGAAGCCCGGCCAGACGACCGAAGTCGCCATGCTGGTCATGTACCTGGTGGGCGCCCTGACGGTCTTAGGGCCGCGGTCCTTGGCTATCGTTCTGGGAGGCGCGGTCGCCGTCTTGCTGCATCTGCGGGAGGAGCTCAAGGGACTCGTGGCGCGGATGAGCGACAAGGATGTCCGGGCGATCATGCAGTTCGTCGTCATCTCCCTGGTGATCCTACCGGTCCTGCCAGACCGGACCTTCGGTCCGTTCGCAGTGCTGAACCCGCACAACATCTGGTTGATGGTCGTGCTGATCGTGGGGCTGAACCTCATCGGGTACGCAGCATTCCGCTGGACGGGCGATCGCCAGGGTACGGCTGTGGCCGGCCTGCTCGGCGGGGTCATCTCGAGCACCGCCACGACCCTGGCCTACGCTCGAAACGCCAAATCAGGTGATGTCACGCCGCAGACGGCCGCCACAATCATCTGGCTCGCGGCTGGCGTGGTGTTCATACGCATCCTCATCGAGATCGGCGCCGTCGCTCCGGGCTTCCTTTCGTCCGCCGCCCCGCCCTTGCTGGTCCTGCTCGGACTCTTCTCGGTCGGCGCGGTCATACTCTGGCGAGGGGTGGACGCGGTCTCCGGCTCGACCCTGGAGCCACGAAATCCGACCCACCTCCGCTCGGCGATCGCCTTTGGTGGTCTCTACGCCGGTATTCTGTTCGCCGTGGCCGCAGCGGAGGCCACCCTGGGGAGCCACGGGCTCTACGCCACCGCATTCCTGTCGGGCCTCACCGACATCGATGCCATCACGCTTTCCACCTCACGTCTGGTGGCCGACGGCCGCCTCGATGCAGGAGTCGGATGGCGTCTCATCGTCGTCGCAAGCCTGTCCAACCTCACGTTCAAGCTTGGGATCGCATGGGTCCTTGGGGGTCGGAAGCTCGTGGGCAGACTGGCGGGGGTCGCCGGCGTCGTGGCGTTGGTGGGCGTCGGGCTCGTCGTATTATGGAGGTGATGATGCATGGCTCATGGTCAGCGCGCCGGGACTACCCCCGTCAGGGCCGGGTAGAGTTCGGCGAGCGTGCGAAGGGAGATTAGGAGGGAGTTCCGATGGTCGATCTGGTTGCAGCGACGTGTGAAGCTTGTCGGCCCGACGCCGACCCCGTGTCCGCGGAAGAACGGAAGACGTTCCTTGCCCAGGTGTCGGACTGGGACATCGTCGATGTGGACGACGTGTCGCAGCTGCGCCGAGTGTTTCTGTTTCCGGACTTCGAGGAGGCCATGGCGTTCACGGATGACGTGGGGGCGCTCGCCGAGGAAGAAGGGCACCACCCGGCGATCCTCACCGAGTACGGCAAGGTCACGGTCCGATGGTGGACCCACGCTATCGGTGGGCTCCACAAGAACGACTTCATCATGGCTGCCAAGGTCGACGAGCTTTTCGAAGACCTCTGATCGATGGTCGCAACCGGCTGGGCGGCGGACGATCTCAGCTAGGGGTCGGTGGATCCCCGGCGGCCTGGATTCCGTGCGCCACCTCCGGAATCACGCCCCGGGCCTCGTACACCGGGAGCACCAGGCCTCGGAGCTCGTCGATTCGCCGCCAGAACCAGAGGGACAGGGCAAGACACCCGCCTCCGCCGAGTGCCACCGCGAGCGGTGCACCGAGCCGAGACGCGACCGCCCCACCCGCCAGGCTCCCGATGGGCATCATCCCCATGAAGGCCATCGTGTAAAGGCTCATCACCCGACCCCGCATCTCCTCCCCGACCAGTGTCTGAAGCACGGTGTTGATGGAGGCGGTCGTCAGCATGAGCCCAAAACCGCCGACAGCCAGCATCACGCACGACACCGCAAGGTTCGTGGAGACCGCGAAGGCGATGACCGTCGCACCGAAGAACGCGGCTGCCCGGGCAATGAGGCGGCCGAGCCCACGCATGTTGTCCCGGGCCGCCAGGTACAGGCCTCCCGAGAGCGCGCCGGCGCCTGAGCAGGCGGTGAGGAGCCCCAAGGTCGAGGCATCGCCCCCCAGGATGTCCCTGGCGAACACCGGGAAGAGCACCACGTAGGGAATGCCGAGGAGCGAGACCCCGGCGAGCACGGCAAGCAGGTCGCGAATGGGCGGGAATCCGAAGGCGTAGCTGAATCCTTCCCTGATATGCCGCAGGACGGGGCCCGCCGGAGCCCCGCCACCGCGGGGGAGCCGCATCATGGCCAAGGCGCCCAGGATTCCCACGAAGCTGACTGCGTTCAACACGAAGACCGGGCCCTCTCCCCACCATCCGATAAGGACCCCACCCAGTGCCGGTCCGACCAAACGCGCCCCGTTGAACATGGAGGAGTTCAAGGCGATCGCGTTGGGAAGATCCTCCTGCCCATCCACGAGCTTGACCAAGAGTGCCTGCCTCACAGGGATGTCCACTCCGTTGATGACGCCCACGACCACGGCGAGGACGATGAGGTGCCATACCTCGACCGCGCCGGTGATCACCAGGAACGCCAGCACCACAGCTTGTAGCATGGCGAGAGACTGGGTGGTGACGACCATCCGATATCGGCTCCACCGATCGGCCAGCGCTCCCGCGAACGGGGCCATGAGAAGGGCCGGAAACTGGCTGGAAAAGCCGATGACACCCAGGAGGAGCGCGGAATCCGTCAGCCTGTACACCAGCCAGCTCATCGCCACCTGCTGCATCCAGGTGCCGACCAGCGAGATTCCCTGGCCGGTGAAGAAGAGCCGGAGGTTTCGGTGACGGAGCGCCCTGAGCGCCATGCGGATTCGGTTGGACACGTCGGACGCTAACGGGTACGGGAAGCGGCGGGGAAGCCCAACGTCGCTCGGCCCGGCGGGCTTCCCGCCACCGCGCAATACCTGTAGCTTCACCGTCCACGGGACGTGGCGCAGCCCGGTAGCGCACCTGAATGGGGTTCAGGGGGTCGCCGGTTCGAATCCGGCCGTCCCGATGAAGGCCTCGCAACCAGCATTGGTTGTGAGGCCTTCTTTGTCTTCAGTTTCATCCGGGCGATTCCCTGGGGGGTCTCGTGGACCCAGTGCCGCGTAATGCTCACGGGGTGGTACGGCCTCGGTACCGGGTTGGAGGCCGCACGAAAGCTGCACGGGACGGACGCCCTCCAGGACGCCGCGGAACGCCGGCCGTTTTTCACGCACTCCGGGCGGACGTCGAGATGGTCCTGGCCGAAGCCGACCTGGAGATCGCCGCCATGTACCGGCCCCTAGCACCAAAGGAATCACATGTCGTCTTCGACGTCGGCAGACCCTGTTCGAGCGCACGGTCTCCGAGGTCCTCCGCCTCCGTGGAGCTGACACACCGCTGAGCAGCGATCCGACGCTCGGGCGCTCGATTCGCCTCCGCAATCCCTACGTCGATCCGATGAACATCCTCCAGGAGGATCTTCTGCGCCGGTGGAGAGCGGAGGAATGCCCCGATGGCCCCCTCTTGGACGGGCTGCTCGCAACGGTGAACGGCATCGCGCGGGGCCTTCAAGACACGGGGTAGCCCTCTATCCCACCGCCCGCCCCTTCCGAGCCACGTACTCGCGCTTGCCGACCCGCAGGGAAAAGGCCTGACTCACCACCCAGGGGGTCAGAAGCCTCTCCACGTGAGCTGGCAAGAGCGGAGCTCCGGCAGCCCGCGGTGAGCCCACGAGCTCCTCCTCCACGCGATCGACGCTCAGCATGGTAGAACGGACGTGGCGCATGGTATCCGCGCTCGCGCTCGATACCCACGCATACAAGAGAGCTCCGGGGGCGGTGATCTCCGCCAGACGCTCGATGAGCGCGACGCGCTCCGGGGGAGTCAGCCGATCCAGAATCCCCCAGGCCAGGACCACGTCATAGGGGTGATCCGGATGCACAGGGAGGGTTGCGGGATCCGCCGGCTGGTCCGCGGCCGGGTCGTCACCCGGAACGAGACCGACGAACCGAATGATCCGAGCGTACGGAGCAAGAACCTCCATCTGCTTGTTGCCTCCCTCGCCCAGGTCCAGAATGGAATGACTGCCATCCCGGCGCATGCCTTGGAAGAGGGCAGCAAGGCCGGGCGATGCCCGAGCGACGGACGAGGTCGCCCGCACGACCTCTCCCTCCCCCGCACGAGCCTCCTCCGCGCCCGCACGAATTCGTGACAGCCACCCCATGGGAGCTGGCCCGCCTATGCGCCGGCGCGGCTCGCCCCGGAAGCCGTGTCTTTACCTTTCATCTCTGTCGCCGCAGCGCCATCCGAGGACGCCGAGCCAGCGGACTTCTCGGGGGCCGGCGTCGTCGGGGCGCTCGCCGACCCGGTGGCCGTGGCACCCATGTCCACGAGACCCCTAAATCTGGCTCCGTCCTCGAGCACCACGCGGGGCGACTTGATATCGCCGTGGACCTCGGCGGAGCCACGAAGGATGATCTGCTCCTGCCCGGTCAGGTCGCCTTGCACCCTCCCCTCGATCGTGATGACACGGCCGATGATATCGGCCTTTACGCGCCCCTCGCTCCCCACGCTCACCATGTGCTTCTCCAGAGTGACCGAGCCATCGACCTCACCCTGGATGAGGAGGTCCTCACTGCCCGTCACATCTCCCTTGATTCTGATGGAGGGCCCGATCGTGGCCCGGACTCCACCACCGGAAGGCTTCCGCGAAGAGCCGGCGCTGTGGGTCTGCGGGTCTGTCGATGGTTGGGCTGCCGATCCCTCTTCCTTCTTCCACATGATTCCCCCGGGTTGGTGGCCAACGGCTATCGCGAGCCGCCTGGTGTCTGTCTATCGAGAGGGGGTGCAACAAGCTTGCCAAACGCCCGCTGAACGTCGTGTTGCACTCGCACCCGGACCCCGCACCCTCGGGACCCGGCACCCTCGGTCCTAGATTCCTCCCTTCGACAACCTATACCGGACGGCCCGGCCTTGGCTCTAGTCAGCGCACAGAACCTCACCATCGCCTTCGGTGGCAGACCACTGCTGGAGGACGCGGCGCTCCAGATCGACCGGGGCGAGCGGGTCGGGCTCGTGGGACGCAACGGTGAGGGCAAGTCCACCTTGCTGGGGATTCTTTCGGGATCGGTCCATCAAGACGCCGGCACCGTCTCACTGGAATCGGGAGCACGCATCTCCCTCCTCCCGCAAGACGTTCCCGATGGGCTCCCGGACACGGTGGAGGAAGTCATCGCGTCCGGCGTTCCCGGGCACGTGCGCGGTACCGCCGGAGCCGACCATCACGACGTCCAGCGACAGGCGTCCCTCATGGAGCTCGATCCCCGGGCGCCATTCGCCTCGTTGTCCGGCGGGCAGAAGCGCCGCGCCCTTCTGGGACGAGCGTTGGTTTCCGAGCCGGACCTCCTTCTCCTCGACGAGCCCACGAACCACCTGGACCTCGAGAGCATCGAATGGCTCGAGGGATTCCTTCGCCGATTCGACGGCAGCCTCCTGTTCGTGACGCACGACCGCACGTTTCTGCAGGCCCTGGCGACACGGATCGTAGAGCTCGATCGCGGGCACCTTACGTCCTGGGTGTGTGGATATGGTCAGTACCTGGAGCGCAAGCAGGACCTGCTCCGGGCCGAGGAGAAGCGCTGGGCCGAGTTCGACCGGAAGCTATCAGAGGAAGAGGCCTGGATTCGCCGCGGAATCAAAGCCCGCCGCACCCGCAACGAGGGCCGCGTCCGTGCGCTGCAAGCCATGCGGAAGGAGCGTGCCAGGCGACGGGAGCGCGTCGGGGAGGTCCGTATGAGCATCCAGGAGACCCAGCGCTCCGGCACACGGGTCCTCGTGGCGAAGGACGTATCCTTCGGGTACGGGACTGGCGCCCCGCTGATCCAGAATTTCTCGACGACCATCGTGCGCGGGGACAAGATCGGGATGATCGGACCGAACGGTGTCGGCAAGACGACGCTCATCCAGCTTCTTCTCGGACGCCTCGAGCCCGATGCGGGGACCGTCGAGCACGGGACGTCCCTGCAGGTGCGGTACTTCGACCAGCATCGCGCGCAGCTCGACGAGGCCGAGACCGTGGCCGAGGCCGTGGGCTTCGGGAGCGACCACGTGGAGGTGGGCGGTGAGCGGAGGCACGTCATGAGCTACCTCCAAGACTTCTTGTTCACGTCCGAGCGCGCACGGCAACCGGTACGCTCCCTCTCCGGCGGCGAGCGGAACCGGCTGCTCCTGGCTCGCCTCTTCACCAGGCCGGCCAACGTGCTGGTGCTGGACGAGCCCACCAACGACTTGGACACGGAGACGCTCGAGCTCCTGGAAAGCAGACTCGTCGCCTTCGGGGGCACGGTCCTCACGGTGAGCCATGACCGCGCTTTCCTCGACAACGTGTGCACGAGCACGCTCGTGTTCGAGGGCGAGGGACGGGTCAAGGAGTACGTCGGCGGGTACTCCGACTGGAAGCGGGTCGTCGAGCGGCAGGACCAGGAGCGAGCACTTCGGGACAGAGCCACGGAAGGAAGGGCGTCTGGGACGTCATCGAGCTCCGGCGGCCCCCAACCGGATGTCGGGACGGATGGCCACCGCACCCCCCGACCGAAGAAGCTCACCTACAATGATCAACGGGAGCTCGAGCAGCTGCCCGGCCGCATCGAGCGCCTGGAACGGGAGCTGGCCCTTGTGCACGAGAAGCTGGCGGATCCGGAGTTCTACAGAGGGGACCCCGACCATGTAGCCGAAGCCACTAGACGGGGCCAGGAGCTCGAGACTGAGATCGAGGCGGCCTTCGAGCGCTGGTCGGCGCTGTCCGAGGGGAGCTGATGGGGGGACGCACGGCTGGATGCGAGGGAAGCGCACGCCCGCGCGGGTGCGCGGCGTACCCGGCAGGGCGTCGATGAGCGGGGGTAGCGAGCCCTCTTGGCTGCTGTACGGAGCATATGGGTACACCGGCCGTCTCATCGCCCAGCGCGCGGTCGCCCGTGGCCTGAGACCGACGCTCGCGGGTCGGGACCCCGCACCGACCCGTGCGCTCGCCGAGTCGCTGAGCCTCGAGTGGGTGGCCTGCGGCCTCGAGGACCCCGGCCCCCTTCGGTACGCCGTCCGCGGATGCGCCGCGGTGCTGAACGCTGCCGGTCCCTTCTCGGCCACCTGGCGTCCGGTGCTCGCGGCCTGCATGGCCGAGGGGTGTCACTATCTCGACATCACGGGCGAGATCGATGTGCTGGAGGCTATGCAGGGCCTCCGGGAACAGGCCGTCGCCGCCGGGATGCACGTGCTCCCAGGCGTAGGCTTCGACGTCGTGCCCACCGATTGTGCGGCGGCCATGGTCGCGGCGCGCGTAAGGCACCCCGAAGAGCTCAGCCTCGCGTTCCGGGTCACCGGAGGACCGAGCCGCGGCACGACGCTCACCACGATCGAGCGACTGGCGTTGGGAAGCGCCGTGCGCCGGGGGGGACAGATCGTGCCGGTCCCGCTCGGCGCCATCCGCACGATCATCCCCTTCTCAGACGGTCCCAGGCGGGGCGTCGCCATCCCCTGGGGCGACGTGAGTACCGCGTACCATTCCACAGGCATCCCGAACGTGACGGTGTACGGGGTGCTACCCCCGGGGCTGCCACTCGGCGGCCGAGCCGCCGGGGCACTCCTGAAAGTGCCCGTGGCCCGGCGTTGGGCAGAGTGGAGTGCAAGGCGCTGGGTTTTCGGGCCGAGCCCGAGAGAGCTCGCCGAAGGTCACGTCCAAGTCCGCGCGGAGGTGCGGGACGCCTCGGGACGGACGGCTGCGGTGGAGATCGTCGGCCCGAACCCATACACGCTCACCGCCGATGCCGCCGTCGCCGCGCTGGAAGCCGTTCTGAACGGTCTGCTCGTCGGGCCGGGGGTCCATACCCCGTCCCAGGCCTTCGGCCCCGACTTCGTGCTCCAGCTTCCCGGGGTGCGGATCACACCTGCCGCCGCACCTGCCATCGGTCGAGATTAGTATTGCCCTGTGACACCCGACCCGCGTGGAGCTTCATCCGGTCGTGACTGAATTGGATACTCATCCGACATCCGAGCCTCAGCAGCGCTATCGGCTAGCGCTGTTCCCGCTCCCCGTCGTGCTCCTACCCGGCACGTCCATGCCCCTCCATATCTTCGAGCCCCGCTACAGGCAGATGGTACAGGACTGCCTGTCTTCGGATCGGCGCTTCGGGCTGGTCTATCATGATTCCGATCGGCAGGGTCCCTTTTTGAGCGAGGAGGGGCGCATCGGCTGCGTTGCGGAGATCCGATTGCACAAGGCGCTGCAGGACGGACGCTCCCTCATCGAGATCCATGGCATCGAACGCTTCCGGATCGTGGACGGCATCGAATCGGACGCACCCTACTACGAAGCGTTGGTCAGCGGATATCGCGACACGGATGACGACGTGCTACTCGCGTCCCGGCGCAGGACCTCAATCCAGCTTTTCAACGAGGTGGTGGCCACACTGGCGGATCCCCCCGAGCGTCTCCCGAAGCTGGAGGATGACGAGGAGGTCTCCTTCCTCCTGGCACGGACCATCGGCGTCGACCCGTCCTGGCATCAACGGCTCCTCGAGTCCACTGACGAGCGCGCCCGTCTGGACGAGCTGGATCGGGTCTTCCGAGCGGCTCTGGAGTAGGATCAGCGGAATAGCCCTGCCAGATCCCAGCGCCGGATGGTCTCCTCGATGACGTCGCCCATGCGCTCATTCACCCGCTCGAAGTAGGTCCGGGACTGCTCCGCGTCGAAGGTCGGATACCCCTGCCCGGCCTGGTAGAGGATGATCGAGGACGGGAACGGATACGGTGCGGCTCCAGCGACACCGGCCGACGCCATGTCGGCGTCGTACCGTTCCGGATGAACATGCTCCGGAACGACAGCCTGCATGTATCCCGTCTCGTTGTTCCCTGCGTGGCCGCCGTCCTCCCCGTACACTTCGAACGTGATGTCGCTGGCCAGCGTCCACCAGTTCGTGACCAGCGTTCGCACGCGATGTGCGCGACCGACCCGACCGGCTACCCGACTCAGAATGGCGGTCTGTGGTCCTCCATGCCCGTTGAGGACGATGATGTTCTTGAAGCCGTTCCTGGCCAAGCCCGAGAGGAGATCCTCCATGAACGCCTCGTACGCGTCCTCTTCGATGCGGAAAGTGCCCGGGAAGGCGTCCAGATCCCCCGTCACCCCGTAGTTCAGGGTCGGCGCGATCAGGGCGTTGAGACGCGGTGCCAGCTCCCGTGCCATGGCCTCGGGAGCCAGGTTGTCAGAGCCATTGGGCGCGACGCCGTGGGCTTCCAGGGTCCCGGTCGGGACCAATACCGTCTCGATGCTCTGGGGCACGAGCTCGGCGAATTCCTGCCACCCCAGGAGGTTCATCTCCCGGGTCGTGGGCTCCTGTCCACCGAGGTCGGCGATCGCCACCACGAAGGTCACGGCGGTGGCCATGAGGGCTCGCCCGACGACCGACGACCGAGGCCGTCGGCAAAGGGCGTCGTGAATGGTGTGGCCTCGGGATACGGGGGACGTCGTCGTCATGGTTCGGTTGCCTCGGGCGGTGTGTGCAGGTCAGCGGAAGCCTACGTCCTCGAGAGGCGGCCCGCGAGCGAAGGTCGGCGACTTCACGAGAGAGGTCCTGGGGGCACCGCGCCCCTCACGCCATCTTCCGTCTCGTGCGCGGCTCGGGCGCCCCTAGCAAACAAAGGCCATCGCCGTCTCGAACCCTTGCCGACGATCCCGCCGAGTGCTACGCGTTCCTTCTTCCACACCCTCAACCCGCGAGCGTCCGATGTCCCAGATCAAACACCGCCCGAATCGGCCCGATGCCCTTCCCCGAGTTGCCAGGCGCGCCACCGGGGCCGCGCTCCTGGCCCTCGTCGCTGCGTGCGGCGGCGGAGAGGTGCCTCAGTCCGACGCCGTCGTCTACGAGGGGGCAAGGGTGATCCCCGGAGACGGCAGCGGCCCTATCGAGAACGCGGTCTTCGTGGTCGAGGACGGTCGTTTCACCCTGGTCGGTCCTGCGGCAAGTTCGACCGTCCCGGCAGGCGGGGCGCGCGTGGACTTGACGGGAAAGACCGTCATCCCGGCGCTCGTGAACGCGCACATCCACCTGTCGCTGGACCGCGCCGAGCGTGAGGACCAGCTTCGGCACATGGCTTACTACGGCCAGGGGACCGTCGTGGTCATGGGAACGGACGAGGGCCCCGTCCCGGTCGAAATCCGGGACAACCCGCCCGCCGACGGAGCCCGCACCCTCATCGCCGGTCGGGGCATCACGTCGCCCGAGCCCGGACGCACGGAGGTTCCCCACTGGGTGACGACGGAGGAGGAGGCCAGGTCCGCCGTGCGCGAGGTCGCGGAATACGGCGCTGACGTCGTCAAGATCTGGGTGGACGACCGGAACGGGCAGTACGAGCGGCTGTCCGAGCCGCTCTACTCGGCGATCATCGACGAGGCGCACCAGAACGGGCTCAAGGTAGCGGCGCACATCTTCCGCCTCGAGGACGCCAAGGGGCTGCTCCGAAACGGCGTGGACATGTTCGCGCACGGGATCCGCGACCAGGTTCTGGACGATGAGCTCCTGGCGCTCTGGGAGGAGCGAGGTGACGTCACACTGATCCCCAACCTCCCGGGTCCGGGCGTCCCCGCAGACCTGTCTTGGATCACGACGGTTCCGGATGAGCAGCTCGAGGAGATGCAGGCCGGGGAGACGGAGCGCCCGGCGGCTCAGGAAGCCTTCGCGATCCAGGCCGAGAACCTGACGCGGCTTAGCCAAGCCGGCGCCAACATCGCCTTCGGAACGGACGGCAGCACGCCTTGGGCGGTACACCTCGAGATGGAGGACATGGTCCGGGCCGGCATGAGCCCGGCGGACGTCATCCAGGCGGCGACCGGGAGGTCAGCCGCCCTGTTCGGGTTGACGGACCGTGGTGCCATCGCCTCGGGCAGGGCAGCCGACTTCGTGGTGCTCGACGCCAACCCTCTGGACGACATCACCAACTCCCGCATGATCGCGGACGTTTACCTCCGGGGGGTCGCCGTGGACCGCGCCGCTCTGGCCAACCACTTCCGCGGGGAGGCCATGCAGTAGGCGCTGAAGCGGGCCGAGCCGGCGAACGGGTAATCGGCGGCCTACCCCTGAGGCATCGTCAATGCCCGGGTGGGCCGGCCTCCGGGCACTGCTTATGGCGGCCAGCCTCCTGGTCCGATGGCGGTTGCCGGCGCGGCGGTGATTCTTCGGCCCGACTCAGTCGTCGCTCGCGCGATGCTTCTCGATGAACTCCTCGGAGCCTTCGGGGAGCAGCAGGGAATCGGCGATGGCCGCGATCTCCTCGGCCTGTTCCCAAGCCCTCTCCAGGCGCCATAGCTGGCCGTCCAGCGCCCTCCGTTCCTCTTCCTCGTGTAGCGCCATCTCGACGGCCAGCTTCACGGGCTTGGGCATCTTGTTGATGTATCCCGGAACGCCCTTCTTGTCGGTGAATCGATCACCTTGGACCACGTCGGCCATGAACGCCTCCGGGTGTCCGACTCGCTCGATCTCGGTCACGGCGGTCTGCACGATGTCGCGCTTGGCACCCGAGCGATTGATGGCCGGCACGATCTGACTGGCCATCCGGCGGGCTTCTTCTCCTTCGAACCACTCCTTCCGACCCCCCTTTCGCACCTGGACGCGGAACCCGTCCGGCGTGGCACCGTCAGACCTGAGCCGGGTGCCGAGGAGATCCATCCGCTTGAGCTTGATGACCCGCCCGTCGTCAGGGCGAAGCTTCACCAGCGTGCGCCCGTTGAGCCAGAGATTCCAGAGGTTGCCGGTCTGCCCCAGGAGCGCGCCACCGATGACGCCAGCCAGCGCCCCACCCATGACCACGCCACCGACCACCACGGCTCCTCCGGCTCCGTACAGGATGGCCTTCTTCCTCCTCCGGCCGAATTGATCTCCATAACGCCAGGCGGCGAACTCGCCACGAAGGGGATCCCCGATCCGGACGAGCTCGAGCCCCTCCGGGAGCCGCGCCAAGCCGATCTCGTCGGTGGACACCCGTACCCTCGTGTCCCGGAAGAGGCGCTCACAGGTCTCCACGGCCTCCCAGCGCTCCTCGAGGGGCGTGAGGTTCCAGCGCTCGCAGCGCCGGCACACCACCCATAGGCGCCCCCGGGCCTGGTCGAAGGCGAGCCGTCGACCCACCGGAAACGATTCCACAACCTCGTTCTCGCCGAGCGGGCGATTACAGAACATGCAGGTCTTGTACATCCACCCCTCACTCCACCCGGGTGATCAAGGGGCCCCGCCGCGGATCTCCGCGCATCGGGGTACCCACGTCACATTACGAAGCCGGGAGCGGAGACGTTCAACGGGTGGCGGTGAGCCCCCGCCTGCGAAGGAGCGGATCGACGCGCGGATCGCGACCCCTGAAGTCCCGGTACATCTCCTCGGCCTCCACGCTCCCGCCCCGTGACAGGACCGTGGAGCAGAGCCGGTCACCGTTCGCACGCGTGGGGCCGCCGTGCTCCTCGAACCATGCCACCGCATCCGCGTCCAGCACCTCGGCCCATATGTAGGCGTAGTACCCCGCCGAGTAGCCGCCCATGATGTGAGAGAAGTACGGCAACCGATAGCGCGGCGGCACGGCCGCGACATCGAAGCCCGCGTCGGCCAGGACCGCTGCCTCGAAGTCGAGCAGATCCTCGGCCGACGGCACGGCCTCGGGCGCGAGCTGGTGCAGTGCCTGATCGAGAACACATGCGGCCAGATACTCGGTCGTCTGGTACCCCTGATCGAAGCGGCGCATCTCCCGCACCTGGTCCACGATCTCCGGCGGCATGCCCTCGCCGGTCTCGTAGTCAGCCGCATAGTTGGCGAGAATCTCCGGCCACAACGCCCAGATCTCGTTGAACTGAGAGGGGAACTCCACGAAATCCCGGGGCACAGCGGTGCCCGAGAACAAAGGGAACCGAACGTCGGACAGCAATCCGTGCAGCGCGTGCCCGAACTCGTGAAAGAGGGTGGTGACTTCGGTGAGCGTCAGCAGGGTAGGTGCTCCCACGCCCGGCTTGACGACGTTCTGATGGATGGCCACCACTGGGGCCTCCTCCAGCAGCCCGTTCTGCCGCACGTAAGAGCTCATCCACGCCCCGCCGCGCTTCGAAGGGCGCGCGTAGAGGTCGGCGAGCAGAAGCGCCATGGGTTCCCCTCTCTCACGACGCACGTCCCAGACCCGAACGTCGGGGTGGTACGTGGGGAGGTCCATACGCTCCTCGAACGTCAGCCCGAACAGCAGCGACGCGGTGTGAAAGACACCCTTCTCGAGCACGCGATCGAGCTCGAAGTACCGGGTAAGGGCATGCTGGTCCAGCTGGTGCTCAACGCTCCATCGCTGTCGGGCGTAGTATGCCCAGTCCCACGCGCTCAGATCGAAGCCGTCACCGCCCTCGTCAATGAGTGCCTGGAGAGCCGCCGCCTCCCGCCGGGCGTTCCGCACCGCGGGCGGCACCAGCTCGGCCAGCCGATCGTTCACCGCCTGCGCGGTCTTCGCAGTCTGATCTTCCAGCACGAAGGCCGCGTGGTGCTCATAGCCGAGGAGCCGAGCTCGCTCCGCTCGCAGCCGAGCCACGCGGCTGACGAGCTCGCGATTGTCCCACGACGCGCCTCGACTCCCCCTGTTGAGCGAGGCTTCCAACACCCGGCGTCTCAGCGCACGATCCTCCAGAAACGCCAACACTGGCTGCCCGCTGGTGTTCTGCAGTGGGATGACGTGCTTCCCCCCCAGACCCCGCTCCTCCGCGGCCCGACGGGCATTGTCCACCTCCGCCTCAGGCATCCCTCGGAGCAACTCCGGATCGTCCACCACCACCACGGAGTCGTTGACCTCATGGAGGACGTTCTGGCTGAAGCGGGTGGAAAGCTCCGCGAGCTCCGCGTTCAGCGCCTTCAGGCGCTCCTTGGCTTCCTCGTCGAGCTTGGCACCGGCACGCACGAACAGCTCATGGTACCGCTCCACCAGCCTCCGGGACTCGGGGTCCAGGCCCAGCTCCGGTAACCGGCCGTGAAGTGCGTCAACCCGTCGGAAGAGGTCGGGATCCAGGAGGATCGCATCGGAGTGGGCCGCCAGCTTGGGTGAGATCTCCGTGCGCAGGGCCTCGAGGGCGTCGTTGGTATCGGCACCCACCAGATTGAAGAAGACGAGCCTCACGCGCTGGAGCGTCCGACCCGTCCGCTCGAGCGCTTCGAGCGTATTCTCGAACGTGGGTGGGTCGGCGTCCTCCGCGATGGCGGCCACCTCGCGGCGCTGTGCCACCATCCCGTGCTCGAACGCGGGCCCGAAGTGCTCCGACCGGATCAGGTGGAAGGGCGGATACCCCAGAGGGAGCTCACCCTCCGAGAGGAGTGGATTAGGGGTCAACGGTGCCCTCCTGATCGCGAGCTCGGCTCCTGGGGATCCTCAACCGCCCAGGTATCGCTCGCGAACGATGTTGAGGTGGTGGATGAGGTGTCCGGCGGTGATCCAGGCGATCCCGCGGACGCTCACCTCACTTCGGTTGGCGATGCCACGCCGAGCCCAGGCTTCCTCCGGAAGTCCGTCGAACAAGCTGACGGTCGCGTGCCTGACCGTTCCCAGCTCCGCCATGAGAGACGGCAGGGTCCGACGACCGACCCCGGCAGGGCCCATGTAGGCCTGCTCATCCCACCCGGGGAGCTCCGTTCCGTCCCCTCTGGCGATACGCAGAGCCCGGTAGGCGAAGATCCGCTCGGCGTCCGCGCAATGCTGCAGGACCTCCTTCAGCGTCCACTTCCCCTCGGCGTAGGCCGATCCCGCGACCTCTTCCGAAACACCGCCGAAGAGATCGGCGACTTCTTCGGAGCCGTGGGCCAGCGAGGCGAGGATATCGCCGTCCGGTACCTTGGCGATGTACGGGGCGTAAAAGGGTGCGAACTCGTCGGAAGCGGGCCTGAGAGAGCGATGCGTCGTCATGGACCTATCGTGTCGTAGAACGGGGAACGCCCGATGATACCACCTTGGCGCACGAATGCGCAGGCCGAGCCGACCTCACGCACCCATCAGGTCACTTGGGGGACACCTCCGAGAGATGGAGCGTCGCCTCCTGGAGCTCCCCGGATGCATACGTGCCCACCCAGATGTTGTAGTTCCCGCTGGGCGGGTCGGGAAGATGGATCATCGGGTTCGTGCCGTCCCAGTCGTCGCTGCAGTGCCACGTGCCATTGGCGTCGTTGACCAGCAGCGTGATGTCCGCGTCAGACTCGGCAGAGATGTAGAGCGGAAGAGATCCCGCCGTGTAGTTCAGGTCGAAGTCCGGCGCATCCAGATTGATGTACCCCCGGCAGTCGGGACCGGAAACCGGGTTGGCCGAGCCCCCGCCCGCCTGGAGTGAGCGCGACACCGGATCCGGCGTGAACCCGCTGGACAACGTGATGGTCTCGTAGACCGGTGCTGCCGAGATATCGGGCATCCCCTCTCCGAAGCCCCGGTCTGACCCCGAGGGCGCGATCTCCGAGAAGTGGAGCGTGGCATCCCGGGTCTGGCCCGAAGAGTACGTGCCCACCCACACGTTGTAGTTCCCGCTGCTGGGACTCTCGAAATGGATCATTGGATCCGTCCCGTCCCAGTCGTCGCTGCAGTGCCAGCTCCCCGAGGGATCGTTCACCAGCAGCGTGATGTCGCTCTCAGATCGAGCGTAGATGTAGAGCGGAGGCGATCCCGCCGTGTAGTTCAGGTCGAAGTCCGGCGCATCCAGATTGATGTATCCGAGGCAGCCCGGACCCGAGACCGGGTTGGGCGAGCCCCCGCCCGCCTGGAGTGAGCGCGACACCGGATCCGGCATGAACCCGCTGGACAGGGTGATGGTCTCGTAGACCGGCACCGCCGAGACGTCGGGCATCTCTTCAACCGACCCTGACGGATCCATCTCCGTGAAGTAGAGCGTGGCATCCTGGGTCTGGCCCGAAGAATACGTGCCCACCCACACGTTGTAGTTCCCGCTGCTGGGACTCTCGAAATGGATCATTGGATCCGTTCCGTCCCAGTCGTCGCTGCAGTGCCAGCTCCCCGAGGGATCGTTCACCAGCAGGGTGATGTCGCTCCCGGACCGGGCGTAGATGTAGAGCGAGGAGCTCCCCGCCGTGTAGTTCAAGTCGTAATCGGGACGCTCCGCATTGATGAACCCCGCGCACCCTGTGCCGTCGATGGAGTTGCTGTCAACGCCCCCCGCCTGGAGTGAGCGCGAGACCGGATCCGGCATGAACCCCGCGGTGAGGTTCAGGGTCTCGTAGAACGGCGCCGCCTTCCAGTTCTGGGCAGCGACAGGAGCGACGGACAAGAGCGTCGCGGCAGCCAGGACGGCACTCGCCGACAGGACTCGGGACGTTCGATTCAAGACGATCTCCACGCGAGCATGACTGGGACGGGACGATTTCCCGATCCACGTTCAACGCTAACCTCGGCTGCACGGCCTATGCCAAGCTTTTTTCTCGAGCCCCTTCGGGATCGTTCAACGCCTCGAGGAACGGACGCCGATCAGCGCCGCCGCCTCCGGTGACGGCGGCCTCCGCAGCAGCTCTCCGGTCGGCCCCGCGGCGACGACCGAGCCCCTGTCCATGAGGACGAGCGTGTCGGCCAGGGCTCGCACATCATCGAGGGCATGGGTCACGAGGATCATCGGTACGGAGGTCAGCTCCTGGATCTCGTCGAGGGCATCGCGCAGCTCGCTTCGCACTCGGAAGTCGAGTGCCGCGAAGGGCTCGTCCAGCAGCAGAAGCTCGGGCTCCGGAGCCAAGGCACGGGCCAGTGCCACGCGTTGGCGTTCGCCACCCGACAAGCTCCGGGGCCTCCGCCGCTCGTAGCCCCCCAAGCCTACGAGCTCTAGGAGCTCTGCGACCCGGCGACGGCGAGCCTCCCGGTCCCACGCATGAAGACCGAACGCGACGTTGGCACGGACGTCGAGATGGGGAAAGAGCGCGTATTCCTGGAACACGAGGCCGATCCTACGCTCCTGAGGACGCACGAAGAGACCCGCCGGTATGTCCAGCAGTGCCCGTTCTCCGAGAAGGATTCGCCCTCGATCCGCTCGCTCGAGACCGGCAAGGTGTCGGAGCGTAAGCGACTTCCCGGCTCCCGATGGTCCGAACAGGGCAGCGATCCCCGCGCCCGGCGTATCGAAGGCGACGTCCAGGGTGAAGTCCGGAAGCACGGCTCGCAGCGAGACGCGGAGGTTCACCAGCCCGGACCTCGTCCGACCCGTGTGAGCACCAGCAGGGCCAGACCGGCCGCTCCGGTGAGCGCCAAGGCGAGCATGCCTGCCTCATCCATGCGACCAGCCTGGACGTGGTCGTAGATGGCCAGGCTGGCGGTGCGGGTCCGACCAGGGATGCTGCCAGCCACCATCACGGTGGCACCGAACTCCCCTACGGCACGCGCGAAGGTGAGCGCCAGGCCGGCCAGCACTGCCCGCCAGGCCAGCGGGAGGGTCACGGTCAGCCAGATGGCGAGCTCTCCCCTGCCCAGAGTCCGCGCCGCTTCCTCGTACGCGGGATCTACCTGCTCGAAGCCTGCCTGGGCTGCGCGAATCATGAACGGCGCGGAAGCGACGAACGCCGCGAGAACCGCCCCGGTTCTCGAGAACACGATGCGGCCGAGGCCAAGGGCCTCGACCCATCCACCGACGACCCCGCCCTCGCCCAGCACGAGCAACAGCACGTATCCCAGAACCGTGGGGGGCAGCACCATGGGCAGCAGCAGAAGCACGGCGAGAAGGTCACGACCCGGAATCGACTTCCGCGCCAGAATCCACGCCAACGGAAGCCCGACCACCGTCGCGAGGACCGTGGCGTTCAGCGCGACCCAGAGGGAGAGGACGAGGGGGGTCATGGTGCGGGCGACTCGAAGCCGTAACCCTCGAGAATGGTCTGGCCCTGCGGCCCCGTGAGCCACGCCAGGAACCCCTCCGCGGCCTCCGGGCGACGACTACCCGCGACCACCCCTCCCACCTGGGACAGCGGCGCATGGAGTGCTCGGTCCACTACGGTGAAGGGGAGCCCCTCGCCACCACCTGCTTCCGGTGAGAGGACCAGGCTCAGCGCCACGAGGCCGGCATCGGCGTTCCCGGTCCTCACGTATTGAAGCGTCTGCACCACGTTCTCACCCATGACGACCCGAGCGTGCAAGCTCGGCCAGACGTCCACCGCGCGAAGCGCGGCACGAGCCGCCTGGCCGTACGGAGCATGCTCCGGATTGGCCATGGCTACCACCTCGTAGGATGGATCGTCCAGAGCGTCGAGGCGCTTCACTGCGGGACGGCCCTCGGGCACCACCACCGCGAGCCGACCGACCGCCATGTCCACCCGCGACGCCCCGTCCAGGAAGCCCTCCGAGGCGAGCCGGTCGAAGAAGGTCTCGTTGGCGGAGAGATAGACGTCTGCCGGAGCCCCATGTCTTATCTGAGCAGCAAGATCGCCGGACGACCCGAAAACGAGGGTCAGCTCCTCACCAGAGGCGGCCTCATAGTCCGCCTGGGCGGCGCTCAGCGCCACGGTGAGATTCGACGCGGCGAGAACGAGCAACGGCTGTGTGTCACGGCCCTCGCCCCGACACGCCACGAACACGAGGGCAGCCCAAGAGACCAACCCTGCGGCGCATAGCCGTCTCACCCGGTGCCCGCGGGGGGCCGTCCCGGAGACAGCAGAAGGCCCACTCACAGGGATCGTCCCATGGCCGCCGCGTCGTACCCGGTCAGGGCCTCCACCTGATGCCGCAGCGCCGGGCGTCGGAGCGTGTCGAGCAGAGCCCCCACGGCCGGAAGCTCGAGAAAGTGACTCGCCACCACGAGCTCGTACGGCTCCTCGGCGAGCGGAATCACTCCGAGGTCCAGAGGCCGCCCGACAGCCCGAATGGCGACGCCGGCCTGAGCCAACCCCGACGCGACCGCCCGCGCCACGGTCTCGTGCCGGTCCGCGGCCGTATCCAGGAAGCCGGGGACGTCTTCCCCACTCAACCCGTGCTCGGCGAGCGCCGTCTCCGTAAGAAGACGACTCCCCGACCCCGGCTCCCGGTTCAGAAAGCGCATCCCGGGGCGAGTCAGATCGCCGACCCCCTGGATCTCCAAGGGATTTCCCGGCGCGACCAAGATCGCCTGCTCCCATGTGGCGAACCCGACCGTGGTGCTGGGAAAGGGGACCACCCGCTCCACCCATGGTCGGTTGTAGTCCCCGGTCTCGGTGTCCCGCAGATGTACGCCGGCCACATGGACCGCACCGCGCGCGAGGGCCTCCAGGGCGGATCGGCTCCCCGTCCGGATCCAGAGCACCTCCAGGCCCCTCTCTCTCTGCAGGTACTCCCGCACGAGCCCGAATGCCGGGTCACAGCCGGCGACCACCAGGTCGGGTTCCGGGGGCCGCTCCTCCACGTGACGGACCCGGACGCGTCCGACGCTCTCGCGGGTGCCGACACCGTCGGCGCTGATGGTCCCCGATGCGTCCCCCAGATCGAGTCCGAAGGCCCAACGGCGTCCCGAGACCGTGGCCAACCGCACCGTGCCGGGAAGCGCGCCACCGAGGCCACTGGCCTCCACGACCTCCTCGGATCGCCGGACGGAAGGAAGCTGGAAGAGCTCCTCCACGGTCACGCCGAGGGCCCGCGACAGGCGGAGGGCCACCTCGGTGGACGGAACGGAGGCACCCGACTCGATGGCGGAGAGACTCTGACGGGTGAGTCCCACGCGCCGGCCCAGCTCGGTCTGAGACCAGCCGGCACGGTCGCGTAGTGCCCTCAGGGAAGATCGCAGCGAAGAGGTCGACATGCCGGAATGGAATGCACGCCTACATACGTGTCAATCATACCTTGCATATACGCCGGACGCGAGAAACTCGATAATTCCGAGGTTCAGAGTTTACCTTCTTCCCTGCCCGATCCCTTCTGTCGCCGTCCAGGCAACCGCCGGAGGTCTCGCGTGAGCGACGTCCTGCTCGTCAACATCCTCTCGCCCATCACGCTCGCGTTCGCGCTGGGGCTCGTCTCACGCATGGTGCGTAGTGAGTTCCACCTCCCACGCGACATCTACCTGGCCCTGGGGATCTACCTCCTCTTCGCACTCGGTCTGAAGGGTGGCGTGGAGCTCGCCAAGTCCCCGCTCGGCGACATCTGGCTGCCGATCGTTGTCACGCTGGCCATCGGATGCGTCCGGCCCGTCACCAGCTATGTCGTTCTCAGGCGGGTGGGTGGACTTGGCGTGCCCGACTCGGCGGGCATCGCTGCCCACTACGGATCGGTGTCCGCCGTGACCTTTATCGCCGCGCTGGACTTCGTACGCGGCATGGGCTCGCCCGCAGAGGGTTTTCTTCCGACGATGCTGGCTCTCCTCGAGAGCCCGGGCATCCATATCGCGTTGGCCTTCGGGGTTCTTCACCGGAACGCCACCGCTCCCGGCCGTGCGGGCTCGACCCGGGACGCGTTCCACGAGGTGCTCACCGGTCGTACCATGATCCTGCTCGTGGGTGGTCTCCTGGTCGGCTACGTGGTCACTCCGGCTGCGTGGCAGGAAGTTCAGCCCTTCTTCGACGGTGCGATCTTCAAGGGTGCCCTCGTCCTGTTCCTACTGGAGATGGGGGTCGTCGCCGGGGAACGCTTGAGTGACCTGAAGAAGGTGGGCGTCTTCCTTCTGGCCTTCGGCCTCATCATGCCCATCGTCCACGGCGCATTGGGGGTTGCCGCGGGACACCTGGCCGGCCTCTCCGTCGGCGGAGCGACGGTGCTCGGAGCCATGTCGGCCTCCGCCTCGTACATCGCGGCACCACCAGCCGTTCGCATGACCCTACCGAAGGCGAATCCCACGTTCTCGCTCACGGCTTCGCTCGCCATCACCTTTCCCTTCAACATCGTCATCGGAATCCCCATCTATTATCAGATGGCTGTCTGGATCGGAGGCTGACCCATGGAGCGCGTGCCGCTGGAAGTCGTGACCATCGTCGCGGAGACGGTGCTCGAGGAGCCCATCACCAAAGGACTGTTGGAGCGGGGAGCGACCGGCTTCACCGTGACCCCCTCTCACGGGCGAGGCTCCCGTGGGATTCGCTCGGGCGACGTGCCAGGGGAATCAGTCCGCATCGAGGTGGTCGTCGATGACGCGGCGGCAGATCGCATCCTCACCTGGATTCACGACGCCTACTTTCCGAACTACGCGGTCATCACCTGGGTGACGCCGGCCGACGTCCTGCGCGGAGACAAGTACCTATCGCCGCGAAAGGGTTGAGACACCTACGCGTCCGGTCGTCTTGACCAGCGGACGGATTGGGGGCCATCGCCTGCGCAACGGAACGACGACGGTCCTGGCCCGCGACGCGGGCTGACGGGCACGGTTCTTCCCGGAGGGAACCGGTATCGACGCGTTCTCCTCCGACATCGAGCGCCATGCTCATCGGACTCCGCCGCGCAGCTCCCGCACGCCTTTGGCTCATTCTGCCCATTCTCCTGGCAGGGTGCGGGGACGACCCTTCGCCCACGGGCCCGGAGGCCGGTGGCGAGGTCGAAGCGTTCGTGATCCTCCTGAACGAGCATCGAGCCTCGGTGGGGTGTGGTCCCCTGACCTGGAACGACGGTGTGGCGGGAGTCGCGGTGGCACACAGCCAGGACATGCTGGACCGGGACTTCTTCGCACATACGAATCCGGACGGCGACACACCCGCGGACCGCCTTACGACCGCCGGACTCGACTACCGCCGCATGGCCGAGAACATCGCCTGGGGATACCCGACGGGCGCGGCCGTGCTAGAGGGGTGGCTCGGAAGCGCCGGCCACCGCGCCAACATCGAGAACTGCCAGCTCGAAGAGCACGGGGTGGGACTCGTGGGGACGCACTGGACCCACGTCTTCGCGACCTTCTGAGAGCACCCCGCCGTCAGCTGACCGGCGGGGGAGACACCCTCATGATGAAAAGACCTTCCCTCACGCTGGTGAAGATCACGAAGTCACCGTCGAAGAACGGGTAGTTGCTCCACGCGCCGCTCTGTCCGGCGCTGTGCCCCGGATCGTTGTTGTTGTAGGGCGCGCTGTCGAAGAAGGCGATCTCGCGCGGATTGGCCCGGTCACTGATGTCCAGGACCCTCAGGCCGCTGCCGTAGTTCGACTGATACATCCGGTCGCCCTTCACGTACAGGTTGTGGTCGGAGGCCGGCACCGGTCCGATGTATTCGTTCACCACGATGGGATCGTCCAACTCGGCGAGGTCCCACACGATCGTACGTGTACCGTCGACGAGGCCCGCCAACTCGTCTGCCTCGTCGTTCATGTAGAAGTACCGCTGCTCCTCGTCGAACCAGCCCTGGTGGGCGTATGCAACGTTGGGATAGCTCATGCGCGCCAAGGTCACCGGGCTGTCCTTGTCGGTCACGTCGGCGATGTTGATCTCGGATTCATTGGAGCCGACGCAGATCTCGCGGCCACGGTAACGCTCGTCCGGGCCCTCGTAGACGAGGCACTGGGCGTCATGGGTGTAGCCCCGAGCGCCTGGGCTGGACGCGTCGTGGTAGCAGCCGGCAAACGACGGGACCAGCGGGTTGTTGGCGTCCACGATATGCAGCCCACCGCCACAGGTCTGACCTCCGCTGTTGGCTCCCACGATGTAGAGGAAGCCCGACGCCGTGTCGGCCACGACGTTGTGCGCGCTGAAGATCTCGTGATAGGTGGTGTCGGGCTCGAATTCCACGGGCTCGGCCCCTACGTCCCGCAGCCGCGCGAGGTCGAACACCTGCATGCCATGTGCACCGGCACCGTCGGAAACGATGTAGGCGTACTGATCGATGACCTTGATATCCCGCCAGACGGAGGGGCGTGACCCGTCCGTCCGTGGAAGGTTGCCGATGAGGCGCGGAGCCGCCGGATCGGTCACGTCGACGAACGAAGCCCCATCACGGCGCGCCACCAGCGCGTAGTTCCGACCCGTCTCCGGATCCGTCCATCCCCAAACGTCGTTCACCCATACGCCGCGCTCGCCTCCAAGCTCATTGATCGGCATGTGCGACACGAGCTCCATGTTGGTGCACGGGAACTCACCCATGTTCCCCTCGTCGCATCGATCGCCGGTCTCCAGCGCGCTGCCGATGCGGAAGATCTCACCCTCCAGGATCTGATCCGAGGACCACGCGTCGGCCGAGCGGGAAAGCGCCATGGCGCGCCCCTCCCCGAAATCGCGCATGGGCATGCCTACGACGGCCCGATCACCGGACGACGTCATCGCGTAACCGAAGCCCAGTGGCCAGGACGTTCCGTCGACCTGATCCGGGTCCAGGCGAACGGCGCCTCCGAAGCCGCCCATGTCGTCGCGGACGAATCGATAGACTCTGCCGTCCGATCCCTGCTCGCCAGGAGCGCCCACCCATATCTCGTCCTCGACAACGGCCAGCGAAAAGCCGAACTGCGCTCCCCGCGGCCGATGGTACGGTTGCAGGACACTGGACAGCGCCCAATCCCCGATCGCATTTCGCTCCAGCGCGAAGGCCGTGGATGCACCGGGGGCACCCACGTAGGCCCGACCCCCGTCCAGGGCCAAGGCCCACCCGGCCCGTCCGTCCGGCTGGAGCGCCTCGGCGGGCAGCTCCACGGGCCGGGGTTGGCTCCAGGCTCCGTCCCCGCCTCTGGTAGCCGCATACACACGTCCACGGGCCGAGTCCGCGGCCGGTGCCCCGATGAGGAGATCGTCTCCGCGCCACTCCAGGGCGACCCCGAAGCCGGCCACGCCCGCTACCCGATCCGGACGAAGGACATCCTGCAGGGTCCATGCGCCGGCCGAGCGCCGGAAGTGGTAGACCACGCCGGTGCCATCCACCGCGGGCGAGCCGACCAGCACGTCGTCACCCGAAAGAGCCAGCGACGCGCCGTAGTCGCGGTGATCGCCCTCCTGCGGCGGCTCGAGCAGGGTGGCCTGAATCCACGGGGCCGTCGCTTCCGAGCGTTCGAAGACGTAGGCCACGCCCGAGCCGTCCCGTTTCCTCGGGGCGCCGACGACGAGCGTGTTGCCATCGAGGGATACGGCTCGCCCGAAGTCGTCCATGCGCGAGGAATCCGATGCCGTGAGCATCGACTGCCGCTGCCACGCACCCGCGTCGAGGCGGTACGTGTAGACGGCTCCGGGTCCGTACCAGTTCACAGGCTGACCGATGACGAGCTCGGCTCCGGCCATGGCCACGGATCGCCCGAAGTTGGGCTCCTGGGCGGTCAGGGGCGTGATCGCGGCCGCGGCTAGGGTGAAGAGGGCGCCGGTAAGGAAAGAGCGCTTCTGCATGGTCGGTCTCGAACTCTCGGAGGGTAATCTTCAGCTTGGTCGAGCTTCATACACTACACACGCGCCAGGTTCTCGCGCACCCACTAGCCCGTCGCCCCGGCTCGGACCGAGGCCACCCACGTTCTCAGAACAGGAACGTATGGGAGTACTTCATGGTGAGCGTACGTGCGTCCTCGAGCGGCAGACGGGGCACGCCCAGCACGTCTCTTTCGAGGTTGAGGCCCTCGTTCCAGACGAGCCACAGGTCCTGCCCCTCGCGGAAGTTGTAGCGCAGCCGCGTGTTGGTGCTCATCTGGTCGGTGAGGGAGTTGTACTGCACGAAGGCGTCGACAGAGAAGCGCGTGTTCACGGCACCGCGCAGGGTGAGGCGACCGAGATGCGAGTCGAACGCCTGATCCCGGGCATCGAACTCGATCCGGTTCCACTCCCAGCCGGCCACCACCTCCAGGTGCGGGCTCGCCGGCCACGTGACGTCGGACTTAAGCCCGACGCGCGTGCCGTCGAAGAAGTCGCCAGCCGTGAGCGTGGCATTCGGCCGAATCGGCCACGCTCGAGCTCCGCGAACCTCGAACGACCCCTCGCTCGCCCAGTAGCTACCTACCGGAACTTCGGCGCCGTCCCCCAACGCGAAGCTCATGTCGACGTCCTCGTAACGGGTGTTGGACGTCGCCTTCAGCACGACACCCAGTCGCGTCTCGAGCTGGAGAAAGGGCTGGATCTGAGCACTTTCCACCCGGTCGTTGCCGTTCCGCACCCAGAAGTTGTTCTGGGAGCCGAGCCAGATCCGGCGGAAGGTCGCGCCGGCCCCCGGGAACCAGGAGTAGTTGAGGTCCAACTGCCCCCGTGTGAAGTCGACACGCGGCTCGAAGCCGACTCCCGGGTCGTATCCGGGTCCGGACCAGGTCAACGCCGCCTGGTAGCTGAAGCCTCTCAGGGTACGCCGGGTCCAGTCGGCCACGATCCTCACGGCATCCAGTCCGGATGGCGCCATGTCTGCCACCGTGTCTCCGCCGGTCACGGTCTGGAGCCACTTGAGGGTCAGGTACTCGTCCCCGAACAGGCGGAAGCTCCCATCGACTCCGTACGTAACGTTGTAGCGGCCGTCGGTGCCGACGCGGCTCGTTCCCATGGCGCCGATGAACGAGTTCGCATTCAGCACGTTCCGGCGGAGACGGAGGACACCGAAGTTCTCGCTGCTCAGGTCTGCGTCCGCCGCGGTCTGCATCTCGATGAGCCCGAGGTCCCAGGCGCCCACGCGACCCACGAGGCGCGCTCCCCCGAGGATCCGGATGGGACGTCCCTCGGCGAGGCCGATTCGTCTGGAGTAGAAAAGCGTGCCCCGATCGGCTCCGGTGTCGAAACCGAAGATCCCGGCCCGTTCCTGGAAGAAGGGGCGCTTCTCCTCGAAGAAGAGGCTGAAGCGGGTGAGGTTCACCTGTTGCTCGTCCGCCTCCACAGCGGCGAAATCCGTGTTCGCCGTGAGATCGAGCGTGAGGTTCGGGGTGGGGCTGAACTTGAGGTCGGCACCCACCTCGAGGTCGTCCTCCTCCGATCGGATCCACGCGTCCTCAGCCTGCGTGAGCGAGTGAGACCGTGCCGTTCCGGTCAGCGCATACGGCGTGAAATAGACTGGATTGCGCGGTGTGATTCCGGTGAGGCGTACGTCCTGAAAGGCCGACGGACGAGCGTACGGAGCGCTGGACGGCATGGCCGGGAACGTCCAGCGGGTATCCGTTCCGGATTCGTAGGCGAAGCCCAATAGCCCCATGATCACGGACCCGTCCGGTTGGGTCTCGAAACGCAGACTCGAGAACGGGATCCGAAGCTCCCCGAACCATCCATCCTCGGTGATCTCCGTCTCCAGGTCCCAGAAGGTGTTCCACGACTGATTCCCCGGTCCCTGAGCCTGTCCATCTGCTTCGATGCTGTGATCCATACGTGCCCCGAGCGGTAGCCCGGTGAAGCGGACCGCATTCTCGTTGTCGTTGAACGTGTCCAGGATCACGGCGAACCCGTCGTCGCCCCCGTAACGGTCCCGGGTGAGCGAAAAGGCGCGGATGTTCCCGGGATCCTCGTGGTAGAACCGCCCGGACAAGTAGAGGGCCTCGTCATCGTAGGCGATGCGCAGCTCGATCTGTCGATCGCTCCGGCCCCGGAAGGTGGGCTGGTACATGGTGAGGGGAATCGGCTCGATTCCGTCCCAAGCGGGCTCGTCGGAGCGTCCGTCCAGAGTCACGGGCCCGGACAGCCGCGGCAGGTCGATGACGCCGCTGGCTTCGGGCGCCGTCTCACCCCGGACGAGCGGCTCGGAACCCATGCTGCCGGCCTGAACCTGCGCGTCCACGGACGATGCCAAGGACCCGGCCAAGGTCAAAATCAGCCAGGTGATGCCTGAAGTGGCGAGCTTGGGCGGCAGCATTCTACTCCGAGGGTGTGGCAGTGAGCGGCGAGGCGATGCCAAGAAACCACCTCCACGGCTTTCGCGCCAGACGGAGATGCTACGCCGGAGGATACACCCGGGCCAACCGGCCTCTCACGAGCAAGCCCCCACCAACGGCGGCACAGCGAGCCTCAGGCAGTCACGCCCGCCGGCGCCCCGGCAGCTGGCTCCTGAGGTGCTGCCTCCCCGGCGGGCTCACCCAGCTCGCCCACGTCGCTCCCGAACACCCCCATGTCCGTCTCTCCGAGCACCCTGCTCGTGACCGCTCCGGCGGTCATGGATCCGCTGACATTGATGGCCGTCCGCCCCATGTCGATCAGCGGCTCGATGGAGATCAGCAAGCCCGCCAACGCGACCGGCAAGCCCATGGTGGAGAGCACGATGAGGGCCGCGAAGGTCGCGCCGCCGCCCACGCCGGCGATACCGAAGGACCCCAGCGTCGCCACCAGGACCAACGGGAAGAAGAAGCCCGCGGAGAGCGGATCGATGCCGACGCTCGGCGCGATCATGACGGCGAGCATGGCCGGGTACAGGCCGGCGCAGCCGTTCTGCCCGATCGTGGCACCGAAGCTCGCGCTGAAGTTGGCGATCGCCGGCGACACTCCGAGCCGATCGATCTGACTCTCCATGTTGAGCGGGATGCTGGCAGCGCTGGAGCGCGACGAGAACGCGAACGTGAGCACCGGCCAGACCTTGCGGAAATGCCGGACCGGATTGAGCCCGGTGAGCGCCAGGAGGCTCGCATGCATGGCCAGGATGAGGGCAAGACCCAGATAGGACGCCACGACGAAGCCGCCGAGGTTCAGGATGTCCCCCATGTTGGAGTTGGCCACGACACGGATCATCAGAGCCAGCACGCCATAGGGTGTGAGCCGGATGACCATCCGAACCAGCCGCATGACCAGTCCCTGGAGCGCTTCGATACCGTCCACCACGCGCTGACCGAGCTCCGGGTCCTCACGCCGGAGCGCCAAGGCAGCGATCCCGAGAAGGGAGGCGAACACCACGACGCTGATGATGGACGTGGGATTGGCCCCGGTGAGCTCTGCGAAGGGATTCGTGGGAATGAACGACTGTAGCAGCGACGGGACGCTCAAGTCCGCGACCTCCCCGGTGCGTGCCACGAGCGACTCACCTCGCTCCAGCTCCCGCGCCCCGCGCACGAGGCCGTCCGCCGAGAGACCGAACAGGCGTGTGACACCCACCCCGATGACGGCCGAGACGGCCGTCGTGAGCATGAGCAGGCCGAGCACACCCCCACTGATCTTACCGAGCGACCGGGCGTCGTCCAGCCGCGTCACCGCCGAGAGGATGGTCACCAGGACAAGCGGCATGACGATCATCTGGAGGAGCCTGACGTAGCCACCACCCACCAGGCTCACCCAGGTGAGCGTCTCGGAAGTGACGTCGGATCCCAGGCCCCAGCTCCACTGTAGCGCAGCACCCAGGGCAGCTCCGACCACGAGGCTCAGCAGCACGGTCTGGGAGAAAGAGGCGCCGCCCGCGCGCCGACGCCATAGCCACACCAGCGCCACGACGAAGATCGCGAGGTTCAACAGGAGTGCGGTCATGGTCATGGGATGACTCCGAGTCGGGCTGCCAGGAACGCAAGGGACAAAAAAAGGCCCTCCTGCTGGGGAGGGCCGGACAGGAGAGCCGAGAACCGACCCTTTCTACGCATCCGCGCTCACGCGCACGCGCCTGCCCGACGCTCCCGGGGGAGCGCCACAACAGCAACAACAACAGCGGAAGGCGGTGGGCTGAGACATGCGCAACGTGCTGTGGATTCGAGTTGGAGGGCTCCTCCGACCAACGGAAATCCTTGAATCTTCAGACGGTAAGCGAACCCACCGGAACGGGTCAAGGTTCCCGGAAGCCGCACGAACGTGCGTGGAGCATGCATGCGGGTTATCTATGCCCGGCCCAGAAGTCGCCCTTCTTCACTACGAGCCTCGGTACATGAGCAACCCACTTGCGGCCTCCACCCCACTCCTCACCCTCGCTTCGCTGCTCGTCGTATCCGCGGCTTGCGGACCTACGAGCCAGGACGACCCCCCGACGGCGACCGTGGCCGGCGGCTCCTTCGACCCGACGGCATTCGTAGTCGACCCGTCATGGCCGGCGGAGCTGCCCAACGACTGGGTGCTGGGTTCCGTAACCGGTGTGTTCGTGGACGCTCGAGATCACGTCTGGGTGACCCACATCCCGGAGACGCTCACCGCCGAGGAAGTGGGCGCCGAGGTCGATCCACCCATCTCGGATTGCTGCCGCGCGGCGCCGATGGTGCTGGAGCTCGACCCGGACGGAGCCCTGGTCCAGGCATGGGGGGCCTGGCCGGCGCCGAACACCGGGAGCGAAGGCGATCCCGCGCGCTGGCCCAGAAACCCCCACGGCATCTTCGTGGACCACCAGGACAACGTCTGGATCGGCACCTACGTGCACCACCGCGTCATGAAGTTCACGCGGGACGGCGATCTCCTCACCACTCTGGGCCAGTATGACGAGACCGCTGGCAGTGACGATCCGGACCTTCTGGGGGGACCCGCGGGCATCTGGGTGGATCCGGATGACAACGAGGTCTTCATCGCCGACGGTTACCGGAATCGACGGGTCGTCGTCTTCGACGGGGACACCGGCACGTATCTGCGGCACTGGGGCGCCTATGGTGAGGCGCCCGATGACGACTACGACTTCGGAGACCGCGACCCGGCCGGGCCGCCTCCTGCGCAGTTCTCCACGGTCCACGGGCTCACCGGCTCCAACGACGGACTCCTCTACGTGGCGGACCGCCGCGGCAACCGAATTCAAGTCTTCCGTCAGGACGGGACATTCGTCGAGGAGCGCATCGTGGCCCCTGAGACCGGGGCTTCGGGCTCGGCCTTCGTGATCCAGCTGTCACCCGATCCCGAGCAGCGCTGGCTATACCTGGCGGACGGCACCAACCACAAGGTGTGGGTGCTCGAGCGGGACGGGCTCGAGGTGCTAGGCTCCTTCGGCCGGGGTGGCCGCCAGGTGGGTCAATTCCTGCGGCCCCACGGGATGGGCGTCGACTCGAGAGGCAACATCTACGTCGGGGAGGCGTCCACCGGACGTAGGATCCAGAGATTCATGCCCGCCTCCGCACCCCGTTGAGTTCCGTGTCGACGATGTGCACGGCGCCCGGAGATCTTCGCAGGGTCACCATCCGACGTTGAGCCGCGGCCGGACCCACCGCGTGGGCCCGGATCAAGAACAAAGGGCCGCCTGGCTGTCGCCAGGCGGCCCTTTGTTTCCCTAAAACCCGCGTCTAGCGACTAATCGTCGTCCGACCCCAGCTGGTCCAGCGCCGAAGTCCGCAGCGTGGTCCATACGAAGTCGTACACATCCAGAAGATCGCGGGGCTCGTGTCCCGCCGCCGCCAACCGCTCTCGCGTGCTCGTCGCGACCCGGCGGAAATTCTTGTAGGCGGAAACCTCGGCCCGGCGGCTGTAACGAGCCGTGGGTGCGATGGAGCCTGCCTGCCGCACGAAAGCCGAGCGGCGTACCACGGTGTGGGTCTCCGGGTAGTAGATCCCCGGGATGGTCGTCGCGATCCGCCAATTGGGCTGCTCGTCGAAGAGCTTCGCCAAGGTGTCGAGCCAGGCCTTGAAGCGCTCTTCGTACCGCCCCTCACCGTGAAGGAGCGTATTCACGGCCTCGACGTAGGCCTCCTTCTCCTCGGCATCGAGATCCCGGAGGGCCTTCGCATGGGACACGGGAACCAGATCCGTGCGCTGCAGCATGTCCGCGATGCCGTCGGCGAGGTCCTCGTGAGCTCCCTCGGCGATTTCCTCCTTCATACGATCCGCCGCCAGCGTCTCTTTGGCTTCGGCCACCGTCGGATTGCGGTGGCGCTTGAGGTCCGCCCCTTCGGTCTTCCGGTGATCCTCCAGCCATGCCGCGTCCTGGAATCCCTTGGGATACAGGCCGATGAAGAGCTCCACCTGGTCAGGGAACGGACAAACGGCTTCAATGACGCTCCGGTCCGAGTCACCGTCACCGGCCTCGATGACACGGCGGAGGTTCTTCCGGATGTGGCCCGTCCGCTCGCCGAGGTCGTCGGCAGGCTGCAGCATCTTGTAGAACGCCTCCGGAAACTTCCGGAGCTTGCCGTCCTCGAACTGATACGCGCGATGGCCGTTCCGCTCCCACGCGACCATTGCGACGCCCCACTCCGGGCGTTTCACGTGCCGAAAGAGCTCGTCTTCGGTCTCGGCCATGGGAGATCGGTCTACTGCGAGTGTCGCTTCAGCCAATGGACACCGTCCTTGAAGTGTCGGTCGAGCGGAGGCGGCGGACCTCGAACGCGAGTCGACCGAGGAATGGAAACAGGCGAACACAGTTGCCGCTCCACACCCATTCATATCGGCGGAGCGGCAACAGGGCAATAAACGTATATGAAACTTGAACTTACGTCAATAAGGGGCCGTGTCACTCCACGCGCAGAGCCTCCGAAGGATCCTGAGCCTCCACCCCGCAAACCATTCCTGGCATGGTTTTGGGGACGGCGAGCGCCAGAGCGATGGCCGCGGATGCTCCCAGCGGGACGGTTGCGAATCGGTGACGTGCTTCATGAATCCTCACGGTCCGGAGCCTGCGGGGACGACCGGCACTCGATCTGACCACTGACGATATGTGCCATTGGCACAGATGAAGACATTCGGTCTTCGAGTACGCGTGAGGAGTCTAAAGTCCGACTTGCACCGCCAACGGGGCGGACCCCATCCTGCGGCACTTGGCTTCGCCGACTTCCGCCCTGGAGACCCCGTGACCCCCCTCCCATACCCGGCCGCCCCTGCGGCGACGCCCGTTCTCTCTCGCCGCCCGCGCCGTCTTCCGGCGCCCGTCCTCGCGCTGACCGTGGCGTCCGTGGCCGCATTGCCTGCTGCGGCTCAGGATCGCCCCACCGTGACCCCTGACGACTACGGGCAATGGGAGCAGCTCGATCGCGCCGAGCTGTCACCGGACGGCCGATGGCTCGCCGTCTCCATCTCGCGGGTGAACGACGAGGATGAGCTTCGCATCCACCGGACTGAGGGCGACTCGGTGGTGACGGTCCCTTACGGATCCGGCCAGACCTTCTCCGACGACAGCCGATGGCTCATCTACATCATCGGCAGCTCGGAGGAGGCCAGAGAGGCCGCTCGGGAGGCGGAGCGCCCGGTGCGGGATGACGTCGGCATCATGGACCTGAGGAGCGGCACCGCAGCCGTCCGGGAGGAGGTCTCGTCCTTCAGCCTCTCCGCGGACGGACGGTACGTCGCGCTGAGACGCTACGGTGGGGAGGACCAGGAACACGAAGGCGTGGACCTGATCGTGGAAGAGCTCGGGACCGGAACTCGGATGGTCTTCGGAAACGTTTCCGATGTGAGCTGGGCGGACGAGGGCCACCTGATGGCCATGACGCTGGATGCGGCGGACAAGGTGGGGAACGGCGTCACGCTCTACGATCCCGGATCCGGCATCGTTCGATCTCTCGATCAAGGAGAGGCCGTGTACCGGGAGCTCGGGTGGCGGGAGGACGCCTCGGACCTGACGGTGCTGCGCACCATGGAGGATCCGGCGTGGGCAGACACGGCCCACGTGGTCCTGGCCTGGCGGGGGCTGGATCGGGCTTCAGCCGCCCGCTTCGAGCTCGGACCGGAGGGGGACGTACAGACACCTGGGGGCATGCGCGTGGTGGAGTACCGGGCACCCGAGTGGTCCGCGGACGGATCTACCCTGTTCGTGGGTGTGCAGGAGCGGGTCCCGGCCCCGGAGCCGTGCGAGACCGAAGACGCGCCGGACCCGATCGACGAAGCTGACGGCGGTCGGTCAGGGAACGGCGACCCGGAGTGCGAGGACGACGAGGAGCGTCCTGGCGTGGAAATCTGGCACGCCCGCGACCACGACCCCGTACCCCAGCAGCGGGTTCGCGAGCGTCAGCTCCGAGAGGCGAATCATCTCAGCGCCTGGCATCTCGATCAGGCCGCCTTCGTTCAGCTCGGTGACGACCTGACCGAGAGTACAGAGCTCGGAGAGGGAGGACGTCACGCCATCGGCATGGACGAGACGCCATACGACGAGCACGCCATGTTCCGCCAGCAGTTCTTCGACCTTTACGACGTCGACGTGGAATCCGGGGCGAAGACCCTGGTGCGCGAGCGCGTGGAGAGCGCCAACGTGAGTCCGGCCGGGCACTACGCCTTCTGGTTCGAAGGCGAGCACTGGTTCGCCCACGACCTCCGGACGGGTGAGACCCGCAACCTGACCGAGAATGTTCCGACGCAGTTCGTGAACCTGGACCTCACCCCCACCCGGGAGCAGATGCCTTCGTTCGGGGTCGCTGGGTGGCTGGAAGACGACGCGGCCGTGCTGCTCAACGACCGATGGGACGTGTGGGAAGTGCGGCTGGACGGGTCCGGCGGTCGAGCCCTGACCCGAGGCGCCGCCGAGGAAGTCCGGCACAGACTGGAGGAAGTGGATCCCGAGGCAGACGCCATCGATCCGGACGGCCCGCTCTACTACGAGATCTACGGCGAGTGGACCAAAAAAGCCGGGTTCGCCCGTGCCAGTCGTGGGCAGGCACCCACCCGACTCGTCTGGGAGGACGCTTCGTTCGGTGGCTTCGGCGGCGGGCTACGCAAGGCGGACGACGCCGACGTACTCCTGTTCCGGCAGGAACGGTTCGACGACTCCCCGGACTACTTCGTTGCAGGTCGCGAGCTGGACGACGCGATGCAGGTGACCCGCACGAACCCGTTCCACGACGCGTACGCCTGGGGCCGCACCGAGCTCGTCGACTACGAGAACGAGTGGGGCCGCCGCCTGCAGGGGGTCCTCACCTTCCCAGCGGACTACGAGCCCGGGCGCCAGTACCCCATGATCGTCTACCATTACGAGCTCCTTTCCCAGGGCATGCATCAGTACCAGGTGCCAGATCCACGGCGTTACTACAACCAGCAGATCTGGAGTCAGGAGGGGTACTTCGTCTTCCGTCCGGACATCGTCTACCGCGACCGCCGGCCGGGGCAGTCGAACGTGGAGACGCTGCGCCCGGCGGTGGCCGCGGTCCTCGAAACGGGGCTCGTCGACCCCGATCGGATTGGTCTCATCGGGCACTCATGGGGTGGATACCAGACCACATTCTTCGTCACGCAGGACGACCTGTTCACAACCGCGGTCGCCGGGGCGCCGCTCACCAACCTCATGAGTATGTACCTGTCGTTCTACTGGAACAGCGGCGGTACCGACGCACGGATCTTCGAGATCAGCCAGGGCCGGATGCAGGTGCCTTGGTGGGAGGACTGGGGCAGCTACTTCAACAACTCACCCGTCCATCACATCGAGAACATGGATACGCCGCTGCTGATGATGTTCGGTACGAACGACGGCGCAGTGGAGTTCAATCAGGGTGTGGAGTTCTACAACGCCGCTCGCAGGCTCGGGAAGGAGATGGTGCTCCTGGCGTACGAAGGGGAAAACCACGGGCTGGCCGAGGAGCCGAACCAACTCGACTACCAGGGACGCATCATCCAGTGGTTCGCGCACTACCTGAAGGGCGAACCGGCTCCGGAATGGATGGAGAATGGGCTCACTTACCTGGAGCAGCAGGACGGTACCAAGAGGCGACGACCCGTGAGCTGAACGTCGTCCACGTGGAGGCTTGCGAAAGGGGAGTGGGCGGCTTCGGCCCCCCACTCCCCTTTCATCGATCCCGGTGCAGCGTCCGGGCTCAGCCGCTCCGGTTCACCATGGCTTCGATGACCTCGAGCGCCTCGCGGGTCTCGAGTTGCTCCTTCAGATCGGCGATCTCCTGGGCCGCCCGGGCCCGTTCCTCGTCGCGGGCCTCCAAGATGGTCTCGGCCTCCGCCAGCAGCTCGCTCTGCTCGTCGTCTAGCCTTCGCTGCTCCGCCGGCTCGGACAGGACCTGGTCGCGGTCCGCCCTCGGATCTGACGGTGTCCGGCCGTTCGCCGCATCCGGTGAACGCGCAGATGCTCGGGCTTCGTATGCCCCGCTTGACCTGCGCCGAAAAGTAGATCGGTGCCTACGAAGCGTGCAGGAAACGAGGCGATGCGGACGTCTCGACTATCCCGGGCGCCCTCTCACGCTACAGTCTATTCGGCCTGGTGCTGGAAAGTCGAGCCGATGAATCGCACGAAGACGAAGCCCGCCTGGCAGATGTTCGCGATAAGCGCCGTGACGTAGAGTGTGGAGCCATCGGCAAAGCCGACCCCGAAGACGCAACCCACGAGAGAGACCTGCTCCAGCGCTTCCAGCGACATCACGACCGTTACCGCCAACCGGTCCGGCGGGAATTCCCCGCGCACCGGCTCGTACGCCTTCATGAAGGAGAGGATGACCCCGTTGTCGAAGAGGAGGAACACCACGGCCGAGATCCGCCAGACGAGCTCTGGTGGGCCGAAGCCAGACAGCCCCACGGGAACGAGGGCCGCGGCGACCCCAGCCACGCCACTGGAGATAACGAGCCGCAGCCGCAGCAGATCATGGGCCGGCGCGACCGCCCGATTCAATCCTCGAGGGATGACGCTGACCAGGGCGGCGAATCCGGCGAATGCGGCCGCCACCTCGGCGAGGGACAACAAGGCATCGGTTTCTTCCAGCATCAGGCTCTCGCCTCCGACCTTTGGGTGCGGACCGAACATGAGCGTCCATGCCGCGGCAGCCAACCCCCGAGAGGGTCGCGGTCGAGCGTGCACGCTCGACCCTCGACTTCCCCCCGACACACACCGTCTCATATTCGGTTACCAAGCGCCACACGACCACAGGACACGCGCATGATGGTCCGAGCCCTCTTTCTATCGCTCTCAGCTGCCGCCGCGCTCCTGACCGCACCGCTAGTTCCCACGGTCGGGACGAGCGCACCCTGGGCGCTCGCCGGGCAGGTGGGCACCGAGGTGCGGGAAACGGTGCGTACCACCGGGGGCGTCGTCAGCGCACAACAATGGATCGCCAGCGAGGTGGGCGCCGGGGTGCTGGCAGCCGGAGGAAACGCCGTAGACGCTGCCATCGCCACCGGCTTCGCGCTGGCCGTCACCCACCCCACCGCCGGCAACATCGGCGGCGGCGGCTTCATGGTGATCCGCTTCCCCAATGGCGAGGCCACCACCATCGATTTCCGCGAGGAGGCGCCGTCGGGCTCTCATCCGGACATGTGGCTCGACGAGAACGGCGAGTACTCCAGGGAGCTGCATCACGACAGCTACCTCGCCGTAGGCGTCCCCGGCACGGTGGCCGGCTTCGACAAAGCGCACCGCCTCTACGGCAACGCCGATTGGAGCTTGCTGGTGGATCCGGCGGTGGCTTTGGCGCGGGACGGATTCGAAGTCAGCGAGGCACTGGCCGCCTCTCTCGAGAGCTTTGTCCAGGGTACGCCCTACGAGCCCACGGTGCAGGCCTTCTCGCGCAACGGCACCCCCTACGAGGAGGGAGAAACCCTCCGGCAGCCGGATCTGGCCCGTACCCTGGAGCGTATTCGCGACAAGCGGCGCGACGGTTTCTACCGCGGCGAGACAGCACGACTCCTGGCGGAGGAGATGCGGAGGGGGGGCGGGATCATCACCGAGGACGATCTGGAGCGGTACGACGCCTGGGAGCGCGCGCCCGTGACCGGAACGTATCGCGGGTACGACATCATCTCGATGCCGCCGCCGAGCTCGGGCGGCGTGGCGCTCGTCACAATGCTGAACATCCTCGAGGCGTATGACCTGAAGGCGATGGGGCACAACACCTCGACATACCTGCACCACCTCGCCGAGGCCATGCGTCGAGCGTACCGCGACAGGGCCGAGTACCTCGCGGACACGGACTTCTTCGACGTGCCCGTTCACCGTCTCACCAGCAAGGCGCACGCGGCCCGGCTCCGTCGAAGCCTCAATCCTCGCCGTGCCTCGGTGTCGATGCCGTCAGACGCGGACACCGGATCCGAAAGCCCCGAGACCACTCACTACTCCGTTGTGGACGCCAACGGAATGGCCGTATCTGTGACCTACACCCTCGAGCAAGGCTACGGATCCGAGATCGTGGTGCCCGGCGCTGGCTTCCTCCTTAACAACGAGATGGGTGACTTCAACGCCGCCCCCGGCCTCACCACCGAGGATGGACTCATCGGAACCGAGCCCAACCTGACGCGGCCGGGCCAGCGCATGCTCTCTTCGATGACGCCCACCATCCTGGCCAAAGACGGAGAGCTGGTGGCGGTCATAGGCACACCCGGCGGGCGGACGATCATCAACACCGTGCTGCAGCTCGTGCTGAACACGGTGGACTTCGGGATGGGGATCCGCGAGGCCGTCGCCGCGCCCAGAGTCCACCATCAGTGGCTCCCGGACCGGATCCGTATTGAACGGAGCGGGGCTTCCCCCGACGTCGTCGACGAGCTCGAAGCGATGGGACACACCGTTCAGATACGGGACAGCCAGGGCTCCGCCAACTCGATCGGGGTCGACCCGGACACCGGCGAGAAGGTGGGAGCACCGGACCCGAGGAGCGCCGACTCCGGAGCGCGAGCGGGCGGCTAGCCGCGTTCGCGTGATGGCTCGACGGCTGGACAGACGGGACGCCCGGGCCTCACCTTCCGTTTCCACGAGACGCTCGACGTGAACAGGAGAAGCAACCGATGGGTTTCGCCCCTTCCCCGATGCAAGTTCGTTCCCCCGCGTTCGACGACCACAGCCGCATCCCGACGAGGCACACGGGAGAAGGTGAAGACGTCTCGCCGGCCCTGGAATGGTCGGATGCGCCGGAGGGGGCCGAGGCGTTCGTCGTGCTTTGCCACGATCCCGATGCACCGCTCTGCAAGCCCGGGAGCTACGGGTTCGTGCATTGGCTCCTGTACAACATTCCGGGCTCCGCGACAGGCATCCCCGAGGGGGGAGGCGAGCAGCACACCGAGGGCGCGTCGGACTTTGGGAAGAACGGCTACGGGGGACCCATGCCGCCGGAGGGCCACGGCGTGCACCACTATTTCTTCTGGGTCCTCGCGCTGGACGAGGCGCTGGACCTGGAGGCCGGCCTCACGATGGAGCAGCTCCTGGCCGCGATCGAGCCGCACGTCATTGGCATGAACCGGCTCGTGGGCACCTACCGGCGAGGCTGACCCGCAGACTGGCTTCTCGCCTCTCCCCTCGCTAGCATCGCCCCGGAGGGAAGAGCGCCATGGATGATCGACACCCCGGCACGGCTCACGACACAATCGTGAAGTCCCGGAACCCGCACGGCCCCAAGCCGAACCTTCCGGACTACGAAGCGGCTGTCCGCACCTTCTCCTGGGAGGCGGCACGCCAGGAGGAGCTCGACGGGCTCCCAGGCGGCCGCGGGCTCAACATCGCACACGAGGCGGTGGACCGGCACGCGGCAGGTCCGCGGCGGGACCGGGTGGCCATTCGATGGCTGGGGAAGGCCGGAGACGTGCGGGAGTTGACCTACGCTGACCTCGCGGCCCTGAGCAGCCGGGTGGCGCACGCGCTCTCGGACCTGGGGTTGGCACCCGGCGACCGCCTGTTCGTCCTCACTGGACGGATCCCCGAGCTGTACGCGGTCGTACTCGGTGCACTCAAGGCCAAGCTGGTGGTATCGCCGCTGTTCGCCGCGTTCGGCCCGGAGCCCGTGGCCACCCGGATGAAGCTCGGGCGCGCTCGAGCGCTCCTCACCACCCCCAGGCTCTACCAGCGCCGGGTGTTGCCGATCCGGGATTCCCTCCCCGACCTTCAGCACGTCTTCGTCACGGGCACCGGGTCCGCGGACCCGCCGGAAGGAACCCTGGCCCTCGAAGCGCTGGTGGAAGGCGCGCCCCCGGATTTCACCATCCCGGACACCGACCCCGAGGATCCGGCCCTCCTCCATTTCACCAGCGGCACCACCGGCACGCCGAAAGGAGCGCTGCACGTCCACCAGGCCGTGCTGGCACATCACGTCACGGGCAAGCACGCCCTGGACTTCCACGCCGGCGACCGCTTCTGGTGCACCGCTGACCCCGGGTGGGTGACCGGAACCTCCTACGGCATCATCTCCCCGCTGACGAACGGTGTGACGAGCATCGTGGACGAGGCGGAATTCGACGTCGAGCGTTGGTACCGGATCCTGGAGCGGGAGCGGGTCGCGGTCTGGTACACGGCCCCGACGGCCGTCCGCATGCTCATGAAGGCCGGGGCCGAGGTGGCCAAGCGCTACGACCTGTCGGCGCTCCGGTTCATCGCCAGCGTGGGCGAGCCGCTGAACCCCGAAGCAGTGCTCTGGGGTCGAAACGCGCTCGGGCTTCCCATCCACGACAACTGGTGGCAGACGGAAACAGGTGGAATCATGATCGCCAACTACCGGGCCATGGACGTGCGACCCGGGTCCATGGGCAGACCGCTTCCGGGCGTGGAGGCAGCTATCGTGCGTAGGCGGCAAGGAGAGGACGCGGCGTCCGAAGCGTCTACGCCCGTCGAGCTCGCCGATCCCGGTGAGGAGGGCGAGCTGGCCCTGCGAGCGGGCTGGCCATCCATGTTTCGGTCCTACATCGACAATGAAGAGCGCTACCGGCGATGCTTCGCGGACGGCTGGTACCTGACTGGAGACCTGGCCCGCCAGGACGATGACGGGTACTTCTGGTTCGTTGGGCGGGCTGACGACGTCATCAAGTCCGCGGGACATCTGATCGGGCCATTCGAAGTGGAAAGCGCCCTGGTGGAGCACCCGGCTGTGGCCGAGGCCGCGGTCATCGGTAAGCCGGATCCCACCGTGGGCGAGATCGTGAAGGCGTTCGTCTCGCTCCGAGAGGGATGCGAGGCAACCGAAGACCTGAAGCTCGAGCTCACGGGACACGCCCGGCGACGCCTGGGTCCAGCCGTGGCCCCCAGGGAGATCGACTTTCTCGACGACCTGCCCAAGACGCGGAGCGGCAAGGTCATGCGGCGGCTGCTCAAGGCCCGCGAGCTGGGCCTTCCGGAAGGCGATACATCCACCCTCGAACGCCCGGCCTCTCCCGGAACGGAGGAATAACCCTGACCGAGACACGACTTCCAGACCGGGAAACCGCGCACGGACTGCTGGCCCACATGCTCCTCATTCGCCGTTTCGAGGAAAAGTCGGCGGAGCTCTATCAGGAAGAAAAGATCCGCGGTTTTCTCCACCTCTACATCGGCCAGGAGGCCGTGGCCGTCGGCACCCTCGACGTGCTGGAGCCCGACGACGCCGTGGTGGCCACCTACCGCGAGCACGGCCACGCCCTGGCGCGAGGCATCGGCGCAGGGCCCATCATGGCCGAGATGTTCGGCAAGGTCGAGGGCACCTCCCGCGGCCGGGGTGGCTCCATGCATATCTTCGACGCGGCCACCCGGTTCTACGGCGGGAACGCGATCGTCGGGGGCGGCCTGCCGCTGGCGGTGGGGCTGGCGCTGGCGGACCACCTGCGGGGTCTTCAACGCGTGACGGTCTGCTTCTTCGGCGAAGGGGCGGTGGCCGAGGGTGAGTTCCACGAGTCCCTCAACCTGGCGTCGCTGTGGAAGCTGCCGGTTCTCTTCTGCTGTGAGAACAACCTGTACGCCATGGGCACCGCGCTGGAGCGCTCTGAGTCGGAGTTGGATGTTGCGGTCAAGGCGGCCAGCTACGAGATGCCGGCTTGGCCGGTCGACGGCATGGACGTACTCGCGGTTCGCGACGCAGCCCGACGCGCAGTGGATGCGGTACGGGGGGGCGGAGGACCGTACCTGCTGGAGCTCCGCACCTACCGGTTCCGTGCCCACTCCATGTTCGACCCCGAGCTGTATCGACCTAAGGAGGAGGTGGAGGCATGGAAGAAGCAGGACCCAATCGACGGCTTCGTGGGCAAGCTCCAGGAGGCGGACCTCCTGTCCGACGACGAGCTCGAGGCGCTGAAGGCGGATGCGGAGGCTGACGTGGACGAGGCCGTCGCGTTCGCCGAGGCCGGCACCCTTGAGCCGGTGAGCGACCTCACGCGCTTCGTGTACAGCGAGGACCCGGCGGAGGAAGGATCGTGAGCGCCACCGGTGGAAACGGTCCGACGACCACGAGCACCCCCACGGTCACGTACCGGGAAGCCGTGCGCGAAGCCATCCGTGAGGCGCTCACTCGCGACGAGCGGGTCTTTCTCATGGGCGAGGACGTGGGTCGCTACGGTGGCTGCTACGCCGTCAGCAAGGGGCTGCTGGACGAGTTCGGCGAGGCGCGGATTCGCGATACTCCGCTGAGCGAGTCGACCTTCGTGGGTGCCGGCATCGGTGCGGCCATGGGTGGCATGCGACCCATCGTCGAGATCATGACGGTGAACTTCAGCCTGCTGGCCCTGGACCAGATCCTCAACACGGCGGCCACCTTCCTGCACATGTCCGGGGGACAGTTCAACGTCCCCGTGGTCATCCGCATGGCCACCGGCGGCGGCCGTCAACTGGCCGCCCAGCATTCCCACAGCCTCGAGGGCTGGTATGCGCACATACCCGGCATCAAGGTCGTGACACCGGCGACGATCCGAGATGCGCGAGGAATGCTCTGGACCGCCCTGGAGGATCCCGACCCCGTCTTGATCTTCGAGAACGCCCTCCTCTACGACACGGAGGGTCCCCTGCCGCAAGATGCCGGGCCGGTACCGCTCGAAGGCGCGGAGGTGATGCGCCCGGGCGATAACCTGACCTTGCTCGCCTATGGTGGCGGCCTCAGGAAGGCATTGGAGGCGGCGACCCTGTTAGAGGGCGAGGGCGTCGACGCAGAGGTGATCGACCTTCGCTGCCTGCGGCCTCTGGACGACGACACCATCCTGAAGTCCGTCGGTCGCACGCGTCGCGCCGTGATCGTGGACGACGGGTGGCGTTCGGGGAGTATCTCAGCGGAGATCGCGGCGCGGATCGGCGAGCAGGCGTTCTGGGAGATGGACGCACCAGTCGAACGCGTATGCGGCGCCGAGGTGCCTATGCCGTATGCCGGTCATCTCGAGCAGGCCGCTCTGCCCTCGCCCACCGAGATCCTGGAGGCCGCGCTCCGGACGCTCGCGCGGCCCGGGCGCTGAGGGCGGGAGCCATGGCCGAATACCGCATGCCGTCGCTTGGGGCCGACATGAAAGACGGGCGCGTCGTGGAGTGGTTCGTGGGCCCCGGCGACCAGGTCCGGCGCGGGGACGTGGTTGGGGTGGTAGACACCGCCAAGGGCGCCATCGAGATGGAGATCTGGATGGATGCGGTGGTCGAAGAGATCGTCGCACAGCCGGGAGCCCGGGTGCCCGTCGGCGAGCCTTTGTTGCGCCTCCGCGGCGAGGGGGAAGCGTCGGCGGAACGGGAGGAGGCACCGCCGGCGATGCCCCCTCGGCCGGAACCCGCCGCACGGCCCGAGCCAGAGACCGAGGTCTCGCAGCCCAGGGAGGTGGAGGCAGCGGAGACGAAGCGACGCGCCCTAAGGGCCTCGCCTGCCGCTCGGAAGCTCGCCGCGGATCGCGGTGTCGACCTGGGTGAGATTCGCGGCACCGGCCCCGAAGGCGCCGTGGTTCTCGCGGACGTCGAGGAGGCTTTGGAGGCGCCGTCCGCGCCCCTAACCGAGCCCGGCCACGGGACCCACGTCACGCCGGTCGCACGTCGTATGGCGGAGGTCCACGGCATCGACCTGACGGCCGTGAGGGGTACCGGACCCCACGACACCGTCACCCGCGACGACGTGGAGGCGCTGGTCGCCGAGTCGGAGCGTACCGTGGAGGTGTCCGACGCCAAGTCCCCGCCTGAGCAGCCGCCTATCGAAGATGGTCAGCGGGCCATGCGCGACGCGATCGCGGCGGCCATGGCTCGCTCGAAGCGGGAGATCCCCCATTACTACCTTCAGGACGTGGCCGACATGGAGGCCGCTGAAGGATGGCTCACCCAGGAGAACGCCAGTCGAACGCCGGCCGACCGCATCCTCCCGGTGGCGCTCCTGCTCAAGGCGGTGGCCCTGGCCGCCCGCTCCTTTCCCGAGATGAACGGGCACTTCTCGAACGGGAGCTTCCACCGCGCGGACCGCGTGCATCTCGGATTGGCCGTCTCCCTCCGAAGCGGAGGCCTCGTCGCGCCTGCCATTCGTGACACCGACACCCGGACCGTGGACGACCTCTCCCAGGCGGTCATGGACGTCGTTCAACGCGCCCGCGCGGGGCGGCTACGTAGCTCGGAGATGACGGACGCCACGCTGACCGTGAGTAGCCTGGGTGAGCGGGGCGTGCAGACCGTGTTCGGGGTCATCTACCCGCCACAGGTGGCCATCGTCGGTTTCGGGCGGGTGACCCCGCGGCCCTGGGCGGAGGACGGGCTCCTGGGCGTTCGCAGCGCCGTGACCGTGACCCTCGCTGGTGACCACCGGGTGAGCGACGGACACCGGGGCGGGCTGTTCCTACAGAAGGTCGCGACCCTGCTGACCAAGCCGGAGGAGCTTTGAGCGAAGAAGAGATCCGCAAGGCCGTGCTGGATGCGCTACACCGCGTGGCACCTGACGTGAACGTCGCCGATCTGGACCCCAGCGGGGACCTCCGGGAGGAGGCCGACCTGGACTCCGTCGACATCCTGCGTGTGGTGGTTCGCCTCCACGAGACGCTCGGGGTCGATGTTCCCGAGACCGATTACGAGGAGATGACCAGCCTGGATCGCGCAGTGGCGTACCTCGCAGCCAGGATAAGCGGCTGAGGTCTGCCTCCCATCGGTTCGGCTAGACCCTTCGCTTCGTGTAGTATCGACGGCACTCCGGCTCCCTTCCCCGGACCACCCTCTGCCCCTCGAGCCCTCGGGTGCGGGACGTCACTACGGTCGCCTGTCCGTGGTCCCCATCCCGGTTGTAATAGATGACGACCCAGTCGCGGGTGCGCCCCAGGTCGTGAGCCCTCCGGGTGTTGGAGAAGAGCGCCGTGAGATCCCAGCCGTCCCGCTGCACTTCGTAGATGGGGAGCCACTTCTCGCCCCCCGGATTGAAACGGCGAGGCGCAATGCGCGGAAGGGCGTCCATGTCGGCGGCCCTACGATAGGCCTCGTCCACATCGAGAAGGAGCGACACCGGGGGCGCGTCACGCCCGGCCGAGGGCGCGGGACGGGATGCGGGGCCCCGACCCAGGATTCCGGCCAGGGCGTCCCGGATGCCGGCGGCCTTCCTGGCGCCGATTCCCTCCACTTGCTCCAACCGCCCGTCGTGGGCTGCCTGCTCCAGGTCTTCGAAGGTCTCTACCCGGAGCTCGTCATGGATCCGGGCGGCTAGCTTCGGCCCCACGCCGGGCAGCCGCTGAAACGCCCCCTCCGGGGCTCGCTCAGCCTCCAGGTGGGCGAGGAGGCGGCACTGTCCCTCCTCCACGAGCTCGGAGATGATGGCGGAGATGCCCTCACCGACGCCGGGTATGGACTGGAGCGCCCCCGGGCCGCCCTCGTCGTAGATGGCCGCCGCCGCCCGGCTCATCGCCTCCACCTCACGGGCTGCGGCACGGTAGCTTCCCACGCGGAAGGGGTTCGCCTCCCGCTCCTCCAAGAGGTCCGCGATGCGATGAAGGGCCTCGGCGATCTCGCTGTTGGATAGGGGGCTCGTGCGATCGGACATGGCGCGCCGCTCAGGAAGACCCGGGCGCCGCGGCCGGGATCTCGGGCACGTCAACCTGTACCCCGGCGAATCGACCCCACCGCCCGATCGCCCGGGGGATCGCCTTTCTCACCCGGGCGGGCAGCGTCGTGAAGGGTGTGACGTCCGTCCGCACGTGATGGGTGAGGCGCTTCCGCCTCCACGTCCCGACCACGCGGCTCCGGGCTACGACCGTCCACCGGAACACTCCGTTCCTGCCCGGATCCACCAAGGTCGCGTGCTCAGGGTCGAGCACGCAGTCCCGAACCCGGTACCCCAGGAGATGCTCGTCGAAGGCCGCCAGGGCCAGCACCTGGTCGTCTGCCGCACCCGCTCCGGGATCCAGCGTGTCGACCTGCTCGGACAGAATACGGTAGGGGCCGGCGGGTCCCCGAACCTCGACGATCGTCTCGCCGTCAGCCTCCAGAGCCGTGCGGGCGTCGGTCTTGGTGAGCTTGGTCCAGTGCACCAGGTCGTCCACGGTGGCTGGTCCCCGGCCGCGGAGGTACCGCACACCCAGCTCTCGGAGGGCCGCGGGGCGATCCATCATAGGGGGGTCGGGAATCCACTCGTGGAGCAGAACCACCTCGGGCTCACCGTCGCGGGTCGGCCCGTGTACGAGCGTGCCCGTCTGAGACAGGTACCAGACGGCGTGATAGGTTCGCTGGCCCGTCATCTCGAGCCCGGCCTCCCGCCAGGCCTCCGTAAGCTCGGGCCGGGTGGCCCGTCCGCCGCCTCGTAGAAGCTCCACCGCCACGTCGCGGGCCCGCTCGAGGAAGGCCTCGTCGATACCGAGTTGCTCCCATCTTCGCTTCACGCCGATGAGCGCCCGCGGACCGATGTGCTCGAGCATCCAGGGCAGGTCCTGCGCAGCCACCACGTGCACGGTGCCCCGCATGGGCCAGGAGCGAACGATCGAGCCGGAGTCGTATGCCGCCAGCACATCGCCGTCTCTGCTTCCTGGAATCCGCGACCCCACCGCCCATCGGGACGCCGGGAAGTCCTGGGCCTGCATGGCCAGGTGGTGGGCGACGACGCCCTCCGCATCGGGCGCTACGGGGACCCGTCCCGCCAACCCAAGAGCCTGAAGGCGAAGGCGGGCGATCTCGGCTGCGGAGAACGTGGGCTGCGGGCTCATCAGCCGAAGGTAAGGAGGGCTCGTCGACACGACCATCCTGGGTGGGGTCCCATTTGGGCCATAGCGGGGTATAGATTCGGTTCCCCTACTCGTCGCCTGAACGTGGACCTGCCCGATATGCGGAAGTCATCCATCGAGAAGAACGAAGAACTCAGCCAAACCGGCCGAATGCTGGCCTCGCTCGCACTGGAACGGCTACGCCAGGACGGGTCCCTGGTGATCCGTCAGCGTGAGCAACTCCGCCGTGCGTTGGCAACGGCGGGTGAGGTGCTCGACTGGAACATCATCCCCGGAGAGCGCTCGGACCGTGCCGCCGTGGTGAAGAAAGACGTCAAGGCTCTAGCCGAGTTCGGCGCCGAGACCCTGGAACAGGATCTCGCCCGGCAGCTGAAGGAGAAGAAGGCCGAGATCAAGGTTTTGGAGGAGGTCACCGCTCAGCTCCGGGCCCTGGCCGAGGACGAGGACACGGAATATCCCGCCCAGATCGAGTACGCCCATACCGGCCGCGACGCCCACCGGCGTCTGGTGACCAAGACGGAAGAGCTCGTCCTCAAGGATGCGGACGAAGCTTCCAGCGCGGCCGACAAGATCGAGAAGAAGCTCGAGAACTACGCGAAGCTACGCGACGAGATGCTCGAGGACTTGAAGCATGAGCGCCGCCAGCTCGGCAAGATGCGCGAGGGGCTCGGCAAGTTCGTGGCGGATTCCAACGGGCTGGTCCTCGAGGTGCTCGCGACGCTCACTTGACCGTCGAGGCGGCCCTCCCGTGTCGAACCCCTTCTGGGATCAACCGGAAACGGTGGAGCGGTTCGCCGAGCGTGCGCCCGACCACAGGCTGACCCGGCTGGTCGAAAACGTGGCGACTCCTGCCGACTGTCGCGTCCTGGACCTCGGATGCGCCGGAGGCCGCAACACCGTGATGCTCGCCGAGGGTGGCTTCGACGTGTGGGCGAGGGACGCGTCCCTTCCCATGGTGGAACGCACCCGCGCAGCTGTCCGAGAGCTCCTCGGGGCCGAAGAGGCCGAGCGGCGCGTGCGGGTTGGGCGCATGGATGACCTGACCGCGTCTGCAGACGAAGCGTTCGATCTGGTGGTCGCGCTAGGCCTGTACCAGAACGCCGAGAGCCTGGAGGAGTGGGAAGGCGCTCTGGACGAGACTGCGCGAGTGCTGGCACCCGGCGGCCGCGTGCTGGTGGCGCACTTCACCCCCGAGGTGGATCTCACGGGCGAGGGCACCCGACCCGTGCCCGGACAGCCCCATGTCTACGAGGGCCTGCCCGGCGGCCGGGCCGTCCTGGTGGATGCGGCCGCATTGGATGCGGCCATGGCGCGGCGGGGCCTCGAGCCGGAGAAGCCCAGCGAGACCGTGCGCGTGGAGACCGAGCGGGGAAAGCGGGTCACGGTGAACGCGCTGTACCGGAAGGACTGAGGGTCGAACGAAGGTGGCCGGGCGTCAGCGCTTCGCCGCCCGCGCCACCGAGATCGCCTTCCCTACCCATGTCTCCAGGAGCTCCACGTCCTCGATGACGTCTCCGGGCACCTCGTAGTACTTCATGGCCCGGCCGTCGTCGTACGGACGGAACGGCTCACAACCCCGGGCCTCGAAGTCGGCCAGGTTCTCCTCGCCCACCTTGAAGTAGATGACGTTGTCCGCGGCCAGGGCGAAGAAGAGACCCTCGGCATAAATGCCGAGCCCCCCGAACATCTTTCGCGTGGTGACCGGCTTCACCCGGCCGAGCTGTTCCTCGACGTAGGCGCGGAAGGCGTCTGTGACGGGCATGGGAATCTCCGGCGTCGGGGCTGGGAGGAATGGCCTACCGCCCGATCGCCCGCTCCGGCGGAACCCGCGCCTGGGAGGCCTGCTCGTAGTCGTACGCCAGCCCGAGAAGCAGAGCCTCGGTCCACGCCGTCCCGACGAACGACATGCCCACGGGCAGCCCGTCCACGAGCCCCATGGGGACGGAGATGAGCGGATATCCGGCCACTGCGGCCGTCACCGTGAGCGAAGGTGGGCGGGTGCCGCGGGGGGCGTCGGGGATGGGCCCCGGACCCTCGGTGCCATCCGGCTGGATGATGCCGGCCGGGCCGCCCGTAGGCGTAACGAGTGCGGCCACGCCGTACTCGGCGAGTATCCGGTCGATGCCTTCCTCGCGGGTCATGCGCCGTCCTCGGGTCAGCGCCTCCACGTAGCCAGGATTCCCGCGCCCGCCCTCGGTCGCCTCCGAGTCTTCCCAGAGATCCATGGTGTGCATGCTCTCCCTGGCGTCGTTGCTGCTGAACTCGATGAGGTCCGCCAGGGTCCGCACCGGCACGGTCTCCGGCGAGCCGGCCAGATAGTCGTTCAGGTCCACCTTGAAGTCGTGGAGCAGCACCGTGCGCATCTCCGGTCGGACGTCCACCAGCTCGTCCGGCGGGATCTCGACCAGCTCGGCGCCCTGTGCCGCCAACACCTCGAGTGCCGCATCGAAGAGCGGGCCGACCGTCTCTGCATTACCTCCCGTGGGGCGGATCAGGCCGACGCGGACGTCCTGCAGGGCCTCGGCGTCCAATGCCGCCACGTAGTCCTGCCGGTTCGCGTCCGCGTCCTCGGACCACGGGTCCCGGGGGTCCGTGCCCGCCAGCACATCCAGCATCATGGCGACGTCACGCACGGTACGCGCCATGGGGCCGGAGGAGTCCTGGTTCAGGCTGATGGGTACGACGCCGCGCCGTGAGATGAGGGCGATGGTGGGCTTCATGCCCACCACGCCATTCACCGACGACGGGCCGACGATCGAGCCACCCGTCTCGGTGCCGATGGTCGCCGCGGCGAAGCTCATGGCGGTGGATATTCCGGAGCCGTTGCTCGATCCCGCCGCAGAGCGCGTGACATCGTACGGATTGTGAGTGCTGCCTCCAAGGGTGCTGCCGTTCAGCGAGGCGGAGTTCCGGAAGCCGGCGAACTGCGACGTATTGGCCTTCCCGAGGATGACGGCGCCGGCGGCCCGGAGCCGCCGGGTCACTTCCGCGTCCTCGGCAGGGAAGTTCTCCTCGAGCGCCCATGAGCCGGCGGTCGTCGGCATCCCGACGAAATCGTGGTTGTCTTTCAGAAGGATGGGCACGCCGTCCAGAGGGCCTAGTGCCTCTCCCGCGGCGCGGCGCGCGTCAGACGCGGCAGCTTGCTCCAGGGCGTCCGGCGCCACCGCAATGACGCCGTTCAACGGGCCGTCCAACGCTTCGATCCGGGCGATGTACGCTTCGGTGATCTCCACGGACGTGGTCCGGCCCGCATCCAGATCCACCGAGATCTGGGAGAGCGGCACCTCCACCACCGAGTAGCCTTCGACGGGCGCCTCCGGCTCGCCGCAGGCGGCGAGCGCGAGAGGCAGGATGAGCGCGACGTGAGCCCACGGGCGGCGTGACAGCATGACATCCCCTTGGTACGAGAACCGAACGACCTTCCATAGGACGCCGGACGGGGCCCGGCCGCAAGCCGCCCGCGGTCGGGTTGCCTCGCCCGCCGAGTCCCGGCCACCTTCCAAGTAGACGGAACTCCGCGAATCCCCACCGCCCGCAGGCCATGAGACTTCTGCTGGTCCGCCACGCCATCGCTGAAGACGGAATCGACGATGACGCCCGTCCCGTGTCGAGCAAGGGACGGCGGCGCTTCAAGAAGGTCGTGGGGGCGCTCGACCGCCTCGACGTGAAGCTCGACCACATCGTCCACAGCCCGAAGCTGCGAGCCCTCCAGACGGCCGAGCTCATGACTCCGCTCCTCCGGGACGGAGGGACCACCTGGGTCCTCGACCTCCTGGCCGACCTACCGGGCGCAGACCTGTTCCAGGCGCTGGAGGCATTTGACGGCGACGTGGCCCTCGTCGGTCACCAACCGTACCTGGGCCGGCTTCTCGCCTGGCTGGTCACGGGACGGCCCGCCGCGGAGACCGCCTTCGAGCTCAGGAAGGGCGCGGTGGCCGTGCTGGACGGCAACCCCCGGCCCGGGGAGGTGACCCTCACCATGCTGCTTCCCCCGAAGGTGGCGCGCATCTGAAATCCTTCGAGGAGGGCGCGGATCGGCTCGACGCCGCCGCGACGGTAATCCGGGGCCGAGACGACCCCGAGGGCGTGCACGACGTCAGGGTCGCCTGCCGCCGCCTCCGCGTAGGGTTGGATATCGCGGGATTCCTCGTTCTCGGTGACGACCTGCGCCGGTTGTCGAAGGGTCTGGGACCACTGAGGGACCTGGACGTGCTCCTGGAGACCAAAGGAATTCCCGTGGGACTCCGGAGGTGGGCCCAACCTCGCCGGAGCGAGCTTCGATCCGAGGCCATCGCACTGGTGAACGACGTCGGCTTCCAAGGGATGATCAGGGCGCTTCGGACTCTGCCCTCGCCGAGCGCCAAGGACGCCAAGCGCGCGCTTCCCGGCTACGAGCGCAGGGTCATGAAGGCGGCCCGCCGGATCGAAGGCGTCGACTTCCCAACGGTGCGAGACGGATCCGCGCCTCTGGACCTCGCCGAGCTGTTGAAGGCACCCGCCGTGACACTGGGCCACGCGCTCCGGCGGCGGCTTCGGAAACTTCGTTTCGCCCGCGAGTGGGCCGGACGCGGTACCCGCGAGCTGGTGAAGGCCCAGGACGGGTTCGGCGTGCTCTCGGACCAGACGCTGCTCGCGCGCTGCGCCCTGCTGTGGAAGGCGGACGGGGGAGAGGTGCCCAGCGGGTTTCAGGCGAGCGTTCGGCGTAAGATGATGGAAGCGTTGGGCCCCGCCCGGGACCGCTGGCGCGAAGTGGAAGCGACGGTGCTGGGCAAAGGGCAGCCAGGAGACTGAGCGCCGGCTCTCTGCACTCGGCTCCGGTGTACGCGGAGCCGCAGATCCCTAGATTTCATGTACGAATTCAAGCATCGCGCGCAAAGACCCATCAAGGAGCCATTCATGGACCAGAGCGTCCAGGACGCAGTCAACGAGCAAATCGGCAAGGAGCTGTATGCGGCGTACCTTTACCTCGCCATGTCCGCCCACTTCGACCGAAAGAGCCTCCTCGGCTTCGCCCGGTGGATGCGCCTCCAGGCCGAGGAGGAAATGAGCCACGCCATGCGCCTGTTCGACTACATGAACAGGCGCGGCGCCGTGGTGGACTTCCCTGGAGTGGACGCGCCGCCGGCCGACTTCGGTGACCCGCTGTCCCTCTTCGAGACGGCGCTGGAGCACGAGAAGAAGGTTTCAGAGCTCATCCACCAGCTTTACGACCTCGCCGTCTCCAAGCACGACCACGCCACGCAGCTCGAGCTCCAGTGGTTCGTCACGGAGCAGGTCGAGGAGGAGGATTCGGTGGGCACCATCGTGGACCAGCTGAGGATGGCCGGTGATAACGAGGCGGCCATTTTCATGCTGGACCGCGAGATGGCGGATCGTTCCGCCACCGAGTAGCGGCGCAGGCGGGTCGCGGTAAGCCGCGCCCGCCACTGGCCGGGGAGCCCGTCCGGCGCGCACGCGCCGGTCGGGCTGCGGCGTATATCAAGGGTACGCTGTCGCGTCACCGATGGGGGTGGCGGTGCCCCTGCTGACCTCCAGCGTGTGCTTCCCGCATGTGCTCGCGGAGCAGGTCCTGCCCGAAGTCCCCGTCGAAGTCCCGCCACACCGAGTGGATGTGGTTGGCATCGTTTTGGGTGTTGTCGTACTCGATCAGGAAGGTGGGCCCCTGTACCCGGTAGTAGTGCGGGGCGCCCCGCTCGACGGACCCGGCCCAAGCGAACGTGACCGCGTCCATCCCCGCCGCGCGCAATCGCTCCACGCGCTGAAGGGCGACGTCGTCCGCCATGTGCGAGACGTAGGCGTCGATGAGCTCCATGAGGAGGGCCCGCTGCCGCTCGTCGAGCTGGTCGGCACGAATGCCGACCGGGGAGAGCGGAGCGATCTCGAGCTCGGCTCCGGTGACGATGTCTCGCGGCACGATGTCATCGATGACGGCAGACGCGCGCTGACCGTCGTCGAGCGCCGTGACCAACGCCCGGGCGGCATCCTCTTCCCGCGCGAGGGGTCGGAGGCCTCGGTTCGGGCCCTCACGGACCTCGGCGGGATTGGCTCCGAGGAATGCGGGCGAGCTCGCCACGCCCGATCCCTCGACGATGGTGAAGTGGAGCGAGAGGTGGTGTCCCTCGAAACGCCAGCCCCAGGTTCCCGAGCTCGACGGCGGCCCGAAGACGGAGACGAAGTACTCGTCCGGGTCACGAGCCAAGCGCCTACCTCCGCCCTCGATGTCCCGGAGGATCCCCTCCAGCTGGATGATCTGTTGCGTGGTGAGGAGGCCCCGGGCGCTCAACCCGGCGCGCAGCAGGGCTTCGGCCCGATCACGTTGATCGGCGGTCATGTCCCGAAGACGCAAGCCGCTCCTCGGGTACGATTCCGGCGGGATGAAGTGGAAGCGCAAGCGCTCGTCAGAAGCAAAGTCGAACGCGGCCTCGTCCCTTCGATCCGCGGGGAGCGATGCGAGAAACGCGGACGCAGCTTCCGCCATCTGGGTGACGTCGCGCGCAGAATCGAGCTGGGCTGCGGGCGCCGAGATCGCCACCAAGCTGAGGGCCGCGAGAAAGGTGACTTCGGGCCGTCCGGTGAGCATGCGCTTCATGGGGTAGATCCCTCCCTTGAGGGTCGAGCGTGCACCGCGTTCCCGGCCGCCCCGGGAGCGCGCAACGTCACCATGCCAGAGAAGTCAGTCTCCGGCAAGCAGTCCGCGGCAAAGAGGGGGGCCAGGCCGCGTGTCATGTCCTCCGAGCACGTCCCCGGGGGCAGCTGCGATGACCCGCAGAACGCCTTCGCCCGTGTCACATCTGCGCCCCCGGATTCGTCTTCCCCATACCTGCCGACGCTCCTTATCGAACTCGACCATCATGCGCCTCACCCCGAAGCTCCTCGCCACCGGCCGGATCCTCATCCTCGGACTTCTGGCCACCTCCCTCTACGGCTGTGACGCAGTGGGTCCGGAGTTGAGCGATCTGGAACGCGCCCGCGCCCGCTGGGAGAGCCGTGGGCTCTCGGACTACACCTACGCCATACGTCGACTCTGCTTCTGCAGCTACGTCGGGCCCGTCCGCGTCACGGTAGAGAACGGCGCGGTCGTATCCCTGACCCCCGTCGGCGGGGAGGAGCCACCTTTCGAGCTGACCGCAGAGCTCTTTCCCGGCGTAGAAGGGCTGTTCGACATCCTCCAGGAAGCCGTAGGGCGGGATGCCCACAGCATCACGGTCACCTACGATCCCGAGACCGGAGTGCCGTTGGAGTTCTTCATTGACTACGACGAGTTCATCGCGGACGAGGAGCTGGGGATGGAGGTGACGGAGTCGGTGACCCCGCTCGAAGCAGCGTAGCCGCAGGGATCCGCGGAGGACCAGCCGACCGCGAGATGGAACCCAGAGCGGCCTACGGTGGTTGTGTCTCACGACCTCCCTACGACCAGGAGTCGCACCGTGTGCCCCGCCTCCGACCCGTCCGGCAACAAGCCACATCACGCATCGCACGACGCCGAGGGAGCCGCCGAGACCGGTGGGCCAGCGGCACCCCGGCACCGGCAGGGTTCGCTTCTTGACCGTTACCGCCAGGTACGACAGCGCAGCCGCTACCTGACCCGGAGTCTCGCGCCGGAGGACCAGGTGGTGCAGTCGATGGAGGACGTGAGCCCCACCAAGTGGCATCTCGCTCATGCCACCTGGTTCTTCGAGACCTTCCTGCTCCAGCCCCATCTCGAAGCGTACCGACTGCACAACGCGGACTACCCGTACCTGTTCAACTCCTACTATGTGCAGGCGGGTGAGCGGCACTGCCGTGCCCGGCGGGGATACCTGTCCAGACCGACGGTGGCGGAGGTCTGGACCTACAGGGAGGCCGTGGACGAGGCCATGGTGCGGTTGTTGGGTCGGGCGCTGGCTCCCGAGGTGCGCGATCTAGTGGAGCTGGGTCTCAACCATGAGCAGCAGCACCAGGAGCTCATGCTCACGGACATCAAGCACGTGTTCAGCGTGAACCCCCTGCGACCGGCCTACTTCGAGGTCGAGCCTGCGGATGTATCCGCCGCGGCCAGCACGGGGGAGAGCGCGGAACCCCTCCGCTGGCTCGAATTCCCGGAAGGCATCCACGACATCGGTTGGACCGGTGAGGGTTTCTGCTACGACAACGAGCTGCCGAGGCACCGTGCATTGGTGCAGCCTTTCGCCTTGGGCCACCGGTTGGTGACCAACGGCGAGTTTCTGGAATTCATGGCCGACGGCGGCTACAAGCGCCCCGAGCTATGGATGTCCGAGGGATGGGCCACGCGCGAAGCGCTGGGCTGGAACGAGCCCTTCTACTGGGAGCGACGTCACGGTACATGGGAGATCTTCACCCTCAGGGGGATGGAGCGCTTGGATCCCACGGAGCCCGTCAGCCACGTCACCTGGTATGAGGCCGATGCGTTCGCTCGGTGGGCAGGGGCGCGGCTCCCCACCGAGGAGGAGTGGGAGATAGCGGCTGGCACGGTCGCGATCGAGGGCAACTTCGTGGACTCGGGCCGCTTCCATCCGGCGGCCCTGGGCGCCGCCGACGCCACATTGGCGGTCGAGCCGCGACAAATGTACGGCGACGTCTGGGAGTGGACCTCGAGCCCATACCGTCCCTACCCGGGTTACCGGCCAGCGCCCGGCGCTGTGGGCGAGTACAACGGGAAGTTCATGGTCAATCAATTCGTGCTGCGGGGAGGATCGTGCGCAACCTCGAAGAGCCACATCCGGCCGACCTACCGGAACTTCTTCCACCCCGACAAAGCCTGGCAGCTCACGGGATTCAGGCTCGCGCGCGACCTGTAGCGACCTGACTTCGGCGCTATCCGCCATCCGAAGCCCCGCTGGGATCGTGCCTTCTTCCGCGCCCGACCCGGGAACGCCCCATACGGCGTTCCCGGGTGAGCACGGTCGCGGTCAGTCGTTGAGCTCCACCTCGATGAAGCCGTCTTCGATCTCGAGCTCGAGCTCCAGAACCTGCCCGGTCTCGTCGAAGTCCCACGCGGTCAGATCCATGACACCACCCTGACCATCACCGAACCAGAGATCGGGGCGCACGTCTACCACGAGGTCGCGGTCGCCAAGGCCATCGTCCCCGACCTCGAGAGACGGCGTCAGCCCGAGCTCGATCTCGATCTCCGCGTCCACGAAGGCGCGGAACTCGACCGGGTCAGCGCCGTCCGCCTGAAATGTGCCGGCCACATAGATGCTCGCCTCGGCGGGCCAGTCGGGGATCAGCGCGAGAATCTCAGCCCGAAGCGCCTCATACCGCACGAGATCGTCCTCGTCGTCGTCCATGTGCTCGATCTCGAACTCCAGCTCGTCGTAAACACCTGGAGCGATGCTCGTCTCGAAAGCCTGTACCGGCGAGCCGTCGAGCGGCAGCGCCACGAGCCGGGGCCCGAGCTCGAAGTCGGCACAAGATGGACCGTCATCGTCAACTCCGTCATCGACCGATCCGTCGTCGCAGTCGTCGTCGACGGTATCGAGCTCCACCTCGTCCACGATCATGTAGACCTCGTCGAGGACGAGCGTTCCATTGGCCCCGTCGAGCGTGACCACCCGGAGGGGAGAGCCGGCGGGAGCCGGTGCGAGCAGGTCAGCTGATGTGACTGCATCCCCCGAGCGGAAGGAGACGGCTACGTTGGCCGGACCGTCGACTCCAAGCCCGTCGTCGCAGGCTGCAAGAGAGGCTGTGGCCATCAGCGCCACGAGAGCCATACGGCCGCGCTGCGACCGGGCGGTCGATATCTCTGAATTCCTTTGAGTCATCACGAATCTCCGGGTTTCACGAGCGATCAAGACGAAAGGCCGGTTCGAGTCCGGGTTCGGAGCCCTAGTCCCGCAAACCCTGTACCACCCACCCTCCCAATGCGTAACCCACTTCCCGCCAAAGGCTTTCACGGGAATTTCCGCGGGACGGCCGAGCGACCTTTCGGTACATTCCCGCCAACGTGGTGCAATCTTTTCCGTGGAGGCACCTGGCCGGTGCAGCCACTCACCCACCAAGCTGAGCTTGACGCGCGTCGCCATCCACCGACTTATGCCAAGCATGGAAACCACCTTCGCACAGCATCCCTGGCTCGGACTGACCGGGGCCCTGATCGCCCTCGTCGTCGTCGCATGGGCCGCGAACGAGATCACTCGCCGCATCTTCATCCGTGTGATCCAGCGGGTCACACGGCAGACCCGCACGACCTGGGACGACCGGCTGTTCCAGCGCCGTGTCTTCGCGCGCCTGGCGAATCTGGCCCCGGCCCTGGTGGTGTTTTCCGGGATCGGGCTCGCTCTGGGCATCACCCCGGAAGCGGCGGCAGCTGGAACCGACCCGCCCGCGCTCGGAATCGCCTACCTCGTGATCCGGCGAGTGGCGGCCGCCTACATGGCGCTGACGGTGGCCCTCGCCTTCAGCGCCTTCCTCACCGCGGTGGACGACATCTACAAGGAGACGTACGCCGAGGCGAACAACCGCCCCATCAAGGGCTACCTACAGGTCCTGGCGATCTTCGTCTACGTCGCCGTCGGAATCCTGGTCGTGTCGATCCTGGCAGACCGGTCTCCGGTGATCTTCCTCTCGGGACTGGGCGCGCTCACGGCGGTGCTCATGCTGGTCTTCCGCGACACGATCCTCTCGCTCGTGGCCAGCGTACAGATCATGTCCAACGACATGATCCGCATCGGGGACTGGGTGGAGATGCCCCAGGCTCACGCCGACGGCGACGTCGTCGATATCGCGCTCCATACGGTCAGGATCCAGAACTGGGACAAGACCTTCACGACGATCCCGACGCACAAGTTCATCTCGGAGTCGTTCCGGAACTGGCGGGGGATGCAGGAGAGTGGGGGCCGCAGGATCAAGCGGCCGCTTCACGTGGACGTGTCCACGATTCGCTTCCTCACCGACCAGGAGATCGAGCACCTGGGGCGCTACGAGTTCCTGGCGAGCTACATGGAGGAGAAGCGAAAAGAGCTCTCGGAAGCCAACGCTCGTCGGCCGGCCGACGAGCGATTGATCCCCGAGCGCAGGCGTCTGACCAACATCGGCACGTTTCGCGCCTATGTCCTCCACTATCTCGGGAACCATCCACACATCCACCGTGAGATGACGCTCCTGGTCCGGCAGCTCCAGCCCGGCCCGGAAGGGCTGCCATTGGAGATCTACTGCTTCACGAGCGACACGGCCTGGGCCAACTACGAGGGGATCCAGGCCGACATCTTCGACCACCTCTTCGCCGTCATGCCGGAGTTCGGCTTGCGGGCCTTTCAGAAGCCGGCGGGGAGTGATCTGGCGCGGGCGGTGGCGGCCGCCGGTCCGGACGGTCCGCCTCCCGGAAGCTGACCAGGCGACGGCCCTCTTCGTCCCACAGAGCCCGTCGCAACAGGTCCAGCGTATCCCGAGGACGCACGCGGTGGACGACGTGGAACTCCGGGTTCTCGTCGTGCGCCTGCTGCAGCCGATAGTTCGGGATGCGAGGGCTCATATGATGCACGTGGTGCACCCCGATGTGTGCGGTGAGCCATTGGAGGATCCGCGGCATGACCAGATATGAGCTCCCGTATAGGGAGGCGTCGTAGTAGTCCCAATCCTGGTGGCGATGCCAATACGTGTGCTCGAACTGGTGTTGGATGTAGAACATCCAGATCCCAGCGGTGGTCGCCAGCAGGAAGATCGGAGCGTGCACCACCAGGAACCGCTCGAATCCGATGGTCGCCCATACGCAGACGGCTACGGCGACCAGGGCCCCGTTGGTCCACCACACGCTCTTCCAGGCCGCTTTCCAGCTCTTGGGGATGTCCGTGGGATACCGGTGCTTGAAGACGAACTGATACAGGGGAGCCACCAGGAAGAGCGCGAACGGATGCCGGTAGGCCCGGTATCGCAGGCGTTGCCACCGTGACCAGGACCGGTACTCGGCTACGGTGTGCGTGTCCACGTCCCCGAAGCCGCGGAAATCCAGGTCTCCGGAGTGCGCGTGGTGATAGGCATGCGTGCGCTTCCAATAGTCGTAGGGCGTGAGCAAGACCAGCCCGATCGTGCGCCCTACCCAGTCCCGCGCCTTCCGAGACCGGAAAAACGAGCCGTGGCCACAGTCGTGCTGGATCATGAAGAGCCGCATGAGGAAGCCCGCCGCCGGAAGCGCCAGCACGAGCGTGAGCCCATAGGAAACCTCCAGAGCCCGATAGGCCGCCCACCAGCATGTGACGAAACCCCCGGCCGTGACGAAGAGCTGAACGACGCTACGTCGGGTGTCGGCCCCGCGATAAGGTGCAAGAATGCGGTTCCACCGCTCGACCTTGGCCCGCTCGGGCCTGGGATGTGACATGGTGGGCTTCTCGTCGGTGGTTGCTGCCGCTCAGATGCGACGCTTGGGAGGCTTCACGAGCTCGCCCCGCTCCAGCCGGTCGAGGAGGCCCTCGGCGGCAAGCTCGACCCTCTCACATTGCCGGGCATAGGTCGTGCGCCCGATGGCCAGGCCGCCTGCACCAGCCAGGACGGCACCACCGAGCCCACAGGCGACGACCGCCACCGGAGGAAAGGCCGTGGCCGCCATCGTCACTACGGACCCGACGACAGCGCCACCCGTGGCGAATCCAGCAGCAGACCCGGCGCCCTGCTCCAAGCGGATGTGCGTGAGGTCCACGGTCAGCGTGACCAGGGAGAATCCGTCCTCGAGGTCCTGCACGGAGAGCTCGACCTGCCGTGCCCGGGCAAGCTCATAGCGCTGGCCGCCCCACTTCAAACCCCGCTGGAGCTGGGCGATGAATCCCTCAGCAGGCTCCAGGAGCGACACGCCCGCCCGACGACGCACGACGTGGAGGCTCTCCGCCTCTGTCAGCCAACGCACGAGGCGGTCCTCGACCTGATCCGCCGACCCCGTTACGGCCCGCTCCGCCCGGACATGACCTGGCCCGATGAACCGTCCTAGCGGCCCCTCGTCGGCGGGCAGCGCCGGAACCAGGGCCTCCGCACGGAGCTCGCCCAGGGCTCGTCGGACGTGGACGACGCCGAGGCCCACCTCTTCCCCGATGCGGAGGACCTCCTCTTCCGAGAGCGTGGCCTCCGTCGCCTCGTCGGACCCTTCGTGAAGCTGGAGCTCCACAGCGCGCCGAATGACGCGGTCGAGCTCGGCTCGATTGAGATGGATGGGTAGCTTGGAGGTGTCGGTCACGGACGGCGGGGTCACGGAGAGCAGGGCGAGAGCGCGGCCTCGTCTGGGGGCGGCGCTCAAGCGGTCCCTAAGCTCCCTCCTGTAGCTCCGCACGGCAAGACGCGCACGGGATGGGGGCCCGGAGTCCCGAGTTGCCACGGGTCGAGTCCCCTGCAAAGCGCTCCTCAGCGCGAGACGCGCACAATCTCGAGAAGCCGCTGCCGGACCTGGTCGCCCATACCGGCTTCGTCGAGGAGCGCCCACATGCGCATCACAGTGCGCTCGTCGACGTATCCGGGAACGCTGGTTTGCCAGTTCTGGTCGGCGCGGAAGCGATCCACTGCGTCGATGGCGTCGAGCCCGTAGACCCCCGCCTCCGGAATCGTGGTGTCCACGGATTCCAAATCCGGCCGGAAGTAGCCCAGCGCGTGGAGCATGACCTTGAGTTGGACGACGTCGTTCCCGACGAACTGACGAAGCTCACGGAAGCCGAGGGTCTCGGAGACGGTGTCGTAGATCCTCCGGACCTCCTCCACCGGCGCGGCGTGCTCGCACACGTTGATGTCCACGGTGACGCCGTCCGGCCGTCGTGACATGCCCTCGCGGGGGTCAGCGACCAGAACCGCTGCCGACTGGGTTTCCCCGTGCCGGCCATCGCCACCAAGGACCTGCCCCGCATAGAGCGCCTCGATGAGCCGGTCGGCGAGGTGCCGCGGCGTCTGAGCGCTGGCTTCGAACGCATTCGCCACTCGATCCACGACATCGACACTCACGAGTGCATTGCCCTGCACGGCATAGCTCTCTCCCGTCCGCTCGGCGACCCAGTCGCCCTGGTCCTCGGCCCCGTACTGCCCGGAGCCCGTCCACTGCGCGGTGCGTCCGCGCATGTCGATCACCCCGACCTGACGGCGCTCGCGCCCGTCGTCGGCCGCCACGACACGGTCCATGGCCTCCTGAGGCTCGAAGCCCTGCTCCAGCAGGTCCAGGAGGTCGTTCCCGTACTCCAGGCGCGTCCCGCCCTGCGTCGCGACCGCACCCACGCCGGGCCTGACCCACGGAACGGCGTTACCCACGCAGGGCCGCCGGGTGGTCACCGCCACGCCGGACTCCCCGGTTCTCGGATCGATGGCCACGATGGAGAACGTGTGGAACTCGAGCTCCGGGCCACCACCCCAGCCCACCGGCTCCTGGGCCGCAGCTGGAGCCGCCAGGAGTAGGGTGAGCGTCAGCGCCCCGCTTCCGCCGGACCAAGACTGCACCGCCATGATCTCCTCCGTCGCGTCAGGTGCTACTCCCCCTGGCCCAGCGAGTAGCCCCGCTGGCCGTCGAACGTGTACAGGTGCTCGGTCTTGATGAAGTCGAGGCCGTCCTCCTGAAGGCGATCCAGGAGCCCGAGCACCGTCTTGTGGCTGGGCGCGCCCGCTCCTTCGGAGGCCACGAAGCGGCACCGCCAGTGGTCGGTGCAGAAGGTCTCCGGGAAGCCCTCGGGATACACCTTCACACCCCGGTTGGTGATCATCACCAGCTTCATGTCAGGGCCGGTGAGCGCCTCCAGGCGAGCACCCAGGACGTCGGGGTCGCGGTCGGACTCGTCCCAGTCCAGGAAGACATCCACGCCGTGGAGGGCCTTGGTCGCCTTCTTTACCGGCTTCAGCGCGTAGGACGAAGACACCTCCGCGGCACGGGCGGGCCGGAGCTCCTGGGGCTTCTTACCCAAACGGTCGGCCACGGCCCGCGCGAAATCCCTGCAGCCAACCACCTCCACGGAGTCTCTTCCACGAGCCACGTCCGCGGTCAGGACCCCTTCCTCCAGAGTGCGGAGCCAAGCGTTGTGGAGCGTCTCCGCCACGTCGGGCTGCCCGATGTGCTCGAGCATCATGATGGCGCCGTGAAGCAGCCCCGACGGGTTGGCCACGTCCTGCCCCGCGATGTCCGGCGCGGACCCGTGCACCGCCTCGAACATCGCCACCTTCTCGCCGACATTCGCCGATCCCGCCAAGCCGACGGATCCGGAGATCTCTGCGGCCACGTCCGATACGATGTCACCATAGAGATTCGGCAGAACCACCACGTCGAAGTCCGCCGGTCGGGTCGCCAACCGGGCCGTCCCGATGTCGATGATCCAGTGATCGGACTCGATATCGGTGTACTCCGTGCGGATCTCGTCGAACACCCGGTGGAAGAGCCCATCCGTCATCTTCATGATGTTGTCCTTCGTGAGGCACGTGACGGCCTTGCGACCGTGGGCACGGGCGTACTCGAAGGCGTACCGGATGATGCGCTCTGAGCCCGGGCGCGTGATCAGCTTGAGACACTGGGCGACCTCTTGGGTCTGCCGATGCTCGATGCCGCCGTAGGTGTCCTCTTCGTTCTCTCGCACGATCACCAGGTCCATGTCCGGATGGGGCGACGGGACGAAGGGATGGTATGACCGGCTGGGCCGCACGTTGGCGAACAGCCCCAGGGTTTTCCGAATGGTGACGTTCAGCGACTTGTAGCCCTTGCCCTGCGGGGTCGTGATCGGCGCCTTCAGAAAGACCCTCGTGCTACGGAGCGAGTCCCAGGCTTCGGGCTCGATGCCGGAGGTGATACCGCGCTCATAGACTTCGCGTCCCACCTGGATCGGCTCGATGTCGAGCCGGGCACCCGCTTCCTCCAGTAGAAAGAGGACCGCATCCATGATCTCGGGGCCGATCCCGTCGCCACGGGCAACCGTCACCGGCACAGCTCCGGTGTCTCTGACTTGCTCGGTGTCCGCGTTCGTGGACGTGTCGGTGCTCATGGCGTAGGGGGCCTCCGCTCGGTGGGCTTTCGAAAAATCGGCGAATGATAAATGGGGTCAGGTACTTCGGCAAACAGCCGTCGGCCAGGCGATTCACGGCCGACCAGCCCGGAAGCCATTCCGCGCGCGCTCACCTCGGCGGTGGCCGTCAAACACACCGGACCGTGCTCGATCTCCTCCACACGGTGCGCTGGCTCGGACCTAACATAGCGACGGGGCTCGGGCGGGTGGCCCCGGGAGCGCTCAGCCTCCGCCGCCGACTCCCGGGACACCCTCCGGCTCGTCGTCCCACCACCACATCCGCGGAAACGGCCGCGTCGTCGGGTGGACCTCGTCCAGGGTATTGCCCTCATAGAGTCGTCCATTCTTCATGACGTACTCCACGGAGTCGGTATTCCGAATGTCCGTGAGCGGGTCCGCGCCCAGCACGACGAGATCGGCGAGCTTCCCGGGCTCGATGGAGCCGAGGTCCTGATCCAGGCCGATGGCCTCGGCCCCAAAGATCGTGGCCACCCGAAGGGCATCGTGCTCACTGAGGCCACCCGACTGCATGGCCCATAGCTCCCAGTGGTATCCGAGGCCCTGAAGCTGGCCATGGCTTCCCACCCCGGCCTTCCCACCACCCGCCACCAGGTCCGCCACGAATCGCGAAAGGTCCTGGAAGACATGCTCCTCTTCCATGAACCAGCCCGCACCGCGCCGCCGGGTCGACGAATCCAGGACACTGTGCGGCGTGAACCGCGCGAGCTTCTCGTTGTCGTGCGGGTCCTCGAGGGCATAGAAGTAGTTCTCCGCCCACGGACCACCATACGCCACCAAGAGGGTAGGCGTGTACACCCGGCCGCTCTCCGCGAAGAGCCGGACGTAGTCCTCGTAGACCGGGTAGATGGGGATGGAGTGCTCGAGGCCGGGAAACCCATCGAGCGTCTCGCTCAGGTTCTGCTTGATATTGAGCGAGCCCTCGGTCGTGGGCATGATGCGCTGCTCACGAGCAGCCTGGATGATCCACTGCCGCTGCTCGCGGGTTCCCGCGACATACATCTTCAGCGTCTTCGTGTCGAAGTACTCGGAGTAGCGGCGCAGAAGATCGCGTGCCTCCTCCAGCGAACCGATGTTGAACTGGAAGAAGACGCCGGGCCCGGTGGAGTAGATCCTGGGTCCGATGATCTCACCCGCACGCACGCGATCCCCGTAGGAGAGAACATCCGTGCTCCCCGTCTGGGGGTCACGAGTGGTGGTGACACCGTAGGCCAGGTTGGCGAAATACGGCCACGCGTCGGCACGATGCACGTTGAACGCCGGGCGAAGATGAGCATGCGTGTCCACGAAGCCAGGCAGCACGGTCCGCCCAGCCACATCGATGATCCGCGCGTCGGCTGGCAGCTCGACGCTGCCCCGAGCGCCCACGGCCTGGATACGATTGTCCCGCACGACGATGTCGGCGTTCTCGATGACCTCGTCCCCCCGCATCGTGATGGCCCGGGCGCCGCGGAGGACTAGTGTACCTCGCGGGGTATCGCGCTGGATCTCCACCGCGACGCGCACTTCCTCGGCGCGGAAGCCGGCGCCTTCGCCCTCCTCTCCATCGGGCCGCGCTGCTGCCGCCACGCGGTCGTCGAACGCCTCCGCGGCGTCCAGATCATACGTGAACCACGCATTACCAAGGGAGAAGTGCACCGTTCGGCCGTCGGCGGACCAGACCGGGAACTCCCCACCGAAGTCGGTCAGCTTCCGGGCGGGGAACGCGGCGCTACCGGGATCACCCACTCCGATGGTAGGGGCTTCACCCACCTCGGGGACCGTGAGGGTATACACGTGGTTCAGGATGTGGGCCAGCGCCTGATCACCGTCTGGGGCCATCATGACCAACGACGGCGATTGCGCCTCGTCCTGGCCCGTGACACGCTCTCCTCGAACCCGCACGTGCACCTTCTCGTCCGATCCGTCCCACCGCACCGAGATCAGCTGGTCCGGCGAGCGGAACAGGTGGATGCGCTCCCCGTCACCTGCGAAATGGGGGTGGCTACGGTCGCCGAGTGGCATGATCACCGTGGCCTCGCCTCCCCGCCTCGGCAGCCAAACGAGCTCCTCCGCGGCATTCTCGGCGCGTTGGGAAGTGTGCTCGAGGAAGGCCCGGGCCTGGCCCCGGAGCACTACGATCCGGTCTCCCGACGGCGCCCACACGGGTTGGTTGTAAAACGCCGGCCGGTCGGAGATGCGCTGAGGCTGACCACCATCTGCCGGGACACGGTACACATGCCCGGCATCACCTTCCCAGGTGACGAAGACCAGCTCGGCCCCGTCCGGGGACCAGGCAGGCATGTGCTGCTGGACACCCGGCATGGGGGCCACCGGGCGCGGATCGGTCCCGTCGGCGTCGGCGACGTACAACCGGTCGAGCACCGTGAACGCGACGCGGTCCCGGTCCGGTGAGGGCGCCGGGTCGCGAATCTGACGAGCGACAAAAGTCTCCGTGTCTTCGATGGGGTAGTCGAAGTCCACCTCGGGACCGATGGCGAGGTCGAAGCGCACACGAAAGGAGATGCGCTCCGCCGGCCCACCATCCACGGGAATCCGCCAGATCCCGCCACCGTACGTCGCCACGAGATCGCGCGAATCCGGGGTGAACGACATGCCCGGTAGCACGTCCAGCGTGGCGCGCGACTCCTGATCGTCACTCTGGACCGGGTACGCCAGCCAGCGTTCGTCGCCGGAGGTCATGTCACGGATGCGCAGCCCGGTCTCTGCGTCGAGGCGCGTGCCATACACGAGCCACCGGCCGTCCGGAGAAAGCGTGGGTCGGAAGGCGCTCCCCACACGGTCCACCCGGTCGTGGACCTCACCGGTCTCACGGTCGTAGGCTCGGATCTCGTATTGAGGAAGCTGAGCGTTGTAGTCCCAGTCACGGGTGCCTGTGCGCTGGGCAAACCAGATCCACCGTCCGTCCGGGCTGAACGCGGCGCCCACAGGCTTGCGGAGACCTTCGTCGTCCAGGAGCTCGACTCCGGATCCGCCATCCACATGCCAGAGTCGGAGGTTGGGGTTTCCCCCGTACCGGAAGGTTCCGGACCCGAAGGTGGCCACGATGTACGAGCCGTCCGGGGACCACTCAGGCGCTTCCGCCCGGTTCGCCTCGCCGTGCGAAATCTGCGTCGTGTCCGTCCGGTCCAGGCTGATGCTCCAGATGTTCTGGCCCCCGTCTCGGTCCGAGGTGAACACCACGGCGGATCCGTCTGGCGAGAACCTGGGCTGGGCGTCGACCGCCATGCCGGAGGTGAGCTGCGTCGCGGTTCCCCCCTCAATCGGAAGCGTGAACAGATCGCCCAGATAGTCAAAGACGAGCGTCTCGCCATCGGGACTCACGTCCACCGACATCCACGAGCCCTCGGTGAGGTCGATGGCGATCGTGCGCCCGGGCTCGAGTGGGAGATCTCCGTGCTCACCCCCTCCTTGGACCGCAACCTGGGCGACCACACTTACAGAGCCCAGCAGAAAAGCCGCTCCCACCATCCACAACGCGTTCAGCCCGTACTTCACTATTCCGAAGACCTCCGTCCGTCCATTCTCCTAGATCCCCGCACTATAGCCGTGAGGGTGCAGGAGGACTACAAGGGGCCAGGCCAGCCACCGGAGCCCTCGAGCATTCTCCGCGTACGCCAGCCTAGAGCCAGATCAGCAGAGCGAGGAGGATCAGCATCCCGATCCACGAGGCCACCGCCACCTTCACGGCGCCGCTGGCACGCTCGGCTTCCCACCAGGTTCGCGGGCGAACGCGCTGGGCCAGGAAGGTCACCACACCCGCGAGGTTCACGCAGGTCACGTTCACCGCCATCAGGAGGAACGCTCCGTAGGCCAGGTGCGTCTCCCCAGCCCCCAGAAGCAGGCCTGCCGTAACCAATGGCGGAAGAAGGGCCACCGCCACCATCACACCGATGACCGCGGTGGAAAGTCCCTGGGTGAAGGCCAGGGTGCCGGCAGCTCCAGCCGCCAGCGCCAGCACGATGTCGCCCAGCGCGACGTCCGTGCGCCCAGCGATCTCGGGAACCGTCGGGTCCACGGAAAGGAAGGTGCCAGCCAGCACGGAGATGATCAGCGCCGTCGTGACGCCCGCTCCGTTGGCCTTCAAGGCATCCCACGCCATATCGGTGTCCCCCAAAGTCGCCGATAGGGACAGAGCCACGTTGGGTCCGAGAAGGGGGGCGATGACCATGGCGCCGATCACCACCGCCACGCTGGAGCTCAGCAATCCCACCGCCGCCACCAGCGTGGACAGGGCGACCGTCACCAGGTACACGAAGGATATTCGAGTGGCCTCGCTCAGGTCCTGATGCAGCTCTTCCCTGCTGATCCGGAGGGGTCCCTTCTGCCGCCACGGGGGCAGCGCCTCCTCCTCGACCGGCTCTTCCTCCGCCAAAGCGGGGACCGTGGCTTCGACCGGCAGCAGCATCATGCGGAAGCCGTCGACCCCGGCGAAGCGCGACGTGAGCTCGTCGGTGAGTGTTTCGGTACGGTCGGCCCTGACCAGGATCCGTAGCATCCCGCGCTCACCGTCGACGTCGTAGGACCAGACGTCGACGACTCCGTCGGCGGCGATCTCGTCGGTGAGCCCGGCGATGCTCGAGCGCGGGACCACGACCTCAACGAGACGAAGTGACACCGGGTCGGCCTCCCGCGCTCAGTCGGTGAACAGGGTGCTGAACCGCACGATCAGCGCGGCAGTCGCTTCCAGGATCTGCCGAGCGAGGCCGCGGGGCTGTCCTCACTCATGGCCCCCCGGCAGTCCGATCAACCGTACACGGGCCCGGCGTCCTCGTCTACCGGCTCCTCGGGAGGGGGTTCCGGGCAGGAGGACATCCGCCGCAGTGCGTCGCTCTGGGGAAAGCCGTCCCAGCGGGTCATGGGTGCGCGCACGCCCTGGCGTGAAGGTGATGCACCGGTCGAACACCGGCCGATCTCACCCCACCCTGGAGGCACCATGCTCAAGCTCGTTTCGGTTCCCGGACTCCTGCTTTTAGGCGCGCTCACTTTCATGGCCGCACCCTCCAATCAGGTCGCCGCTTCCGACTGCGGATCCTCCGACGGCCCCGAGTGCAGCCGAACCGAGTCGTGCCTGAACGTGCTGTTCTTCCGAGCCTGCACCACGAAGACCAGCTACTACATCCTGCTCTGAGCTCTCGGGCGGGTCGGCATGCGTCGACCCGCCCCCCCAGGCAGGCGCGCATCCATCGCCCCGCCACCCAAGACCCCCACACGCAAAGGAGGGCTCGCCGTGTCCGGATTACCCATGACCAGGCTCGTTCAGGCAATGGGCGGCTTCCTGTTGGCTTTGGCTGCCCTGCGCTGGCACGAGGCAGCGGCCGCCGCACCCGACCGGATTCGAGGAGCGGAAGGGGCCGAAGCCGTGCTCGTGATCCAACGCGGCGACTGCCCTCTGAGGCGCGCTGCCATGCTCAGATGGTTGACCGATTTTGAAGAAGGTGCCTCCCGCTCCGCCGACCGCTTGGTCACGCTGGCGGTCCTGGGGGACGAGCCAGGGGCCGTCGAAGACCGGCTCACCTCGCTGACACGTCTAGGATGGGCCGACACCCGGAGTGCCGCTCGCGCCGTGCTGCGGTCAGGCGTGCCGGGCACGCCCGCGGTGGTGCTCCTGGGGCCCGACGGCAGCGTCCTCCTGACCGACACTTTCGCACCGGACGGTCACGGCCCGCGTATCCTCGCTGCGGCAGCCACGCTCCGGAGCGTCCGAGAGCCGGCCGCCCCCCATCCATCCCCCACGGCCGAGAAGCGGTGATCCCATGAGCCGTGTCGCACTCACCCTGAACCTGGTCTTCGGAATCGCCTGGCTCGCGTTGACCGTCGAGGTCCTTCGACGTCCATCCGCTCTTCCCGGGCCTACCTCGATGGGACAACGGCGCCTCCTTTGGGGCGCGCTCGCTCTGCTGGCACTGGGCGCCGGAGCTTGGGGGCTGCCGTTGACCACGAAAACGAGCTCGGATAGCCCTCCCGACCCCGACGCTGGGGCCCCGACCGACGCCAGGTCTTCGTTCCTCAGAACCCCCTTCGCCTTGGTGGAGCGGAACGTCGTCCTGGACGGTAAAGGGCGCACCCTCGGTGACGAGCGGCGGGAGACGCTGCAGGTCCCCGTGCTACTGCTGGCCTTCCTGGCCACAACGGGCTGGTTCCATTGGCGCCGTGAGAAGATCGGGACCGGCGCCCTGCTGGCCCTAATCCTGGCCTGCGCAAGCCTGGGGGGTTGCCAGACGGATGCCGGTCCCGAGGCGCAGGAGGTGCGGACATCGCTGGCTTCACACCCACGACCTGCCCGAACGGTGGTGGAGGTCACCTGGGACACGTTGTTGCGGGTTCATTCGGGCGTCCGGGATACGACGCTGTTCTCAGCCGGATCTCCGGCCGCGGACGAGTCCGGCTTCTTCGTGCTGGACCACTACGGCAGCCGGGTGGCCCGCTTCGACTGGGCCGGTAGGCTTCGCGACTACGTGGGAGGTCGGGGGAGCGGCCCCGGGGAGTTCATGGCACCCCGCCAGATCGACGTGGACGGAGAGGGGGTCCTTTGGGTGCTGGACGGCGGTAATGCCCGCATCTCGGGCTTCGACCGCGAAGGGGAGCTCGTCGACGAGCTCTCCCTCAACAGCATCTCGATGAGCCCCTCGAGCTTCGCGGTCCGTCACGACGGGACCGAATTCCACTTCATGCTGAATCGGGAGCAGCTCGTTCCCCACGTGTTGCATCGGCGAACCGGCGGCGTGGTGGCCGGCCCAGCCCTCGAGCTCGGTACGGGCCTGCGAGCGGTCGGGCTCGCGTTGCAGGGTGTGATCACCCGCACCGATACGCTGGACGGCTGGGTTCACGCCTTGGGCGCGGGAGACGGAATCCTGCCGCTCCGGGGTAGCGACTGGGACGGTCGTCGGTGGCACTACCCGGAGGCCGTCCACTTCCCCACCCAGAACCGGATTAGAAGCTGGAGCGGCACCGCGTCGAACCTGACCACCCGGCTCTCCGATCCCACGTTCGCGGCCATCTCGGTCGATGCCTCGGAGAGGACGCTGTACGTGGTCTTCATGGGCTCCACGCCAAACGCCGGCCGACTGCTCGAGCGATGGGACCTGGAAACGGGTCGCTACCTGGACTCCGTCCTGCTGCCGAAGGCCGGCTACATCGCCGTGTGGAAAGACCGGATCGTGGTCGCGGCGAGCAACCCCGAGCCGGAAATCCTGGTGCTTCGGATGCCATGGGGCGATGAGACTCGGGGGTGACCCAGGTGCCGGCCAGAAGGCTCGGGGTGCGTGGTCACACCTCCCGGCCCGGAGCTGGAGGCTGTCCCGGATTCCACGGCACACGGGCGTCGGGCTTCCCCTCCAAAGGATTCAGGTAGACCCGTTGGGTAGGATACGCGAAGTCGATGCCGTCCTCCTGTGCGAACGCGTCGAGCACGCGCTCCCACAGCTGCTGCGTCGTACCTCGCCGCTGCCTCGGCCGGCAGAGATATCGGATCGTAAGCATGACACCACTGTCCAGCACAGAGGTATAGACGGTGGGGCTGAACCGCGAGTAGTGGATGAGGAAGCGCTTCGATGTCCGCTTCAGCGTTGCCTCTGCTTCCTGGCTCACGCCCTGCGTCTCGCTCTCCGCGATCTCCTCCAGGATGGTCTTGGCCCGACGCCAATCGCTCTCGAAGGTCACCAGCACTCCGAGCTCGTTCCACAGAAACGGGAACCCGGACGTGTAGTTGGCCAGCGGCTCCGTGAAGACTCTGGCGTTGGGAACGTGGATGATACGCCCCGTGCTCTGGTCGGCGGAGACCCAATTCCCGATCTCCATGATGCTGAAGGCGAAAACGCGGATGTCCACCACATCCCCCGCCTGCTCACCGAGCTGGATTCGGTCACCCAGCTCGAATGGCTTCCTCCAAAGGATGAACGCCCACCCGGCCACGTCTGCGACCAGGTCTTTCAGAGCGATCGCCAGTCCCGCAGAGACCAAACCCAGGAAGGTCCCGAGCGATCGGATGGCACTGAACCAAACCTGGGTGATGAGCAGGAGCCCGATCACGAACGCCGCGTACCCCGACCCTTTCGCCCACCGGTAGACAATCGCACGGCTGTCGATCCTGCCCTCCACGACCCGCAAGAGCAGGCGACGGCCCACGATGAGGGCGACCACCACCACGATGGACATCAGGAGCTTGGCTTGCGTCTCCGGGGTCAGCCCGAAGACGAAGCTTTCGCTTGCGACGGTGCTGTCGGCGACCTGGGCGCTCAGCGGCGTGGCCTGCATGACCATGAGGAATCGCTTGGCGGGAACGGTGAACGGAAAGCCAATCCTGGCCCTCCGCGGGGCTGGGCACAATGCGGTGCCGGTCCAGCCGGAGGCGGGAACCACCCGGAGAGCCTGGGATCGGGCTCACGTGCCGCTCGCGTGCGTGCTCGAGCAGGCTCGCTCACCCTTCCTCCTCGACCTCCGCGAAGCCGATCGCGAACGGACAGATCCCTACCGTGATCTCTCGCTCCGAGTCGAATTCGTCGTCGAGCCGGTGCGCCACGGCCGGGCTCTCGCAGTCCGGGCTGAGCGCGTAGACGCGCGCCTCGGAGTCGACGCCGACCCCCGAGGTGCTCCGAACGCCTCCCGTTACCACAGGATCGTCGAGGCCGCGGACGAAGCTCTCAACCACGGAGTCCCATACCAGTAGGCCAACGCCGAACCCGCCCACATAGACCAACCCCTCCGGGTCCACCGCCACCGAGCCCGGGAAGCCCCCGAATCCTTGGTGAAAACCGATCTCCTCGTCCGTGGATGGATCCACCACGGACAGAGTGCCGTCATCCTCCCCGAACACGCCGGACTGGATGACATACAAGAGCCCGTCCGGACCCACGGCCGCGGCCGCGGCGTTCTGGCCGCTGAGCTGGACGGTCCCAAGGACGGTGAGCGTCGACGCGTCGAGGACCGTGAGCGTCGACGTGCCGGCGGGAGCGAAGTTCTCGAGCTCAGCGTTGACCACGTAGGCCTTGCCGCCGTGCACGACGACGTTCTGCGGAAATCGACCGACCTCGATCGACGGCCCCGTCGTCCCTCGCCAGACGTTCACCGGCGTGACGGTGTCGAGGTTGGGATTCGCCACCAGAGCGATGGAGTCGTTCGCGAAGGCCACCCCAGTGGCGCCCGAACCCTCGGGCAGCGGCACGGTTCCGTCGACCTCGGCTTCGCGCAGGTCGACGACGGCGACCGCGGGCACGACCCCCAAGGGAACCGCCGCGTAATGCCCTCGGACCGCGAGCGTGACCGGGCTCCCTCCAGCACCGAGGCCGATCGTCTCCACATCGGAGGGGTCATCGACGTCGAAGAGGGTCAGCGCGACGTCGGTGCTGGTGACGACGACGCCGATCTCACGGGCGACTTCATCGGGCGCCACCAGATCGGCGGCAACGCAGCCGGAAGACCATACGAGCGACCAGACGGTGAGCAGCAGGGCGCCAAGCTTTCCAAGGGTTTGCATCGGGAATCCAGTCGTTGAGACGGGTGACGAGAGATGACTCATCCGGCCAGCCGCACCGTGAGGCGCACGGTTCGGCCGGGATCGGGATAGGCGAAGATCAGGGAGTCCTCGTGGTCGAAGATCCGATCGACGTGGAGGCCCAGCTCGAGGTCGCCGAGCCGAGTATCGACCCGGCGGGCCAGGGAGGCGTCCGCTGTCCAGAACGCCGGCAGGCGGTTCACGCGGTTCGGCACCGGATAACGGCCACCGACGACCTCGGTCGTAGTGGACGCCCGCCATGTGGCCCCGGTCCACGCCAGCACGAGCCCCCCAGAGAATTCCGGTCGATACACGACCTGCGTGTCTTCGAGGCCGGGGCGATCGTAGGTGGTTCGGTTCCAGGCAACATGCCCCCGCGCGTCCCACCCGCCCCTCGCACTCCGGGCGCGGGCGGCGATCTCGGCTCCGTGACGCCGCACGTCCCGATTCTCCGGGCTCCAGACGAAGCGGAAGTCCGGCAGCCAGACGATCATGCCATCGACATCACCCCGGTACGCCTCGACCTCCACAGAGACCGCCGGCCCGGCGAGGTCGTCCTCCCAGGCCAAAGCCACGACCCACTCCGACGGCACACGCTCGGCCTCGAGGTCAGGATTCGGTTCCACACCGACGCCCTCGCGGAAAAACTGGTCCCCCAGCGTGGGCGGGCTGAACGAGCTGCGATGACCGATCCGGGCGTTCAACCCCGAGGACCCCACCCACGCGAGACCAGCGTCGTGGCTGAAGTAGGAGCGTGACGGAAGCCCTGACCGGTCGGCACGCACCGTGCCCGATAGCGTGATCCCGAGGAACCCCGACGTGGACAAGGACAGCCATCCGCCCACGTCGGTGCGGCCCACCGGGCTCTCCTCGTCCGCAAGCTGGGTGCTCCGGACATCCAGCTTCTGGGCATCCACGCCGACCCCGACGCGGAGGCCGCTCGGTGAGCTCCATGCGGCGCGCAGCTCTCCCCCGACGCTGCTGAGGGTGGTGCGCTCATCGTAAGGATCGCCGAACGGCGGATCGGGATCGCGATGCTCCATCGTCTGCGTGACCGCGTACCCATGGCCCCCGACCGCCCGTGAGCCGCCCGGCGCCCAGTCGAGCGAGCCCGTGAGCCGGATACGGTCAAGCGCCTGCTCGCTGTGTCGCGACGGCGCGAAGCTCCGACCTGGGAGCCCGCGCCCGAGCCGCTCCCCGGCGACCCCGAGCCGAAAGGCCGTCGCGTTCGAGTCACCTGCCCACTCAACGCGGGCGTGAATCGTCTGGCTCTGAGCGTTCACCCGAGTGGTGCGCCCACCACCCGCATCGGTCGGGATGTCGAAGTCGAAGCCGCCGTCGAGCTGCCGGAGCCCACCGCTCAACTCGAGGCTCCCCAGTGGAGCGTCGGAGCGCCACGATCCGTCCAAGACCTTCTCTCCCAGCGATCCCAGGGCCAGGCCGAGCGCTGCGTCGGCTACCCCGCCGCCGGAGGTCTCGAGGAGGATCACCCCGCCCTCGGCTCGGGCGCCGTAGCGAGCGGAGCGACCGCCCGGGAGCACGTGCAATGCTGAGACGGATGCGGCCGGAACCGTGGAGAGGTCGGCCTCGCCTGTGATGGGATCGTTGATGGGCACGCCGTCCACCAGGACGAGCACCGCATCCCCGGCACTCCCCCGGATCGTGGGGACCTCGCGCCCACCGCGACCGGTCGACTCGATTCTCAGACCCGGTATCGTCGCCGCGATCTCTCCCACCGTGGCCGCCGACAACGAGCGAATGGCCTCACCGAATAGTGTGCGAGCCCCCGCGGGCCGGGCCTCCACGCTCGCCACGACCCCATCCACTTCGAGCACCTGCGGGACGAGCTCGAGAAGCACTGTCGCGACAGGACCATTGGTCAGGACGATCTCGCGCTCGAGGCGAGCATAGCCGGGAGCCCTCACCAACAGACGCACCTTCCCGGGCTCGAGTCCGCGAAGCCGAAGTGCCCCCGATGCGTCAGAGATCGCGGTCATCGGAGTGCCCACGACCCGGACCTCAGCGGACGCCACGGGACGCCCCGAAAGGACGTCGACGACGTTTGCGCGGACCTCGCCGGGGAACTGAGCCCCGGCGTCGGATACGGTTATGAGGAGCGCGAACGCTCCCGCCAGATACAAAAAAACCTGCACGCTTCCCCTCGAAGAGTGCTGAGGAACGCGGGCGTGCAGGTCTCCTGACTCAGGGCGGCGCTCCCTCGCCTTCCCAGGGTGATTCCACCCCAGTGGCTTCGATGAGGGGGCCTCGCGGCGATGCTGCTGCCGTGCCCAACACAGTGGCGGGGCCGTGCCGGATTCTCACCGGCTTCCGTAGTGCTCCGCCCGCAAAGCTCGAATTGTGTCGCGAACCTAGTCGCCGCGGCTCGAACCCGTCAACCCTCGTCGTCGCCGTCCTCGTACCCGTCGTCATCCGGGTCGGATTGGCTGGCCCCGACACCGCGGCGCCTGCGGCTCTCCTTCGAGTAATACGGGCTGTACTCGAGGCCGTAGCGCGTCGTCCGCTTCTGGCCCTTCTTCTCCTCGTTGAAGTCGGCCCGGGACTGGTTGAGCGCCTCCGTTTCCTCGTCCGAGGCGTCACGGAGGACCGTCTCGTCACGCGGCACGAAGAAGACCTGGCCCATGGGCAGGCTGTGCGCACCTGGGATTCCCTGACCCGGCTCCAGCACGTAGCGGAACTCGGTGTGCTGGGGATACCAATCCGTTTCTACGCGGACGGTGAGCGCGGGCGCCACCGGCCGATCGATGTGGTTGAGCACCGATGTGTATACCGTGTCCCAACCTACCGGCGTGTGGAAATTGTAGGCGCCCCGGAGCGTAACCGCGCCGGGAGGCGTCCCGAGGTCTTCGGGCACCACGAAAGCGCGGACGATGCGCAGCGCCGCGGCCTCGTCGATCGGCGGATCCTCGACGGCGAAGGCGACCTCGGTGTTCATCTTTCCGATGCTTCCCACCGGGAGCTGCCATCGCACGGCGAACAGCGGTTCCCATTTCCCCTGAGGATTGGCCAGGAAGTACTTGAAGTCGTAAATGCCCTCGCCGTTGTACTCCACGAAGTACGCCTCATGCTTCTCCAGGGGGGGATACACGAGGAAACCCAGGGAGCTGCCGGCCTCGAGGACCGGGCAGTGTCGGCTATGCTGGGGAAGAAGCGGGCGTTGGCTCTCGCTCTTGGGGCGAAGGCCGACACCCGGACGGGCCTGGTTAGGATAGATGGTGACGTCCATGCCCCGATCTTCGCGGGAGTGCGGATGCTTTCGCAACCCGACGCAGACGGGGCGACTGTCCTGCAGGGGGTGTGACTGCCCGGATCAATCCGGGCCTACCGCCTCGCTCCGGCGCTCCATCAGCACGGTATCCCGCCAACGTCCGCGCATCCTGCCGATGCGCTCGCGTCGGCCAACCTCCCGGAAGCCGAGCTTCCGGTGTAAGGCCTGCGTCGCCCTATTCTCCGGGAAGACTCCCGCCTCGAGGGTCCAGAGACCGGCATCCTCCGAGCGCTGCACAAGCTCCTTCAGCAATTGGGTACCGACCCCTTTCCCGCGTGCCTCCTCGGCCACGTACACGCTCACCTCGGCGACCCCCCCATAGACACACCGGGAGGAAACAGGGCTCAGCACGGCCCAGCCGATGACGTCTCCTCCCTCGCCCTCAGCCACGAGGCGCGGCGTGCGCAGGCGACCCGCGTCGAAGGTCTCCCAGGACGGCGGCTCGGTCTCGAACGTGGCGTCTCCCGTCGCGATCCCTTGGGCGTAGATCCGGTGGACCTCCGGCCAATCCTCCGGCCGGAGCTCCCGCACGACGACCCGCTCTACGGTTGACACGGAGCGTCCGGTTCCGGGATCGGACCGTCGACCAGTAGGCGCTGACCCAGACTCCTCACGGCGTTGACCAAGCCGTGCACGAACTCCGTGACCCGCGTGAGCTTCCCATAGTCGACGTACTGCGCCTCGTCCGTCCGCTGGTTGTCGTCCCGGTACGCGCCGGTGCTCATGAAGACGACGGGAATCCCGTATCGAGCATACATGTAGTGGTCGCTCCGGCAGTAGCGCTGCTGCGGATGCCCCTCCGCGTCGTATCGGTAGTCGAACGCGAATCCATGGCCGCCGCAAGGAGTCGCGGGAGGACCGCCGCCGTCCACGCGGCGTGGCCACCGCGAATGGACATCACACCTCTCTTCATCGTCCCGACCTCGTGGATCCGTGCACGCAAGGATATCCGGGATTATAGCGACTGAGAGCGGGAACGGATGTGCTCCTTCCACCGGAAGAGGTAGCCGGGTCGCAAGCACGGCCCCGCCACCTTCCGGTCGGATCCTCGACGCGGGCCCGGGGTCGAAGTCCTGCGCGGGTCCATGCATCCTACACCGCCCTGCCGAGGATCGACGATGACTACCCTCCGCCATGCCCTCCTCACGGTGGCCGTCGCCGCGGCATGGGCCACGCTCGCCAACCACCTCCACGCCCAAGTGCACATGCCCGATACACCTGCTCCGCCACCCGAATCCCTGACGAATCGGAACGTAGCATTGATCACCGGGTCGACGAGTGGGCTGGGCGAAGCCACGGCGAAGGCGCTGGGCGCTCGCGGCTGGCATGTCATCGTCCACGGACGCGACTTGGAGCGCGGGCGCGAAGTCGTGCGCGAGATCGATCAAGGTCCGGGCTCCGCCACGTTCTACGCGGGCGATCTTGCTTCGGTGGAGGAGACGGGGCATCTCGCCCAGGCGATCACCAGGGACTTCGAGCGACTGGACGTCCTGGTGAACAATGCGGGAATCTGGCTGCCTGGCGACGAAACTCGGCGGATCAGTGCGGACGGGTACGAGCTGACCTTCCACGTGAACTACCTCGCCGGCTACCAGCTCACGGAAGCGCTCCTGCCCCTCCTTGAGGCGTCCGCGCCGGCGCGCGTGGTCAACGTGGCGTCGGTCGCCCAGAACGAGATCGACTTCGACGATCCGATGCTTGAGCACGGATACTCCGGAGGCCGGGCCTACGGCCAGAGCAAGCTCGCGCAGATCCTCTTCACGTTCGACCTGGCGGCGGAAGTGCAGGGACGCGGGATCTCCGTGAATGCGCTCCACCCCGCGACGCTCATGGATACCGAGATGGTGCGGGAGGCGGGTGTCAGGCCGCGCGCGACCGTGGCCGAGGGTCGGGACGCCGTCCTCCGGCTCATTCTGGACCCGGACGTGGGCACCGGTCAGTACTACGACGGACAGGATGCCGCACGAGCTCACCCCCAAGCCTATGAGGAGGGCGCCAGGGCTCGTCTTCGAGCCCTGAGCCAGCGCCTGTCGGGGAGCGGAGCCGGATAGACCCCGCTCCTCCAGGGCTCTGCTACTCGGTCCGCATCGTGATCATCGGGTCCACCCTCGTGCCGCGCGCGGCAGGCACCCAGCTGGCCAGCCAAGCCGCCCCTCCGAGGAGGAGGGCCGACCCAGCGAGGCTCACCGGATCACTGGGCTCGACCCCGTACAGGAGGGCCTGGACGATCCGCCCCCCTGCGAGGACCCCTACGATCCCCGCGGCCAACCCGATCCCCACCACGGCCAACGACTGCCCAACGACCATCCGGCGAACAGCGGCCGGTGCCCCGCCCAGCGCCAGGCGAATCCCCATCTCCCGCGTCCTTTGGGCCACTTGATACGAGACGACGCCGTAGATTCCGGCCCCGGCCAGAACCAGCGCAAGCGCGGCGAAGCCACCCAGTAGAATGACCATGAAACGCTCCGATCCAACGGAAGCCCTTACGGTCTCACGAAGCGGCTCGATGCGCGGCGGGACGTCCGGATCCAGCCTCTGGAGGTTCGACCTCAGCGGCGCTGTCAGCACCCCGGGATCCACCCCTTCCGACTCCACGAGGACGTAGGCGGAATACTGTGCGCGGAACGGTCTTTGGAGGTAGTGGAAATAGACCGTGGGGACCGGTTCCCGGTCCAGGCCTCGGTAGCGCACGTCGCCCACCACTCCGACAACCTCCGAGAACGGCCGGTCCTCGTAAAGGTCGTCCATGCCGCCGCCGGTCACCGTCTTGCCGATGGGATCCTCACCAGGCCAGTACCGGTCGGCGAAGCTCTGACTCACCACGGCGACGTGGACGCCATCCGGCCCGTCGCTCTCGTCGAACAGCCGACCCCGAAGCAGCGGCACGTCGAGGGCCTCGAATGCCCCGGCGTCGGTGATGACATACCCCGCGTCGGCGAGCTTCTCGAGGTCGCCGTCCAACTCCATCCGGCCCGAAGGGAAGGAACCTCCGAGCGGAATCGAGCTGATGAAGCCGGCGGCCGAGACTCCAGGGAGGGCGCGAGCCTCCTGAATGAAGGCACGGTGCCACGCCGCGTGCTCCGCCGGCGACCCGTACTTGCCCTGCGACAGGCTCATGGTCATCGCGGTCACGTCTTCGGCGTGGAATCCGGCATCCTCTCGAAGGAGCTGCTGGAACGACCGCACCACCAGTCCCGACGCGACGAGGAGCACCAGAGCCAGGGCCACCTCACCAGCCACGAGGAACCGCCAGATGGACGCCCCCCGGGCCGCCGCATTCCCGCGCCCTCCCTCACGCAGCGCTTCCCCGGCCTCGGCTCGGCTCAGGCGGCGCGCCGGAAGGAGCCCGAACACGAGCACCGTCAAGCCGGCGATGGCCACGGCGTAACCGAGCACGGTTCCGTCCATCCCCACCTCGCTCAACCGGGGTATGGCCTCGGGCCCCAGCGCTCGCAACCCGTCCAAGACCAGGTAGGCGATACCCAGACCCACGAACGTTCCTGCTCCCGCGAGCAGCATGCTCTCGGTGAGGAGCTGACGAACGATGCGATGCCGGGGTGCGCCCAAAGACGCTCGCACGGCCAGCTCCCGGGAGCGTGTCGCGCCACGGGCCAGGAGCGTGCTCGCCAGATTGGTGCACGCCACGAGTAACACCAGGCCGGCAGCCCCGAGGAGGAGAAGGAGGGGGCGCCGTGATGCACCGACCAGGTGCTCGTGAAGCGAGCGGACCACGACCCCGGTGGCCAGGTACTCCGACGGATACTCCTCACTGGACTCCACCAGCCTCATGGTCAGGGCATGCATCTCTTCCGTCGCCGCTCCAGCACCGCCTCCAGGGGCCAGCCGACCGACGACCTCCCAATTGTGGGAAGACCGGTACATGGACTGCGCATCCTCGTCGACCGGGATCCATAGATCGGTCTCACCCGGGAACCGGAAGCCATCCCCAGCGACGCCGACGATCCGCAACCGCGTTCCATTCACCTCAAGGAACAGGTCGTCCAGATCGGCACCTCCGAGCTCGGCGGACCAGAACTGCTCGCTCACCACGCCCACGGGCTCGGCACCCGGTTGATGATCGGCCGGCGTGGTCAATCGGCCCCTCAGGGCACGGACTCGGAAGACACCCCAGAGGCCGTCGGTCACCCGGCTCACCCGGCCCACCAGCGGTTGCTCCCCACCCAGGATGGTGGTCGTGCCGTCGTTGTAGGCGGCCAACGAAGAGAAGCTCCCCTGCTCAGCGCGCCAGTCGACGAAATTCGCCCACGCAACGCGCATGGGATTACCCGACGTGTTGCGCTCACGAACCCAAAGGATATCGTCCGGCTCTTCATACGGAAGTGGATTCAACAGCACGGAATCCACCACGGAGTAGATGGCCGTGTTCGCTCCGATTCCGAGGCCCAGAGTGAGCACGGCCACGAGAGTGAACTCCGGGGTCCTGAACAGCGTGCGCAGTCCGTAGCGCAGATCCTGCACGAATGCATCCCACATACCCGTCCTCCTCTCCGCCCTGATCTGACGTTCCGTGATCGCGCGGCACGACCGCGCCACCTCTTCCAGGTTCCCGAACCGGCGCTCCGCCTCTCGGGCGGCCTGCTCGGGGCTCCATCCTTCGTCCATCAACTCCTGAGCCCGAAGGTCCAGATGCGCGTGAATCTCCCGGTCCACGTCCTCGCCGACCGAGGGTCCGAAGACCCGGCCACGCTCCCGGGGCCCCGAGCCAGGCATCCTCACGCCGGCGCGCCTCCGAGCACTCGAGCCATGGCGTCCACATAGCTCCTCCAGGAACGGACGCCCCGCTCCATCTCCGCCGTTCCATCAGCCGTCAGCGTATAGAACTTGGCATCCCGTCCGGTTTCGGTTTTCTCCCAACGGGACTCCAACAAGCCACGTGCTTCGAGTCGCCGCAGGGCGGGGTAGAGCGCCCCCTCCTGGACGTCGAAGGCGTCGTCGGTCGTCTCCCTCAGGAACCGAGAAATCCCGTAGCCATGCATGGGTCCCTGGCTCAAGGTCTTCAGGATCAGGATGTCGAGCGTCCCCTTGAGGAGCTCCATGGACGTGTCGGCCATCTAGGGTTCCGCGGATGGAGGGCAGCGCGAGCAAGCTCAGATACCATCGGACCTATACCCATCGAACTCTTACGTATACGGGCTCGGGTCCACGGCGGTTTCAAGGAGGTGTGCCTAGAAGACCCCGACGAGCCAGGTGAGCACCAGCCACCCGACCCAGATTCCTCCTCCCACGACGGCGACTGAACCCCCCAGCACCGCTCCCACCACGAAGCGGCTCCTACGGCGCGTAGCCGCGGGACGCTCGAGAAGCTCCTCGAGGAGCGCGAGGTTGCGCCGATTCGCCTTCCAGCCCAGGTCGAAGAGATCGCCCACGAGTGGTACCGTGCCGACGAGGGCATCGAGCGCGATGTTACCCAGCATGCGGGACAGCACCCACGCACCGGCGCCCAAGCGCGCGGCTGAGAACAGGATGTCGAGTGAGAGAACCAACGGCAGCCAGTCCCCGATCCCCGGGAGTAGGCCGAGGAACGGGTCGAGTCCGAAGCGTCGCTGGGTTCCGGGGACCCGGACGAGGTCATCCAGTATCCGACTGATGACACGGGCTCGGCGAACCGAGCCCGAGTCCGAGGTCTGCACTCGCTTCTCCTCTACTGATGTCACGGCTCGACTCGGGAACGAGAGGTGACCCTGCCTCGGGTCACCGAGTGTTCACGGCGAATGCCCGAGATGAAGGACTCGCCGATAGGCGACGTCACTTCTGGGGCATGCGCGCTGCCTTCCGGCGATCAGAGTAGAGCATGTCCGGGCGTAACACGAGCGAGACGTGCCTCGCGGGCTCGCTCGGATCCCGGCGTGGGCGACCCACGTTGGGGAGCCGCTATGGGCGCACTCCGCTGGCCGACGATCGCGTCGAGGCCCAGGGCGTGGTGTTCGCGGACAGCGCGGCGCTCGGTCGGCTACCTGTATGACCGGCGGTCCACGACCCGTTCACCGACGAACAGCGTTCGAAGGATCCGCCCCACCTCATCGTTGTCGCGGATGCCGGCGAATGCTTCCGCCCCCGGGCCCGAGGCGAAGAGCGGGACCATGTTGTGCGTATGGTCGCCGGTCGTGTAGCTGAGCTCCACCTCTGGCGACGACGCCTCGCCGTGTATGGCGAGCCCACCCGTCTCGTGGTCGGCCGTGACCAGGACCAGCGTGCCCGGGACCCGCTCGGCAAAGTCCAGGGCCACGCCCACCGCCTCGTCCAGCTCCAGAATCTCGGCCTCGATGGCCGCCAGCGGGTCGTTGTCGTGCTGGTAGGTGTCGGTGCCCTCGGACTCCACCAGAAGGAAGAACCCGTTCTCACCTGCTGAGAGCCGATCCAGAGCCACACGGGTCATCTCGGGAAGGCCCGGCTCGGCCGCCCGCGCCCGGGGCAGATCCTTACCCGCGAAGAGCCCGATGAGACGCGCATCGGAGGCGGTGCCGAGTGCGCGCAGCGCCGGAGCGTCGACCGGGCACTGCGCGTCGGAGCACGCGTTCGTCAGCAGGTCGCCCGGCCCGTCCGGCGAGGGACCGTCGAAGTAGTCGCGTCCCCCGCCCAGCAGCACATCCACCCCCGAGGCGAGGATCTGGGCGGCGATGGCTTCATGCATATACCGGCTCGGCGCATGGGCGGCGAACGACGCGATCGTGGCATCGGTCACCGAGGTGGTGGTGATGAGTCCGGTCCGCTTTCCCAGGGCCTCGGCATCCTCCAGCAGCGTGCGCAGCGGCGCGCATGCGGCCGGATCGTTCTGGATCGCGGCCGGGTTCTCGCGCAGGAGCTCGCGGCACTCGGGAGCCACCGCGATTCCTCGGTTGAATGTCCGAAAGCCGGTCGCCAGTGCCGTGGCGCCCGCGCCGCTGTCCGTCAGGCCGCCATCGCTGTTTCGCGTGTCAGTGAGCCCGATGACCGGCATACGGGCCACGTTCAGGGCCTCCCCCCGGGCCAGCCGAGCAACGGACCACGTCCCCACGCCACCCCCGTCCGCCACGACGAGGATCAGGTTTCGGGCCACAGGCCCCTTGTCCGGATCCTGGGCAGACGCCGGAGAAGGAGCAGCGAGAAGCGTCACGGCAAGCGTTAGGAGCACCATGGCTCGAGTGTTTGAGGCCATACTCTGGTGTGGGCGAAAGTGACCGCTCTGGAGGCTACTTAGCATCGTCCGGCTTCATGTTGGTACCACGACCGATAGGTAACAGTTCAAGTGTGGCGCCTGCTTCGGCTGTGCGCGGGCTTGACCGTCTGGCCCGAGTCACTACTTTAAGCTTTATTGATTTTAGCCTGTAGGATTGGCCGATGCCGAATCCGAGACGAAACACAAGGGAGTCCGATATGAGTAGCACCATTTGGCAGCTCGATCCGACGCACAGCCAAATCGAGTTCTCCGTGAAGCACATGATGTTTACCAAGGTTCGCGGACGGTTCGCAGACGTCGACGGTACGATCGAGCTCGCTCCTGACGCCCACGAGACCTCGAGCGTGTCGGTGGAGATCGATGCCGCCAGCATCGATACCCGCGTGGAGGACCGCGATGCGCATCTGCGGTCGGGCGACTTCCTGGACGTCGAGCACCATCCCCGGATCTCGTTCCGGAGCAGGGAGGTGCGGGGAAACCCGACCGAGCCCGGGTCGGACTTCCAGGTTGTCGGAGACCTGACCATCCGTGGAATTGCCCGTGAGGTGACCCTCGACGCTCGCTTCGAGGGTACGGGCACGGACCCGTGGGGTGGGACGCGGGCCGGATTCAGCGCAAGCACCGAGATCGACCGGCGTGACTTCGAGCTCACCTGGAACCAGGCCCTGGAGACGGGAGGCGTGCTGGTGGGGCACGACGTGAAGATCGAGCTCCAGGTCCAGGTCGTCCAGCAGCAGGAAGCCGGGGTGGGAGCCTGAAGCGGGACACCTCTTTGAAAACACCAGACGGGGTGGCCGGCCAGAACGAGCGGCCACCCCGCCCTCCGACCGCTGGCTCCGGGCTCGATCAGTCGGAGCGGCGAAAAAGGAGGTAGTCCGCACCCCACCCCTCGAACCGGGGGGTGATGTCCTCCGCTAAAACGATTCCCGCCGCTCCCGCGGCGTCTACGACCTTCCGCCGCTCCCACGCGCGAATCAGAAACGACTCCTCGAATCGCTTCACCTCGACCCCGCGCCGTACCGCTGCGCGCTCGCGGTAGGCGTGCAGCCCCTCGGCCTCCGGCACCGGCTCGATCTCCACGTGCCTCAGAACATCTTCGGACTCCACCTCGAAGCCTTCCAGGGCCTCCGGGCCCGGGATGTCGACCACCGCAAAGCCACCGGGGCGCAGCGCCGACCCCACCCCCCGGAACGCGGCCGCTAACCGCTGCTCGTCGAGGACGTACCCGAGTACGCTGAAGACGCACAGCGCCAAATCCTGATCCCCTACGCCCCGGTACTTCTCCAGGGGCGCCACCACTCGGGTCACCGACGCCCCGGTCCGTTCCTTTTTGGCCAACCTGGCCAGCATGGCTGCCGACGGATCCACCGCGGTGACGTGGTAGCCCAGCTCAGAAAGGGGGAGCGACACCCGCCCCGTCCCGGCACCGAAGTCCACCACGCTCGCGGGCGGCGAGACGAGCTCCCGCACGACCTGCACGGTCGCGTCGGTGAGCCCCCTCAGCGCAGGGCCGAACGTGCGCTGCAGAACCAGATCGTACACGTCGGCCCAACCTTCGTGAGGCCGGGCAGCGCCGTCGGCGCTCACCCCCTACCCGCACCCGTGCGGCAAAGAGCGCACATCTGTCTCGGCATCGGATACCACCTCACGCCACCAGCACGCTCAGCCTGAATCGTCCGCGCCGCAGTAGGAAGAAGAGTTAGGGAGGAGGGGTGCATCGAGGGGGACCGCCGCTTGATTTCGGGCTCTGCCAGGGAATGGAGGTGGGGTAGGAGCCGCCGCCTCCCGGATACGTCTCCCAGACTAAGCGCTTGCCCCAGGGACGGGCCATATCTACCCTCGGGCGTCCTCCACAGCGGCCCACTCCGTCCCGGCTCAATACCCCCCCATGAAGTTCCTCAGCGGACATCTCGGCTACGCGCTTCGGGACGACGATCTTCGAAAGAACGTCCGCGCGCTGCTCAAGTACTTGGTCTTTCTGAGCTTCGTCATAGCCGTGTATTCGGTGCTGTTCCACGTCATCATGGTCCAGATCGAGGGGCAGGACCATTCCTGGATCACCGGCGTCTACTGGACGCTCACCGTCATGAGCACGCTGGGCTTCGGAGACATCACTTTCGCCTCGGACGTGGGACGGGTCTTCAGCATCGTCGTGCTGGTCTCGGGGATCATCCTGCTGCTGATCGTCCTCCCGTTCGCTTTCATCCGCTACTTCTACGCCCCGTGGCTGGAGGCGCAGCTCCGCACGCGGGTGCCCGACGCCGTGCCACCAGACACCCGGGGGCATGTGGTCTTCATCCGTTGGGACCCCGTCGTCCAGGACATGGTCACCCGGCTCGAGAGCGAGGGCATTCCTTACTACGTGGTCGAGCAGGACGGCGCGACGGCCACCGAGCTGCAATCCGACGGCATCTCGGTGGTGCGGGGAACCGTCGATGCCATCAAGACCTACGAGGGGCTCCGGATCTCAGAAGCGCGGCTGGTCGTACTCAACCACGACGACCTCGTGAACACCAACGTCGCGCTGACCATCAGGGACGTCTCCGCCAGCGTGCCTCTCGTGGCGTTCGCCGAGGATGAGCACTCGGTCGACATTCTGGAGCTCAGCGGATGCAGCCATGTGCTGCCGCTCAAGCATATCCTGGGCGAGCAGCTCGCCAACCGCGTAAACGGCGGACACGCCCAGGCCCATATCATCGGTCGGTACCGCGACCTGGTCATCGCCGAGTTTTCGGTCCACGGGACGCCGTTCGTAGGTAAGACGCTGGCCGAGAGCCGTTTGCGAGAGATCGCCGGCGTGAGCGTCCTGGGAGTGTGGGACCGGAGCAACATCGCGCCGGCGCGGCCGGACGTCCGGTTCGGCGAGCTCTCCATCGCCGTTGTCGCCGGCTCGGAGAGCGCGGTCGAGCGCCTGAACGAATACCTCTACATCTACGACACGAACTGGAACCCCGTCATCATCCTCGGTGGCGGGACGGTCGGGAAGGCGGCGGCTCAAGCTTTGAAGGAGCGTTCGATCCCCGTGCACATGGTGGAGCGGAATCCGGAGCTCGAGCCCCACGTGAGAGGGCTTCCGGACCGATTGGTCATCGGGGACGCCGCGGATCGGGACATCATGAGGGACGTGGGAATCGAGGACGCGCCCTCGGTGCTCCTCACCACGAACCGGGACGAGACCAACATCTATCTCGCGTCGTACACCCGGCGTTTGAGCCCTGAGGCTCAGATCGTGAGCCGGATCACCCACGAGCGAAATCTCCCCTCGATTCAGCGAGCGGGCGCCGACCTGACGTTGAGCTACAGCACGCTGGGGGTGGAGTCGCTCTTCAGCCTCCTCCACGACCGTCCGGCAGTGATCCTCGGCCAGGGAATCGGGTTCCACGACCTGCCGTGCCCCGGCTCCCTCGAGGGCCTTACCCTGGTGGAAAGTCGCATCGGAACGCGGACGGGACTCATCGTGATGGGGCTCGAGGTGGAGGGGGAGCTCGTCACCGACCTTCGAGGGTCCACGGTGCTGGCCCCGGGGTGCACCCTCCTCACCATCGGGACCGACGATCAGCTCGATGCCTTCCGGACGGCGTACCCGTGACCACTAGCCCGACCTCGAGCGGCTTCGCGAACGTCGACGCTCACGCGTTAGCGCGCCGCGGAGATGCGAGCGTCATGAGCCTTCTTCTGGACAACGGCCTCGATCCGGACCTGCGTGACGCCCGAGGGTTCAGCCTGGTCATGATCGCCGCGTACAGCGGTCAGGCGGACCTAGTCCGACTCCTAACCGGCGAGGGCGCGGACCCGAACGTGCCGGACCCCACGGGAAACACGCCGCTCATGGGTGCCGGGTTCAAGGGAGACGTCGAGGTGGCACGCACGCTTCTGGCAGCAGGGGCGGACGTGGGCCTGAAGAACCGAGACGGCGCTACGGCCCTGCACTTCGCGGCCATGTACGGCCAGGAGCCGCTGGTCGGGATGCTCCTCGAGGCGGGCGCCGATCCGCAAGCCATCGACCACCAGGGTCGTACGCCGTCCACCCTCGCGTCGGGCAACGGACATCGGCATATCGCCGAGCGTCTCGACACGCCCTGACCAGACGGGTGGTCACGCGCCGTCGACGGCAGCGCGAAGAGCCGGCATCCGGGCCAGCAGCGTCGCCGCTCGAGTCACGACGTACATGACGAAGGCGATCCATAGGCCTGTGTTTCCGGCGCCCGGGACCAGCATCCATGAAGCACCGAGGAAGACCAGCAGCGACAGCACGCCCGCGTTCCTCATGTCCCGCGTTCTGGTGGCGCCGATGAAGACTCCGTCCAGCTGGAAGGCTCCGAACGATACGAGGATATAGAGCGCCGCGTGGGGGAGATAGGCCTCCGCCGTGGCACGAACTGCCTCCAGATCGGTGAGCAATGTGATGACCCAGCGGCCGGCCATCCATACGACCGCGGTGAGAAACAGGGCCGTACCCGCGGCCAGCTCCGTGGCGGCACGAACGGCCCGGTCCAGCGCGTCACGGGTCCTGGCACCCATCGCCCGCCCGACCATCACCTCGGTGGCATGGGCGTACCCATCCAGGAGGTACGCACTCGCAGAGACCAGCTGCAACAACACATGGTTCGCCGCCAGCACCGTGTCCCCGAACCTTGCACCCTGACTCGTGAACCAGGCGAACCCACCCAGGAGCGCCAGCGTCCGGATCATGATGTCGGCATTGGCCCCCAGCGTCGTCCGGACCTTGTCCACGTCGACAATGCGCTCCCATGACCAGAACGGATCGGTGCCCCCGTGCCGATCTCGGAGCATCCGGTAAGCGAGTGACAGGGCCCAAGCGAGGGTGGTCCATTCGGCGATGGCTGTGCCCAGGGCGATGCCGCGCACGCCCCAACCGAGCACGCCGGCGAATAGCACGTCCAAGACGATGTTCAGCCCGTTGAGCGTAATCTGGGTCCGTAGCAGGAGCCCGGTCCGCCCCAACCCGACGAAAGTGCCGAGAAGAGCGAAGGTGGCCAGGCTCGCCGGAGCACCCCAGATGCGGATGTCGAAATACGCTCGGGTGAGGGCGCCCACCTCGTCGCTGGGGCCGAGGAGCGCGAGCGCGACCGAGATGATGGGGCGCTGGAGCACCAGGAGGCCGACCGCGAGACCGAACGCCAGCAGGAGGGCCCTGGCCAGCGTGGCCCGGACCTCCGTCTCGTCGCCAGCGCCGGACGCCTGCGCCGTGAAGCCGGTCGTCCCCATGCGGAGGAAGCCGAAGCTCCAGTAAGCGAAGTTGAAGACGATGGCCCCGAGGGCGATCGCGCCGAGGCCCTGGACCGTTCCGGTGTTGCCGATGACCGCGGTATCGGCCAGGCCCAGGAGGGGCACGGCCGAATTGGCCAGCACGATCGGCCACGCCAGCTTCAGCACGCGTCTCCGGGGCGAGTCCCCCCTGGCCACCGATGACTCGGGCTTGGTCAGCGCCACCCCTCGAGCACGGCGAACGAGCGCACCGTGAGTGAGCCGGGCGTGGCGACGCCCGCCACCCAGACCACCTCGCCTTCGGCGGCTTGGAGCCCCTCAGGGACGGAGGCGAGGGTGGTGGCGTCTCCCCCGTCCAGGGGATCCAGCATCCAAGCCGATCCCGCTGCGCGGAGCACCCCAAGGAGGGCCGGCATGCCGTCGACCTCGAGGACCTCGACCCCGGTGACCTCCAATGCCCCCTCCGAGGTGTGACCGGAGCCGCACGCACGGACGACCGCTCCGGTGAGTCGGCGCACGTTTCCGGCGAATTCCCCGGCCATCTCGACGTGCTCTCCACCCTCCTGCCGAAGAAGGGTGCGTGGAGCGATGAGGGCCCCCTCGGAGACCACCGTGCCGGTCACGCAAGCCTGCACGGCGGCATCGGGTCCCGGCTCCCCGGAGGCAAGGTCCTCCATGGAAGGATCCGGGCCAGACGCGCACGCAAAGATGAGCGGAAGGGCCAACAGGACGGTTATCGGAAGTCGCCGCACCCAGCGAAGGTGGCTCATCATCGGACCCTCAGAACCCAGAGCACCATGTGCTCGGGAAGCGGACCACCGTCGGACGGGGCCCGGATCCGCAGGCTCGTTGGCTCGTGATTCAATGGCGGTGTCCACTCCAGGTAGGCGCTGGAAGCGGCTCGCACGCTCACGTCCAGCTGAGGCTCGGCCACCCCATCCCTGACGTACGGACGGAGCCTGGCGTCCGGATTGACGTTCGCGTACACGTCGTAAACGTTCCACGACGATAGCCAGTCCCGCTGGCCTTCGGGGAGCGCCGGGTTGCCGTCCGCCCACAACGTTGCGGCGAAGGGCACGAGCAGGTCCACGATCTCCTCGCCGGTCGCGTCCTCCAGGGTGGCGAAGCCGCTGAAGGGCGAGCTCGTGATGCGCCGGAGCAGCGCCCGGTCGTCCGCCGCATCCCGCCCGTACCTGTCCATGATCCAGCGGAGCAGCGTCGACGGCACGCCGTACACCGCGCGTCCGGTCTCGCAGGGTCCCGCGTTCCCTTCGGACTCACGTCCCACCCAGGAGCACTCTTCCGGAGCCTTTTCCAACGGCGGGTTGTCGACCTGGAAGCCGAAGTACACGGCCATGTCCACCACCCAGTCGACGTACCAGTTCGGCACCTCGTCTTCGTTGGCCCCTTGCCGCCAGGAGGTGTAGCCCAGGTCCAGGCGCGGACCCTCGCCGAAGACTTCATACCCCACCAGCTGCTCGGCCAACGTCGCACCGCCTTCGAGCTCCCAGGACGACTTGAAGACCCCAGCTTCCCTGAAGATCGACACGAACTGGAGCACGTGGGTCAGCTCGTGAGCGATGAGCGGCGGGTAGAGAAGCTGCAGCGCCGCCTTGGTGATCTTCCGGTCCGGATTCGCGATACCGTCGGGGTCCGGAGCCAGACCGTAGAAGATCTCCGCATCGTTGGCCCCCGGGCACGTCGCGCTCACCAGGGGGGCCAGGTCCCCGCTGAACACGAAGCCGGCCAGGTTCTCGCGCTTGTTCACCTCCTGAGTCACCAGCACCAGGACCCGCTCGTTCTCGTCCACGTCGGAGAATTCCCCGAAATTGTCCCTGAGGACAGAAAGGGTCGTCTCGGTGAGAAAGTCGTCGAAGTCTCGGTACTCCGCCTCGGTGAAGCCGGCCTCCGGGTTGGCCTGATCCTCCAGGAAGGCGACCGACTGGCCGACGTACACCACTTCGGCCGTGACCGGCGTCCCGTCCTCCAGATCACACCCATCGCCCGGAACGAGCAGCTCCATGATCTCCGCGAGCTGCGGGGGAGCGCCTGCCGCGCCCGAGCGGGCCGGCGCCAGGCTCGGTGACGGCGTGATGGGTCCGAGGGACTCGACCCACGCGCGGTCGGCGGCACGCACTCTTCCCTCGCCGGTTCGGTGCGCCCTGGCGGCCGCCGTGGCCTGCAGGTCCGAAGGTGCGGCCCCGCTGAGCCTGGGCGCCGTCGCGATCGACGTGGACGTGAGCTCGGGAGCCGCGAAGCGCCCTCCGGATAGCGGGTAGGCGCTGCCCGCAGGGGCAGGCCCGGTGGCCAGCGTCACCGTCCTCGAACCGGCCCGGGCGGCGAGTCGCGCCGGGGTCAGGGAGCTCGGGGTTTCGGAAGAGGAAAGAACTCCGACCACGTACGAGGCGTCCCCGTCGCCCGCCGCCAGATGAACGCAGCCGTCCGTGACATACGTCCCCTGACCCGCAGCCAACGTCACGAGTCCCCCCGGATGCACGGAAGTCACGGTCGAGTCCGCCATCCCTCCGGCATCCACGCGCAGGAAGGCCTCCCGGGGCGGACTGCAATCGGTGTCGGGGACGGTGAAGCGAAGCTCCACGGAAGAAGCGGACGTCACGGCGGCTTCGAAGCCACCGACTCGGACGGTGTTTCCTTCCGCGGCGGGGGCGAAGCCCAGGCCCCGGACGACCGCCTCACTCCCTTCCACGAGAGGCAGCGGGCTGACGCTCCCTACGACCACCACCGCGTCACCCACGAAAGCGGCGAGCTCACCGGTGACGCCATCGACTTCCGCGGTGATCCTCGTCTGCCCTTCCGAGCGGGCCGTGGCGACGCCCGTCGCGGACATCTCCACGGCACCCGGGTCATCCGAGCCCCACGTCACGTTTCCCGTCGGCATGGTGAAATCGTTCGCGTCCACGACCGTGGCTACTACGGTCACGGTGTCGTCCACCGCGGCAAGGGTCACAGGGTCAGGGGCAAACCGCAGGCGGTCAGCCACCTGCTCGACGTCCACAGGGACGTCGCGGCTCGCTTCCCCGGCACTGACGCTCACGACCGCGTCGCCGTTGCCCGCGGATGTGACCAACCCCGAGGCCGACACCGTGGCCACGGATGCATCCGAGCTGGACCAGGTCACGGGCGTCCCGGCGAGCACGTCACCGTTCTGGTCGCGCACCGTGGCGGAGAGACGAACGGTGTCACCCAGAGCGCCAAAGCCCAATGCGGTTTGGGAGACAGCGATTGTGCTGGGTGCCGGTACGTCGGGCTCCGTGGTGCCCTCCGAGCACGCCGACACCAGGACCGACACACCAACAAGTACGACCGCGGCCCGGACGGATGGCGGAATTGCGAATTCGTTCATATTCCAAATTGCCGACGAGGTTCTTTTCGGGCTACGGTCCTGTATCCGTTGATACCCGTGCTACCTGCTTGAGCACCCAGGAGTGCCACGCACTCGACCCCGCGCCCGTCGTCTCTACCGCGACCGGGCGAAGTGCGGTGCCGGCCGCCCACCTCCCCCTCCTGCCCTGTCGGCACGAAGAGAATCGCCGAGAAACATGGCTTGCCCGTCCCGACGGTGGCCCAGGACCCCGGCGTGAAGATCGCGGCAGGCGACGCGGGCATCGGCTTCGGTGACGTGCCTCGACTCGACGGGCTCAGATTCAACTTCCGAGACCGAGCCCTCGAGCGACTACGCGGCGTGAACGTGACCTTGTGGCAGCAGCACGAAGAGAGTCGTGGTGCGGTATATGGCCTGGCCCTGGGCCTCCCTACCACCGGCGCATGGGATCTCCACGGCATTGGAGTTGGAGCAGGCGTGAGCGCCGGCCAGGATCTGAGCGGGCTGGCGCTCGGCGGGCTCGGCGTCGGCGTGGGTGGTGAGGCGCGGGGTCTCCTGCTCGGAGGCATCGGAGCCGCCGCCTCTGGGGTCGCGATCGGCGGATTGGGGGTGGGCATCGGCTCCGGCCGGGGCCTGGTCATCGCCCCGGGCTACTTCAAGGTCGACGAAGACGGCACCTTCCGTGGGCTCTCCGTGAGCGCGTACAACGACGTCCGGGGGACTCAAAGGGGCGTCGCGATCGGTATCCTCAACATCGCGAGCGAGCTCCACGGTTGGCAGATCGGCTTGATCAACATCGCTCGAAACAAGGGCTCCTTCAGCGTGCTCCCGTTGATGAACCACCACCCCTGAGGCGGGCTGCCGCGCGGTGTCGTGCCGAACCTTGCAGGACCTCGCGTCACGGCCCATCGTGGGACTCCTGCGCCTCCGCCTAGTGAGTCCACGATGAACCGATCCGATATGCTTCAGCGCGTGGATGAGCGCCTGTCCCGCGGCAAGCCCTGGGACATAGTGGTCATCGGGGGAGGTGCCACAGGCATAGGCATCTCGGTGGACGCCGCATCGCGGGGCCACTCGGTGCTACTCCTCGAGCAGAGCGACTTCGGGAAGGGGACCTCCAGCCGCTCCACCAAGCTGGTGCACGGGGGCGTCCGGTACCTTCAGCAGGGCAACGTGCCCTTGGTGATGGAGGCGCTCAAAGAACGAGGAATCCTCCGGCAGAACGCGCCTCACCTGGTGACTGACCTGCCGTTCGTGGTCCCCAACTACAAATGGTGGGAGGCCCCGTTCTATGGGGTCGGGATGCGGGTGTACGACGTGCTGGCCGGCAAGTACGGATTCGGGCACTCCAAGAACCTCTCGGTGGAAGAGACCGTGGAACAGATCCCGACCATCGAGACCGAGGGCCTGAGAGGGGGCGTCGTATACCACGACGGGCAGTTCGACGACGCCCGACTCCTCATCCACCTGGCCATGACCGCCGCCGAGCAGGGCGCCGCTCTCGTGAACTACATGCCAGTCACCGGTATCCTGAAGAACCCGCTGGGCTTCGCGACGGGCGTCCGGGCCCGGGACGAGGAGTCCGGCCAGGTGCGCGAGATCCCCGCCCGGGTCGTGATCAACGCCACCGGAGCCTTCACGGATGCCGTTCGCGCCATGGACCAGCCTGGATCGGCCCCGATCATCCGTCCGAGCCAGGGCGTGCACATCGTCCTGGACCGAGCGTTCCTCCCGGGGTCTTCCGCAATCATGGTACCCCAGACGGACGACGGCAGGGTCCTCTTCGCCATCCCCTGGAGGGACCGGGTGGTGGTGGGCACCACGGACACTCCGGTAGACGAGGTGAGCCTGGAGCCGCGGCCCCTCGAGGCGGAGATCGAATTCCTGGTGTCCCATGCCGCCCGCTATCTCACGAGGGACCCGGGCACCGAGGACATCCTCAGCGTATTCGTCGGCATCCGGCCCCTCGTGGCCGAGGGCGATGCCGACGACACGGCAGAGATCTCGCGGGAGCACGCGCTCCGGGTGAGTGCATCGGGCATGCTAACGATCGCTGGCGGGAAATGGACCACGTACCGGAAGATGGCGGAGGACGCCGTCGATGCAGCCGAGACCCTGGGCGACCTGGAGCCGGAACCGTGCCTGACCAGCGAGCTGAACATCCACGGCTACCACCAGCATGCCGAACGTCACGGTCCGCTCTCGGTCTACGGATCCGACGCACGGAGGATCCTCGACCTCGCCGACGAGACGAAGGCATGGGGCGACAAGATCCACCCCCGCCTCGACCTTCTCGGCGCCGAGGTCATCTGGGCGTGCCGCGAGGAGATGGCCCGGACAGTGGACGACGTCCTCGCCCGCCGCACGCGTTCCCTCGTGTTCGACGCCCGGGCTGCCCTGGAAGCGGCCCCCGGCGTCGCCAGCCTGATGGCCCAGGAGCTCGCACGGGACGAGGCCTGGATCGCGGAGCAGATCCACGCGTTCGCGGAAATCGCGCAGGGGCACCTTCCCGCAGCCGCCGCGGGTACCTGACCCTGTTGAACGAGACACGGCCCGGCGACGCCTGCAAGGCTCGGAAGGTACCGTGGCTCAGGTCACGACGATCCACGCTTGACGCGGTGCGGGCAATTCGCGAGCCTCGTTGCAGAGCATGGCCACGGAGGCCATACCCCGCGCGGGGAGTTCCGCGCACCTAGGTAGTCGGGTCGTACGAATCATCGTAACTCCGACGATCGCAACACCAGGAGACGCGAGGATGCGTACTCGGGGAACCGTGAAGTGGTTCAACGACCAAAAGGGTTTCGGCTTCATCACGCCGGAGGACGGAAGCAAGGACTGCTTCGTCCATCATAGCGCCATCCAAATGGAAGGCTTCAAGACCCTCGCCGAAGGCGCGACGGTCGAGTTCGATCTGGTTGAGGGCACGAAGGGCCCAGCGGCAGAGAACGTCATCCAGGTCTGATCCGTCCCTCGACGGAAGCCTGAAGCGAGGGGCCGACCGGCATAGTCGGTCGGCCCCTCCGCTTTTCCCAATGGTGATGCCCGCCCGCGTCCGCCTACCCCTCCCCCACCAGGGGCACGAACTGCACCCGACCCAACGAGGACCGGGTGATCCGTCCAGCGGGCTCCTTGGCCAGGCACAACAGCTCCTGATCCCGCTTGGGATCGCCTACCGGAATCACCAGACGCCCTCCCTCGGCGAGCTGTTCGAGGAGGGCCGGAGGCACCTCGTCCCCTCCCGCCGAGACCAGAATGGCGTCGAAGGGCGCCCCCTCGGGCCAGCCCAGGGTGCCGTCACCGGATACCACACGGACGTTGCGGTACCCGAGTTCGTCCATGCGCTCCGCCGCCGCACCGGCCAGCGAAGGATGGCGCTCCATGGCGAGCACCTCGTCCGCGATCTGACCCAGAACGGCCGCGGCGTACCCTGACCCGGCGCCCACCTCCAGAACCCGGTCCGCGGTGTCCAGCTCTAGCGCCTCTATCATGAGCGCAACGACGTAGGGCTGGGAAATGGTCTGCCCCTCGCCGATGGGAAGCGGTCGGTCGTCGTATGCCTCGTACCGAGCTTGCTCCGCGACGAAGCGCTCGCGGGGAACCGTCCGCATGGCCTCCAGAACCCGGGGGTCGTGGATGCCCCGTCTGGAAATCTGACGGTCCACCATGCGGCGCCGGGCCGCCTCGAAGTCGAGTATCAAGACAGCTTCCCCCTGCTGTTCGGCACCACGCCGCCCAAGACCCGTTCCTTCTGGAGCCAGCGGGACACGTCGCTCGCGGAGATCACTCCCACCAGCCCTTCTCGCGGATCCACCACCAACACGCGCTGTAGGCCGCTACCGGACATGGACTCGAGCACGCGCTGGAGGGTGGCTTCGGGAGCCAGGATGACATCGTCGGCCGGGGTCATGACGTCCCGCACCTGCGTGGTCGGCCATCGCTCCCGTGGCACCGCCCTCACGTGCCGGAGGGTGACCAGCCCCATCACCTCCCGCCCCGACAACACGGGATACCCCTGATGGGGCTCACGAAGCAGCCGGTCCTCTACGAGGGACTGAAGCGAGAGGTCGGGCTCCACAGTGCGGGGATCAGGCGTCATGATGTGACGCGCCGTCAGGTGTGTGAGCACTCCGCTCAGAAGATGCTGTTCGAAGGACGTCAGCGCCGCCGTCCGCAGGAACCAACCGATGAACACCATCCAGAGCCCACCCACTACGGCTCCTGCGAGGGTCTGGAGCGCGCCCAGTCCGATGAGACCATAGCCCAGCGCCTTCCCACCGCGGGTCGCCCATCGGGTGGCCAGGGTCAGGTCCCCAGTGTGACGCCACACCAGCGCCCTGAAGAGACGCCCACCGTCCAGGGGAAAGCCCGGGAGCAGGTTGAACAGCGCCAGCACGAGATTGATGAGGGCGAGGTACTCCCCCACCACCAGGACCGGCTCGTACCAGCCCAGAGAGCCGCCCAGGCGAACGAGCAGCCAGAAGACCGCGGCCAGAACCAAGCTGCAAAGTGGGCCCACACCGGCGATAGCGAGCTCGTCCTCGGGGTTGGACGCCTCGCCTTTGGTATGCGCCATCCCGCCGAAGACGAAGAGGGTGATGCCCGCCACCTCCACGCCGCGGGTCCGTGCCACCACCGAGTGGGACAGCTCGTGCGCCAGCAGTGACACGAAGAAGAGCAGTGTCCCGAGCGTCCCCATGACGAAGTATGCCCCGGCAGAGAGCCCCTCGAGACGAGCTGGAAAGACACCCGCGGAGAGAGACCAGAGCACCAGGAAGGCGATGACGAACCACGAGTAGTCGATGCGGATCTCGAATCCGAGCACCGCGCCCAGCCGGATCCCCGGCATCATATGGCCCTCTGGCATAGTCCCTAGAACTCCAGCCTCATGCGGTTGTCGCCGACGCGATAGAGGGCGCAGTCATCACGGGCCTCACACCGTCATCTGACCGGATACACAGCCGGGCAAATCACTGCGGGACGCCTAAACGGAACAGGTCATGTCCTGTGCACAGCACATGGGCGACTTGATCATGCCGTGACCCTCGGGGCATTTCGAGACTGCAACAGATCCCCCGTCCGGCTTCGTGATCGTTTCGTGGACGAGCTCGCTGTCGCACTTCGCGCAGGTCATGTTGACGCTCATGCCGCACTTGTCACAGGTGTACGTCGCCATGGGGCAGACTCCGGTTCATGCTGAAAGGGTCGATGGTGCGATGAGTCGATGGTGTCTGATTTGAACGGGATCCCCTCCGGCATACAAGTGTCCGCGAAAGGCCGCACCGACGCCGTTGCTTCCTCCTAGCCGTGCACAGCGGTAGAAAGCGCCGGGGTTGATGCCGTGACCAGCCGCAGCCGAGGGTACGGACCCGGGCACGGCCCCACCTCACCCCTCCAGAGCCGCCGCCACCCTCAGGACCTCCCCGTCCGACCAAGGCCTGCCGACGATCTGCGTCCCGAGCGGCAGCCCGGTCCGCCCCGCCCCGAAAGGCACGCTCACGGCCGGCCAACCCAGGGCGTTGAACGGGTTGGTGTAGCGGGTGGACGCGGCCACCCCCAGCGCGGGCGCAGTCTGCGGCTGGCAAGGGGTGCTCAGGACGTCCACGCGCCCCCAGAGCCGACTCCAGCGGGCACGAAGCTCGGCCCGGAGACGCTGAGCCTGCATCAGATCCTCGAAACCGTAAGCAAATGCGCCGACCAGGCGCCCTCTGCAGAACCGCCCGTAATCCTCGTAGTGCTCCCGCAAGGACCGGGCGTGAAACGAAGCCGCCTCCACCGCCAGGATCAGAGCGGAAACCCTCCACAAGACATGCATGTCGGACAGGTCGACGTCGACGAGCTCCGCCCCCATCACGCGGAGGCGCTCGTTGCCGTCACGCCAGGCTGCCATCGCTTCGTCCGAACCCATCTCCTGGCCCAGGCCGTCGGACGACATGACACCGACCCGAACCCCCTCCAGCGGTGCCGTCCCGGCGGGCCAGGGATGTGCCGGGCCGCGGTAGGTGCTCCAGGCGCGTGTGCGGTTGTCCCTGGAGTCCTGGCCACAGAGCACCTCCAGAACCAGGCTGGCGTCCTCGACATGCCGGGTCAGCGGCCCCACATGGTCCAAGGACCACGCCAGCGGCACGCAGCCGGCAAGACTTGCCCGGCCGAAGGTGGGCTTATGGCCGACGACCCCGCACAGGGCGGCCGGGATGCGGATGGACCCGCCCGTGTCGGTCCCTAACGCGGCATACACGCACCCCGATGCCACGGCGGCGGCAGACCCACTGCTCGACCCACCCGCGTCGTGTGCGGGATCCCAGGGATTCCGGGTCGGCCCGTAGTGCGGGTTGGTCGAGCCGGGCCAGTATGCGAACTCGGAGAGGCACGTCTTTCCCACGATCACGGCGCCGGCCTCGCGCAGGTTCGTGACGGCGGCGGCGTCCGTGTCCCGCACTGTGTCCGACCGGACGATCGATCCGGCGGTGGTGGCCGTTCCCTTCATGTCGAAGAGGTCCTTGGCGGCCACCGGAATTCCGTGGAGTGCACCTCGGTACGTGCCCCGAACGATCTCGGCCTCCGCTCGGCGGGCAGCCTCCATGGCCTCATCGGCCAGGACGGTCTGGAAGAGGTTCAGAGCTCGATCCTGAGTCGTGATCCTGGCCAGCGCCCGCTCCGTGAGCTCCACCGGGCTGACCTCCTTCCGCCGCACCAGGTCAGCTACCTCGGACAGTCGCGAGGGCATACCGTCTTCGAAAGCGTCGACCCGTCCGACCGATGCCGAGCCCGAGCGCTCGCGCACTGAGCCCTCGGGCTCGTCGGCGCCTCGGAGATCGTCCGAGCTCCCTTCCACCATGGTGGGTGACCATCGTGCCAGGAAGTCAGGAAGGCTCGAGCCTTCCACGGTCGAGAGAACCTCACGTGCTTCGGCGACCCGGTCGAGGTATCCGTCGGCCTCGAGCCGCTGCAGATCCTCATCCGTGGCGGGGATCCCCGCCGCCGCGAGATTCGCCCGCAAGCGGTCCATCAGAACCCCCTCGCCTCCTGCGTCCTGGTCTCCTACGAGCCCCACCCCAGGACCTCCTTGGGCATATGCATCGCGACCAGAACGTGCGGCACGTCGACCACCTCGGCGATCTTCAGGTCCCCAGCGAGGGAACACAGCATATACGCCTCCTCGGCGGTCAACCCGTGCTCGGCCACGAGATAGTCGATCATGTACTCCGTCGCCTTCCGCGCGGCCTCGTCCAGGGTCAAACCGAAAGCCGTCACGGCGTAGACGTCGTCGGTCTCGTACTCGGGCTCGGGAGGCGTCCGGCCGCCCTCCAGAACCTCCACTCGGTATCGGATCCGCATGCCGGCTTCGATGGCCGTGCCCGAGACCTCTCCATCTCCCTGCGCGGCGTGCGTGTCCCCGATGGAAAAAAGGGCTCCTTCGACGAAGACGGGGAAGTACACGGTCGTGCCGACGCCGATGTGGCGGTTGTCCATGTTTCCACCGTTGGCCCGGGGCGGGATCGTGGTAAGCATGGAGTCCGTGGCCGGTGCCACCGCCATGACGCCGGGGAACGGGTTCAATGGCACAGAGATCCGGTCGTTGAACCGTGTGTGGGTAGCCCCCGGCTCGATCTCGAAGGCCCTGTAGTATGGCTCGGTGAATCGGTCCGCGAGGTAGCCGAAGCCGGGGACAATGGCCGACCAGCCCCAATCGTCCACCTCAATGTCCAGGAGCGTGACGGCGAGGACATCCCCTGGCGAGGCCCCCTCCACGAAGACGGGGCCCGTCAATGGATGGATCGGATCGAAGTCCAGGGTCGCGACTTCGTCCACCGTCGACTCGGGCGTGAACTGACCATCCGAGGCCTCCATTGTGGAGACCTCCACCACCGCACCTGACGGTACCCGCGCCACCGGCTCGATCGTGGCGCTGAAGCGGGCATGAGTCTGGTCGGAGGAAAGGACCACGTCCGGCTCCGGAATCGGTTCTGCGGCGGGACGCGCCTCCGGCGCCGCTTCGTCACCGCTCCCGGGTGAGCACGCGGTGGCCAGCAACACGATCATCCCGACGGCGGCTCCGAGCCCCACGACGCGCCGAGTCATCAGCGCACCCCCAGGCCGAGCGTCCCCATGCCTCCACCGGCCTTCCAAGCGTCGTATCTCATGCGCAGAGTCGCGACCGGGCTCGGATTCTCGTCTGGGGCCGTGTTCTCGTCGTCCACGTCGATGAACAGGGTGTAATCTCCATCGGAGTGGCCGTCCCCGACCATGTCTCCCGGTCTGGCGGCGGCGATGTAAGCCACGTGCGCGGTCCGGTGCGTGCAGTCCATCTCGGTCTCCGGCACCGGATCCGTCCGGCATGAGCAGCGGGCGTCACCCCCGTTGTAGTCGGCGGCCTCCATGGCGGCCATCACCCGATCCGTGACCGTTCCCTCGGCGGCGAGGAATGCGTCCACCGCGGCCGTCACCACGCGATCGGACTCGAGGATGTTCCCCTGCACCGCGAAGTAGATCCCTTCGTGGCGCACCTCACTCTGGACGGCGAGGGCCGCGTACCCGTTCCCGGTCCCCGAGAAGCCGGCCATCCGGCCTCGGAGGTCGACGATACCGAACTGCCGCCGCTGGATGTCCGGATCCTCCTTGAGCATGTCGAGGATGTCGTCGGGGTCGGTACCGGCCTGCAGCTCGCGGAAGATGAGCATCTGGTTCGCCCGGCTGGAGTCGACACCGGCCTGCGCAGCGGCGACGCCCACGCCGGGCACCACGATGGCCTGAATGCTCATGAGTCCCCCTCGGCTTCGAAGCCCCTCGGCGGAGACGCACGTGGCAGAGGCGATGACCACCACCCCCGTATTGCTGTCAACGGCGACGATGGACCAGGTCGCCGAGGCGGGCGACGGCATGAACGCGAACACCAGCATGGCGGCCATGCCCGCGGCGAAGGTTCGGAGGGAAGGGGCGTTGCTCATGGCGGCGATCTCCTACGAATCGGGTTCACGGTTCCGACCGGCGACGCGTCTCGGCCGGAAGCCTCGAGAGGGGCTCCCCGAGCGGCGCGCAGACAGTATAGTGCGCTCCTGGGCATCACGCTCGCACCCCTTCCCGGCCATCCGGACAGAGGAACCGCACCCTGAACGCACTCCTGCTGGGCATCCTCGGCTACGTGCTGGCGCAGCTCGTCGTCGGCATCGTCGTCTCCCGCAGAATCCACACGGAGACGGACTACCTCGTCGCCGGCCGGTCCCTAGGCCCCGTGCTCGCCACGTTCACCGTCTTCGCGACGTGGTTCGGGGCCGAGACGTGCATTGCGGCCGCGGGCGCGATCTACGAGCACGGGCTGGCGGGAGGATCCCACGATCCGTTCGGATACGCAATCTGCATTATCCTGACGGGCCTCATCTTCGCCGTTCCGCTCTGGCGCCTCCGGCTCACCACGCTGGCCGACATCTTCCGCCTCCGCTTCGACGCGTCGGTGGAGCGCGCCGCGGTGCTGCTGATGGTGCCGACCTCGCTCTTCTGGGCGGCGGCGCAGATCCGCGCGTTCGGCCAGGTGCTCTCCTCCGCGTCGGGCCTGGAGATCGAGATCACCGTCGCCATCGCCGCCACCGTGGTCATCGCCTACACGATCGCCGGCGGGCTCCTGGCCGACGCGTGGACCGACCTCATCCAGGGGATCGCCCTGATCGTGGGACTCGGCGCGATCGGGTGGGCGGTGCTGCGCAGCGAGGGCACCGCGGTCTTCGCGGAGATCGACCCGACCCGCCTCGCCATCCTCGGAGCGGAGTCCCGGCCCCTCCTGGAGATCGTCGAGGAGTGGGCGGTACCGATCGTGGGGTCGATGGTGGCGGCGGAGGTGGTCGCCCGGATGATCGCCGCGCGCTCCCCCCGCATCGCGCGCAACGCCACCGTCGTCGCGGGCTTCTCCTATCTCATGATCGGGCTGATTCCCGTCGCCCTCGGTCTGGTGGGCTCAGTGCTTCTGCCGGACCTCGCCGAGCCGGAGCAGATCCTCCCGCTACTGGCCGCCGAGTACCTCCCGACCTTCCTCTACGTCGTCTTCGCAGGGGCGCTCGTGTCGGCGATTCTCTCGACCGTCGACAGCGCACTGCTGGTCGCGGGCGGACTCGTCTCCCACAACGTGGTCGTTCAGCTCCGGCCGGGCCTGAGCGAGGCCGCCAAGGTGCGGATCGCGCGGGTGGCCGTCGCGGTCTTCGGCGTCCTCGCCTACGTCATGGCGCTCCGGGCCGAGCGCGTGTACGGCCTCGTCGAGGAGGCCTCGTCGTTCGGGAGCGCCGGTATCGTGACGGTCGTGGCGTTCGGCCTGTTCACCAGGATCGGTGGGCGAGGAAGCGCGCTTGCGGCCCTCCTGGCGGGCGTCGGCGTATGGATCGTCGGCGCCTATGTCGTCGGGGTACCCTACCCATACATCTCCTCCCTCGCCGCGGCGGTCGCCGCCTACCTCCTCGCGGCGATCGGCGGATCCCGGGCGGAGGGAGTCCTGAGTCCGGCATCGACCTGAGGAACCGGTCCACCCGTGTTGCGCGCCCGACGCGAACGTTCGAGCATCCATGCATGAAGCAAGCTCGCTCCCCCGCTCCGAGGTCCCCCGCGCCGCGCCTTCGGCCATGAGCTGGGGGCACGTGGTCGCCGTGCGGGGGAGCGTCGTGGACGTCCGTTTCCCGGAGCGGCTGCCTGAGCTGTATCACCTCCTTCGGGCGGGCCTCGAGGGCGAGATCGCCATCGAGGTCCTGAGCCAGCGCAGCGAGGAGGTCGTGCGGGGTATCGCGCTCACCTCCACCCGTGGACTCGGACGCGGGTCCCCCGTGACCGACACGGGCAAGCCGCTCGACGTGCCGGTGGGACGGGCGCTCCTCGGGCGTGCGGTGAACTTGTTCGGGGAGCCCATCGACGAGTTGGGGCCCATCGACCTCCAGGAGCGACGGTCCATCCACCGGCCGTCGGTACCTCTGGCCGACCTGGGCTCCAGCACCGAGATCCTGGAGACGGGGATCAAAGCCATCGACCTCCTCTCCCCCCTCGAGCGCGGGGGGAAGGTGGGGCTCTTCGGAGGCGCCGGCGTGGGCAAGACCGTCCTCATCATGGAGCTCATCCACAACATGGTCGCCCGCCACCGGGGGATGAGCCTCTTCTGCGGCATCGGCGAGAGGAATCGCGAAGCGGAGGAGCTGTATCGGGAGCTCCAGGACGCCGGGGTGCTGGACGACACCGTGCTCGTGTTCGGGCAGATGGACGAGTCCCCGGGAGCACGCTTCCGCGTGGGCCATACGGGGCTCACCGTAGCCGAGTACTTCCGGGACGAGGCCCGCCAGGACGTCCTTCTCCTCATCGACAACATCTTCCGCTTCGTCCAGGCCGGACAGGAGGTCTCGGGCCTCATGGGCCAGCTTCCCTCCCGCCTCGGATATCAGCCGACCCTCGCCTCGGAGCTCGCCGAGTTGGAGGAGCGGATCGCCAGCACCCGGTCCGCGGCCATCACATCGGTCCAGGCGGTGTACGTGCCCGCGGACGATTTCACGGATCCGGCCATCACCCACGCGTTCACGCACCTGACGGCCAACGTCGTGCTCTCCCGGGACCGGGCGGCCCAGGGCTTCTATCCGGCCATCGATCCCCTGGAGTCGGTGTCGAAGATGCTCACGCCCCGCATCGTCGGGGACCGGCACTACCGGATCGCGAGGAACGTGCGCGAGACGCTCGCCCACTACGGCGACCTGAAGGACATCATCGCGATGCTGGGACAGGAGGAACTCTCTACGGAGGATCAGGCGGTCGTGAACCGGGCGCGCCGGATCGAGCGCTTCCTCACCCAACCGTTCGAGGTGACCCGGCGCTTCAGCGGCCACGCAGGGCGCCTGGTGCCCCTGGCCGATACGTTGGACGGATGCGAGCGCATCCTGGCGGACGAGCTCTCCGAGACCCCCGAGCGCGCCCTGTACATGATCGGTGGCCTGGACGACGTGGACCGGGGTAAAGACCGTGCGGACACCACCGAGCCCGGGCACGACGACAAGTGAAGATCGAGATCCTCCTCCCGTCCCGGATTCTCGCCTCCGACGACGTCTCCTCTGTGGTCGCCGAAGGCCATGAGGGCGCGTTCGGTATTCTCGAGCAACACATCGACTACGTGAGCCCGCTGGTTCCGGGCATCCTCACCCTCCGGCGGAGCGCCGACGGCACGGAGAGGATCTTCGCCGTCGACGAGGGCACACTGGTGAAGGTGGGACCGGAAGTCCTCGTCTCGGTCCGGGACGCGGTGGAGGGAGACGATCTGGCCACCCTGCGAGACACGGTGGTACGGCGCTTCCGCAGGCTGGACGAGCGCGAGCGCCAGGCCAGGTCCGCCCTGGCCACGCTCGAGAGCCGGTTCATCCGGCGGTTCATCGAGCAGGTGCGGGAACTCCGTGGCTGAGCCGGGGAAGGACCGCCCGGACCGCGAGGAGCCGGAGCACCGCGATGTCTTCCAGCGCGAGCTCGCTGACAAGGCGAGGCGCAAGCTCCGGGCCCGTTCGGAGGGCGACCGTGGTATGTGGTTCGGCCTGGGCATGATGGGCCTCGTGGGCTGGTCGGTGGCAGTGCCCACCGTCCTGGGCATCGCCGTGGGCGTGTGGGTGGACGCCCACATGGAGGCCGGCGGAGACATCTCCTGGACGCTCACCGGTCTCGTCGTGGGCGTGTTCATAGGATGCCTCAACGCCTGGTTCTGGATCTCGCGCGAAATCGAGGATGGCCGCTGATGGACATGGTGCTCGGCTTCGCCCTCGGGCTCGCGATCGGTGGCGCCTACTTCGGTGCGCTTTGGATCACGGTGCGCCGCATCCCGGACGCCGCACACCCGGGAGGGCTGGTGCTCGGGAGCTATCTGACCCGTCTGGCCGTAGCAGGCGCTGGCTTCTACGGTGTCCTGCGCCTGGGCGGCGCGGCGGGGCTGGTCGCCGCGCTGGTCGGCTTCCTGCTGATGCGGCATCTGCTCATGCGTTGGGTCGGAGGAAGCGGCGAGGAATCCATGAACCCGGAGACCCCATGGAGCTGACCCCGGATCAGGTCGTCTACTGGCAGTCGGGTTTCGTCACGATCAACGCTACGCTCGTCTTCACATGGCTGACGATGGCGGTGATGGTCGTCGGGTCCTGGTTGGTGACCCGCTCGCTCGAGACCGGCCCGGAGATCGGGCGGGGCCAGGCCATCCTCGAGATCGTCGTCGTGCAGATCCGCGAGCAGATCGATCAGGCGGTCCCCGATGACCCGGATCGGTACCTCCCCTTCGTGGGAACCCTCTTCCTGTTCATCGCCTTCTCCACGCTGCTCGGATCGATCCCGGGTATCCACGTCGTGGCGGCGTCCCTGTCCACGGCGGCCGCGCTCGCTGCGTGCGTGTTCGTCGCGGTCCCGCTCTTCGGGATCGCACGGGAGGGCGTCGGGAGATACCTCAAACACTACGTGCAGCCCAGCGTGTTCATGGCCCCGTTCCACGTCATCGGCGAGCTGTCCCGGACGCTCGCGCTGGCCGTTCGCCTCTTCGGCAATCTGATGAGTGGGAAGGTGATCGTCGCCATTCTCCTCACCGTGGCGCCTTTCGTATTCCCCGCCCTGCTGGAGGCCTTCGGACTGCTCATCGGCATGATCCAGGCATACGTGTTCGCCGTGCTGGCCCTCGTCTACATCGCCTCGGGGACCCGCAGCGCGCGGCGCAACGAAGAATCCGACCCCATCGTCCAGACCCAGGAGTGAACATGGAAAGCATGGAGCTGATCGCCGCCGTCTCGATCGCGGTCGCGGGCTTCACCATCGCAGTCGGCAGCATAGCGCCCGCCCTCGGCGAAGCACGCGCGCTGGCCCAGGCCCTCGACTCCATCGCGCAGCAGCCCGACATGGCGAACACCGTGACGCGCACGTTGTTCGTGGGCATGGCGATGGTCGAATCCACGGCCATCTACTGCCTGGTGGTCTCGCTGATCCTGATCTTCGCCAATCCGTTCTGGACGCAGGTAGCGGGAGGCTGATGCGTGGCGATCGACTGGTTCACGCTCGTAGCGCAGGTCCTGAACTTCGTCATCCTTCTGTTCCTGCTGAAGCGATTCCTGTACCGGCCGGTCCTCGACGCGATCGAGCAACGCGAGCAGCGGATCCGCGACCGGATGGACGAGGCGCGGCGCAAAGAGGAGGAGGCCGAGACCGAGGGCCGCGAGCTGCGTGAGCGTCGGGCCCAACTGGAGGCCCGACGGACGGAGCTGCTGGAGGAGGCACGAGAGGAGGCCGAGACCCGGCGCAAGGAGCTGGCCGAGGAGATCCTCGTAAAGACGGACAGAATGCGGGAAGATTGGCGCGAAGCCCTGAGAAGGCAGCAGGAGACCTTCCTCCAGGAGCTCCGAAGGAGGATCGGGCAGGAAGCCTACGCCCTGACGGCCCGCGCCCTGCGCGACCTGGCCGACGCCGATCTGGAGGACCAGGTGATCCGGGTCTTCCTGGATCGGGTCCGCGCGATGGACGAGGAGGACCGCGCCGACTTCGTATCTGCTCTGGAGGAGTCGTCGGTCCGCCCGGAGGTCCACACGGCCTTCGAGCTCGATGCCGACCGCCGGGCGCGCATCGTGGAAACCGTCGCCGACTGGGTCGGCTCGGATGTGGAGCTGCGCTTCGAGGCGGACGCAGACCTGGCTCTGGGCATAGAGGTCCGGGTCGGAGACCGGAAGGTGGGGTGGAGCGTGGGCAGCTACCTGGAAGAGATGGAGGCCCGGGCACGCACCTTCCTCGAGGCCGAGACGCGATGACCGAGTCCACCCAGGACCCGTCCGCGCTGGACCTTCCCGATCTCCGCGGGGAAGTCTCGCGGGTCGCCGACACCCTCTCGCGAGCCCGCTCCGAGCACCGTGCCCGAGTGGCCGTGCGCGAAGTCGGCGTGGTGCGCTCGGTGTCCAAGGGAACGGCGCGTATCGATGGGCTTTCCAGCGTCACCACCGACGAGATCCTGGAGCTCGAAGGCGGCGTCCGGGCGATCGTCTTCAACCTGGATCCGGACGAGGTCGGGGTCATCCTGCTGGGCGACGAGGAGCGGGTGGAGGCCGGAGCGGAGGCGCGCGGCACCGGGAGCGTGCTCCGCGTTCCCGTGGGAGAAGAGCTGCTGGGCCGGGTGATCGATCCGCTCGGGCAGCCCCTCGACGGTGGCCCGGAACTGCCGCCGTTACGAGAACGCGAGGCGGACGCACCGGCCCCCGCCATCATGCACCGGGGCCCTGTTCGTGTCCCCCTCCAGACCGGAATCAAGGTCGTCGACGCTCTTGTCCCCATCGGACGGGGCCAACGGGAGCTCATCCTGGGGGACCGACAGACGGGCAAGACCGCTATCGCCACGGACGCGATCATCAACCAACGGGATCACGACGTCGTGTGCGTCTACTGCGCCGTGGGTCAGCGTGGAGCGTCGGTGGCCGGCGTCATCCAGGAGCTCGAGTCGAACAACGCGCTGGACCACACCATCGTCGTCGTGGCCTCCGGCGAGGATCCCCCGGGACTCCAGTTCATGGCGCCTTACGCGGCCACTGCCATGGCCGAGCACTTCATGGACCAGGGGCGCGACGTCCTGGTGGTCTACGATGACCTCACCAAGCACGCCCGGGCCTACCGTGAGTTGTCGCTCCTGCTCCGGCGCCCACCAGGGCGCGAGGGTTACCCCGGGGACATCTTCTACATCCACGCCCGCCTCCTCGAGCGCTCCACCCGGATGCGTCCTGAGCACGGAGGCGGATCCCTGACGGCGCTCCCCGTGGTGGAGACGCAGGCCGGCAACCTGTCCGCGTACATCCCCACGAATCTGGTCTCCATCACCGACGGGCAGATCTACCTGGCACCCGACCTCTTCCAAAAGGGCGTCCTGCCCGCCGTGGACGTGGGACGCTCCGTCTCGAGGGTGGGCGGAAGCGCTCAGCTTCCCGCCTACCGAGCCGTCGTCCGCGACCTGAAGCTCGCCTATGCCCAGTTCGGTGAGCTCGAGGTGTTTTCCCGCTTCGCGGCCCAGCTGGACGAAGAAACCCGGCGCAGCCTGGACCGGGGGCGCCGGGTTCGCGAGGTGCTCAAGCAGGACCAGACCGCGGCCCTCGACGTGGGCGACCAGATCGCCGTGCTGCTGGCCGCAACCGAAGGCCTGTTCGACGACGTGGCTCTGGAAGACATGGAGGAAGTGCAGAAGCGGGTCCTTGCCCGAGCTCGCGCGCACCTGCCCGAGGTCCGCCGCAGGATCCTCGAGGGTGAGGAGCTGTCCGATGACGACCGGGCCGCGCTCACACGCGAAGCCCGGGCTGCCATCGAGGAGGACTGACAAGATGCAGACCGCGGATCAGATCGGTCGGCAGCTCCAGAGCGCCCGGGACCTTCACTCCATCAGCCGCGCGATGAAGGCCCTGTCTGCCGTGCGCATCAGGCACAGCCGTCGCGCCGTCGAGTCCCTGGAGCGATACGGACGAACGGTGGAGCTGGCGCTGCAGATCGCCCTCCGAAATCGACCTGCTGGGCTCCGCCTCACCGAGGAGGACGTAGGACCCAGAGCCGGAGCCGTGGTGTTCGGGTCCGACCTCGGGTTGGCCGGACGCTTCAACATCCGCATCACGGAACACGCGGTGGAGCACATGACCCGGCTCCACCCGGAGCCTCGGGACCGCTTCGTGATCGCCGTCGGGGCCAGGGTGGAGGGGACCATGGAGCGAGCCGGTGAGGCGGTGGCGGGGTCGTTCCCGTCACCGGACTCCGTCGACGCCATCGTCGGCACAGTGCAGGAGCTCCTCCTCGCGATCGAGTCCTTCCGCACCCGGGAGGGCGTGGATCGCTTCTACCTCTTCTACAACCACTACCACTCCGGTGCGACCTACCGGCCGCACATGGTGCACCTGCTGCCCCTCAACCTCGAATGGCTGTCCGGGCTCGAGCGCCGTCCCTGGCCGTCGCCCGTCCTGCCCCGCTTTCGCGTAGGGTGGAAGCAGCTGTTCAGCGAGTTGGTCCGAGAGCACCTGTTCGTGTCCCTCTTCCAGGCCGCGGCCCGCTCACAGGCCGCCGAGAACGCGAGCCGTCTGGCCTCCATGGAGGCCGCGGAGCGTCGGATCGAGGAGCGCATCGGGAACCTGCAGGGCCGCTTCAACCAGCAGCGACAGCAGGGTATCACCGAAGAGCTCCTGGACCTCGTAACGGGATTCCTGGCGTCGGAAGACAACGAGCGCGAGTCGCGGGCCGAGCCGTCCGGCGCCCTCGAGACCTGACCGAAGGACCGCCCCGGGGGGACCCGATGCTCGAGGGTCGGGGTAGCTCCGACCGCCCGTTCCCGTGACACCTCGCGCCCGCATTGAACATGACCCGCCTGAAGCTCGGTATCGTCGATCAGTCTCCCGTGCCGAACGGAAGCGATGCCCGTGCGGCGGTGGCGTCCACACTCGAGCTGGCCCTCCTCGCGGACCGCCTGGGCTTCTCTCGCTACTGGCTCGCCGAGCATCACAGCACCAACTCGTTCGCCGGCTCGGCGCCCGAGGTGCTGATTCCCCGGGTCGCGTCCATGACCGAGCGCATTCGCGTAGGGTCGGGAGGTGTCATGCTTCCGCACTACTCACCGTACAAGGTGGCGGAGCAATTCCGCATGCTTCAGACGCTCTTCCCCGGCCGGATCGATCTGGGCCTGGGTCGAGCGCCGGCGGGTACGGGGCGGGCCGCGCAGGCGCTTCGGTACGGTCGCCCAGGGCTCCCGGTGGAGCAGTTCCCCCAACAGCTGGAGGACCTGGCGGGTTGGTTGGGCGAATCGCTCGACCCGGATCACCCGTTCGCAAAGGTTCGCGCCACACCGAGAGGCAAAGATGTCCCCGAGATGTGGATGCTCGCCTCGAGTGGCACGACGGCGGAAGTGGCGGCCCGGCTGGGGCTGGGCTACTCGTTCGCCCAGTTCATCAGCGGAGTGGACGGCAGTCGGGCGGTGCGGGCGTACCTCGAACGATTCCAGCCCAGCGAACATCGTCCGGATCCGGCGGCGAACATGGGGATCGGCGTGCTTTGCGCCGAGACACAGGAGGAAGCCGAGTGGCTTTCGCTGAGCCTCCACCTCTGGCGCATGCGCATCATGCGCGGCGTCGATCGAGGTATTCCCTCACCCGAGCAGGCCAAGGAGGAGTTCGAGGCCTGGGGCGTGCCCATCTCGGAGCTCCTGGCCGATGAGAGTCGCGTGGTGGTGGGGGACCCGGGACAGGTACGCCAAGCACTTCTGACCCTGGCTGAACGCTACGGCGTCAACGAGCTGATGACGGTCACGGTCACCCACGACCTGAGCGCCCGCCGACGCTCCTACGAGCTCCTGGCCGAGGCGATGGAGCTCGAGACGCTGGAGGTCCCGGCGGCGTTCTGAGCCGGGGCTCGGCTCATACGCCGGCGGCGGCGAGTGCCCCGCCCTTCATCCTCGCGCCCGCGTGTCGCGTCCTCCATGAGCGTGCGGTGGAGGTCCACCCGCGGCTCACCCGACTGCGGCTCACGTCGGTGGTAGACCCCATTGGCGTCCAACGCCCAGGCGAGGCAGTTGTCGGCCATGGCCAACTCCAGAATACGAGTGAGACGCTGCCGCAAGTCGGGATCGAGGATAGGCGCCAAGGCCTCGACGCGGCTGTCCAGATTTCGCTTCCGCCAGTCGGCACTCCCCATGAACACTTCCGCGTCCCCGTCGTTGCCGAAGAGGAAGATGCGGTCGTGCTCCAGAAAGCGTCCGATGATGCTCACCACCCGGATGTTCTCGCTGACGCCCGCGAGGCCTGGCCGCAGGCTGCAGTGGCCCCGGATGACCAGGTCGATCGTGACGCCCGCGCGGGAGGCTTCGTACAGCTTCCGGACGATCACCTCGTCGTCCAGCGCGTTCATCTTGGCGATGATCCGCCCGACGCGGCCCGCCGACGCATGGTCGATCTCTCGCTGGATGAGCTCCAGGAAGCGGGTACGCATGGCGGCGGGTGCTACGACGAGCCGATCATAGGTCTGCCCTGGCGCAACCCCGGTCACCGAGTGGAAGAGACGGACGAGGTCGGCACCGATGGTGGCGTCGCACGTGAGGAGTCCCAGATCCGTGTAGATCCGTGCGTTCCCCGCGTGGTAGTTCCCCGTCCCGATGTGGCAGTAAGTGCGGGGATGTCCATCCTCCTCCCGGATGATGAGCATGGCCTTCGCATGGGTCTTGAGCCCCAGGACACCGTAGGTGACGTGCACACCCGCCGTCTCCAGAATGCGTGCCCACTCGATGTTGTTCTGCTCGTCGAAGCGCGCCTTTACCTCGACCATCACCGCCACTTGCTTCCCCTTCGCCGCAGCCCGGAGCAAGGCTTCCACGATGCTCGAACGCTCCGACGTCCGGTACAGGGTCTGCTTGATGGCGAGGACCGCCGGGTCCTCAGCGGCCGCCCACGCAAGGCGCTGCACGCTGGCGGTGAAGGACTCGTAGGGGTGATGGACGAGGAGGTCGCCATCGCGGATGATGGAGAAGATGCTCCGGTCTCCAGCGTCCTCTTCCTCACGGGTGGACAGCCTGGCGGGCACCACCGGCTCCCAATGGGGGAACCGGTGCTCCGGCAGATCCACGTCGGCCAGCTCGTGAAGCGCCTCGAGGCCCAGCTCACCGTCCAGCTCCACGAGATCGGCATCCTCCAGCTCCAACTCGGAGAGGAGAACGCGCCGGATCTGGTCCGGCATGTCCCGTTCCACTTCCAACCGGACCACCGGCGCGAGCTGACGTTCACGGAGCTCCTCGGAGATCATCTCGATCAGGTCCTCGGCCTCCTCCTCCTCCCGCTCCAGGTCGGCGTTCCGCGTCACACGGAATGCATGGACCTGTAGCACCTCCAACCCCGGGAAGAGAGCCGACACGTTGTCCCGAACCACTTCCTCGACCGCCACGAAGTCGTGGCTCCCCCCCGCATCCGGGACACGCAGCCACCGCACCCCTCGCGTCGGAACCTTCAGCCGCGCGAAGTGACGGGTATCCGGTCGCGGATCCCGCATCTCGATGGCCAGGGAAAGGCTGAGGTTGGAGATGAATGGGAATGGGTGCCCTGGATCGACCGCCATGGGTGTGAGGATGGGGTACAGATGCTCATGGAAGTGCGCGGCCAGCGCCTCGCGCTGCCCAGGCCGCAGGGACGCGTAAGGGAGGACACGCACGCCGGCGCGCTTCTCCAGCAGGGGCTTGAGCCCATCCACCCATGCCCCATCGATGGCCTCCTGCATTTCGTGCACAGCACCACGGACCAGGCGCACGAGCTCGGAGGGAAGCCTCCCGTCCGGGGACGGCTTGGTGACGAACGCCGCCTGCTGTCTCCGCAGACCGCCCACGCGCTTCTGCACGAACTCGTCGAGATTCGAGTTGGTGATGGCCAGGAAACGCACCCGCTCCAGAACAGGCAGCGCCGGATCCAACGCCTGGGCAAGAACCCTGCGGTTGAAGTCGAGCCAGCTCAGCTCGCGATTGAAGTAGAGCGTGGGGTCGCCCAGGTCCGCATCGGGGCGGACAGGACGGGCTCGAACGGCGTGAGGAAGCTCGAGGTTCATGGCAGAACACTAGTCGAGCCGGGGGAGACCGTGCATGGCGGCACCGAACCGTGACAACACCGTGACACGGCGAGTTCGCGGCCCCGCTCGAGGCTCACGATCATGGGATCCGTCACTCGATTCCCCGGGCTCATCATACGGGGACCGGATTCGCTTCCAGGCGAATGGGGCGGCCGAACACCGACTCGAACATTTTCCCCTTCCGGCGCAACGCCCACTCCTCCAGCGTGAGGCTTCCCCGGGTCTCCAGCTCGAGCACCAGCCCCTCGTCCGTCCATTCCGCTTCGAGGGAGGCGACCCGTTCGATGTGCTCCCGATCGAGAGCGTCCGCGACCCTGAGGAGCGCGGCCAGCTTCCTCACGGCCTTCCGATCGTCCTTGCTCAGGGTCTCATACTCCGGGTGGCTCGTCTTCGGCTCGGACCGGCGATGATAGCGCGCCAGCGCGGCCACGACCTGGACGTCGTCGGGCGACATGTCCGGCAGTTCCGAGTTGGCGATGAGGTACATGGAGTGCTTGTGGTGGCGCCGATAAGACACGAACTGCCCGATGTCGTGCAGAAGTGCGCCCGCCATGAGCAGGTTCCGCTCCCGTGTCCCCAGCCCGTGGAGATCCGCGAGCTGATCGAACAGCTGGAGGGAAAGCCGTGCGACCTGCCGGCCGTGGACCTCGTCGAACTGAAAGCGCCTACCGAGAGCCACCGCCGCGGAGCGGATCGTGTGCTCCCGACGGGTCGAGTGGCCGGTCTCGTCGCTGATCCAGTCCACCAGATCCAGTACGAGCCCCTCCTTCACGCCTACCCCGGGCACGACGATCTCCTCTGCCCCCGCCAGCTGCGCCACCCGCTCGTAGACCACCGACGCCGGCAGGATGACGTCTGCTCGATCCTCCCGGAGCCCCAGCTGGGAGGTCCGCTGCGCCGCGGTCATGGCCCCAAGCTTGGAGATCAGGCCATGGAGGTCTGAGAAGGGCAGGCGGGCCACCCCCCGCTCGTCGCGCGGAGCCTTCGCCAAGTCGGCCAGGGCGTCGATGTTGCCGCCGGTGGCGATGGTACCGGTGGGCCGGAACTCACCCACGGCCCGCGGGACCTTGAGCACATGGGTGTAACGCTCCAGGAGCTCCTGGTAGGCCGCCCCGGAGGGTGGTCCTTCACCCTCTTCTTGGAAGGTCTGGAGCATCCGCACCGAGCCCAGCGTGTGGGACTCGCTCCAGAGGATACCATCCTTGTCGGCCACCGAGATCTCCACGCTGCCACCGCCCAGATCCATCATCAGCCAGCGGTGGTCACCGAAGTCCACTTCGTTCGTGACGGCGATCCAGACCAGACGAGCTTCCTCGCTTCCCGAGATCGTCTCGAGGTGGATTCCGGACTCACGCCGCACCCGTTCGACGAGGACGCCTCCGTTGCGAGCCTCCCTGACTGCGCTGGTGGCCACCGCGCGATAGTGGTCGATCCCCAGATCGTCCAGACGTCGACGAATCCGGAAGAGCACTGCCACCGCCGTGTCCATGGTCTCTTCCCTGAACGTCCGGGCCCGGCTGAACACATCGGTGCCGAGCCGCACCGCGACCCGCTCGCTCTCGATCTCCTGATAAACGCCAGCGGAAACCTCGGCCACTACATACCGAATGGCGTTGGAGCCGACATCGATGGCGGCGACACGAGTCGGTTTCATGGGATCGCGGGGTGCTGGGCTGGCATGGACTCAGGACTCCATCTCGAATGGAGTAGCCCGGCGGCCAGTTCGGAGCGTGCACCCATCACCGTGACACAGGGGCCCAGAAGAGGACCGGCTCCTCGACCTCGATATCGTTCTTCTCCAGCGTCACCTCGAACGGCTCGATCTCCTGGGCCTTTCCCTCCCATTCCGCCCAGACCGCCTGGACCTCCGCGGCGAGCTCGTTCTCCAGCTCCAGGATCTCTTCCTCGTAGCCCTGGACTTTGGCGGTGGCCGTGGAGAGACGCTCCTGGGTACGGCGGGTCTGGGATCGGCGCGATGAGATCCCCGAGAGCTTGCTGGCACGGGCCTTTCCCCCGAGGAACATGGAGAGCAGCGCGCCGGCTCCCGAAACGATTTCCTGCTGACGCCGGGTTTCCACGTCCACCTCGAGCTCCCGCACACGAAGGGCGGCCCGATCCCTCCGGTCCCGGGCGGTGCCCAGCTTCCGCTCGAAGCGGTCCCTGAGCTTGGCCACCTCCTTGTCCGCTTCATCCTCGGCGGCTTCCAGGCAGCGTGCGCGGAACAGCTCTTCCTCCTCCCCCACCCGGGAGTACAGCTTGAGCGCGGGATTCATCAGAAGCTCCAGCGTCCGACCGCGGTACAGGTGCGCCTGAAGCTCCTTGGCCAAGCCGCGAAAGAGGTTGACGTCGTGGACGGGCGCTTCCGGGAGGACGTAGGGGGCCTCCCCCCCAGGGGCGTCACGGAAGTCACGCTCGTCGTAGTCCACCACCACGGCTTCCTCCACTCGGGGATCCCGGTCCAGGGGGAAGAGCACCGCCTCCCATTCCTCCTCGTGTCGTAGCGAGAGGCCCGAACGCTCCTCGTCGAAGAGCATCCGCACCTTGAATGCGAGCCCCGCCTCGTAGGCACGCCCACCGTTCGCGATCCCCAGTGCCGCCGCCCACGGGGCCCCGGCGTCCACGTAGCCGACCCGGATACCGGAGGCCACGGATGGCGCCACCGGAGTCTCGTCCGGTGCCAATGCGTCCGACGGAGCCGGGTCGGCGGGACGGGCACCTCCGTCGCCGGAGAAGCTCGCGTCACGCCCGGTCGGTGCCTGGGACGCAGCGGTCGCCTTCGGCTTCGCCTGTGCCGGCGAACCCGTGAGCCCATCCTCCCGGAGCCTGAGGAGCTCGGCGCGAGTGAGCGGCCCGCGAAGGAAGGACATGGCCCATCTGGACGTGAACAACGAGGGCTGCGACGACCGGGCGGTCTTGAGGACGAACTCCCGCTTCCCGAGCTGACCCATGCGAGCGTCCCACGCCGACACGTCCACGTCGCCGGACGCGGACTTCATGGCCTCCAGCACCCTGGCCTTGTCCCGTCCGGTCTGAAGCCGACCCACCATCCACAGGCCCGCGTTGGACATGAGCTTGTAGTCCACGTCCACCGGGTTCTGGGTGGCGATGACCATCCCGACCCCGTGCGCACGAGCCTGCTTGAAGAGGGTCAGCATGGGGCGCTTGGAGGGGGGCTCGGCGGTGGGAGGCGCCAGGCCGAACACCTCGTCGACGTAGACCAGAGCCCGCAGATCGGACGTGCCCGACTGCTGCCTCATCCACGTCACCATCTTCGAGAGAAGCAGCGTCACCACAAACTGGCGCTCCGTCTCGGTGAGATGGGACAGATAGACCACGCTCGCCCGGGGGCGGCCGTCCGGCGCCCTCAGTAGCGCATCCATGTCCAGAGGCTCACCCTCCAGCCACTCGGCGAATGACGGCGCGGCCACCAAACCGTTCAGACGCATGGCCAACGCCATGCGGTCCTTCGATGGAAAGAACTGGTCCAGCTCGAAGACCCCCAATCGGCGTATGGGGGGATCCTGGATCTGCATCAGCAGGGTCGCCAGATCGAGATCCTGCCCCTTGCGCCAGGCGTGCTCGACGAGGTTGGCCAGCAGGATGTGCTCACGGCTGGTCACCGGATCCGCATCGATATCGGCCAGGACCAGAAGCCCGGACACGAGACCCTCGATCTCCTCCCGCAGCACCTCCCCCTGCTCCTCCCAGTCGCCGGCCGGGGCGGACAGATCGCCCAGCACGTTGAGTGGGATGCCAGCCGTGGAGCCCGGGGTGAGAATCCGGAGCTCCGCGGCGTCGCGAAGAGCCCGTGCCTCCTCCACACCCAGGCCGCAAGCGGCCAGGCCCTGCTTCCATCGTTCCGCCGTCCGGGTCGCGAGCTCCCGTGGCGTCACCCCCTCCCGGGACGCCTCGGCGGGATCAACCCACGGCTCGAAGTCGTCCACCCGAAGGTCCGGGAACTGGAGCGCCAGATTCCCCATGTCCCCTTTCGGGTCGAGGATCAGCGCCGGCACTCCGGACCGCAGGACCTCCTCCAGGAGCACCACGCCCAGCCCCGTCTTCCCCGAGCCGGTCATGCCCACGATGACGCCGTGGGTGGTGAGGTGGTGACTGGGGATCTCCAGACGGGACGCCTTGGGCTTCCGCGTCTCCTCGTCGAGATCCATGCCAATGAAGAGGGTGCCGGTCTCGGCGGCCATGTGCTCCTCCAGACCAGGCCGTGGGGGCCCGTTATTGCGTGCTCGAGTGCCGGGCGATCCGGCGCGGTCGAATATGGACCGCACCCCCCTTCGCGCCAAGCAAGATCCGGGGCTCACACGGGCCCGCCGACGGGCAGCATCCGGCAACTCGCTCGTCAACCCGGACAGACCGACGATCCCGAGACGAGCAGGAGGTGGGACATGAGCGTCGCCCGATGGGGCCTGATCGCGGGGTCGATCATGAATTCCCTTTCGGGCTCGCTACCGACCCCATAGGTTGGCATCATGAGGAACCGTCCTGCGCCAACGGTGCGGTTCCGCCCCTGGCCATCGGCTGCCTGAGGTCCGGTTCTCCGGCCACATCCCGAGCCATGGGGACGCACTTCGCACGAAGGGGGCTCCCCGCGAGCCCGTGAAGGTTCTGCCTCGAGCAGCCCTTCCGCAGCAACGGAAGGGACGGGGTTCCTACGTGCCGGAGACGTGCGATGAGCAACGACGGGTCGGTCCGCCTTTCGCGAGCGTTCTGCTCGGCGAGGGACCGGAACGTCCCGGTGCTTCGGCGTGAGGGCGCCACCACCTCCCCCGAGGGATTCCCCCAGCTCGTTTCCTGCCTGGACTACGGCGTCCGCTGCACCGGGTGGCTCTGCCCGCTCTTCACGCTGCCCACCCTCCCCCCGGAGGAGTTGTTGGTAGAGGCCGTCCAAGCCGAGCGCGACCGTAAGAAGAAGGACGTGGCTGAAGGCCGCGCCATCCTCGAGCGAGCTGTGAAGGAAAGCGAGGCTCGGAAGTCCGAAGCAGATACGCCCCCGACCACCTGACGCCCCTTCCCGCCCGCACGAAGCCTCGACGCCCACCCGGACGACGATTCCACGGCCCGAACCGCGAGCTTGCCATGCGCCCCACCGACGTTTCGGATCCGCAATACTACCACCGCGTCGTAGACTGCCAGTGGGCGTGCCCGGCGCACACCGACGTGCCCGAGTACATCCGGCTCATCGCCCTCGGGAAGTACACCGAGGCGTATATGCTCAATCGATGGTCCAACGTCTTCCCGGGCATTCTCGGACGAACCTGCGACCGCCCCTGCGAGCCCGCGTGCCGCCGGACCCGCCTGGACGAGGAGCCGGTGGCCATCTGCCGACTGAAGCGAGTAGCGGCGGACCTCCGTGACGACATCACGGATCTACTGCCCCGCATCCCCGAGAAGAAGAACGGCAAGAAGGTGCTGCTCATCGGAGCGGGCCCAGCCTCGCTCACCGTGGCCAACGACCTGATGCCCCTGGGCTACGAGGTCACGATC
>JBDHIF010000054.1:0-11445 GCA_039587535.1 Gemmatimonadota bacterium
AGCGCCGCATGCGCAGCGCCACCTTCGCCAGGTTGCTGGCGTGGTCGGGCGTGGCCTCGGGTAGTCCCGACACGGCCATGTACGCGTCACCGATCGTCTTGATGCGCTCGCAGCCGAACAGCTCCACGACCCGGTCGAACGCGGTGAAGATATCGTTGAGCTCGGCGATCAGAGCCGCGGGCTCCTGGGAGATCGCCATTTCGGTGAAGCCCACGAAATCCAACATCAGGACGGACACCTCGTCGAACACCTGAGGCGCCGTGGTCCCGAATTCCCGCAACTCCTCGTAGACGGACCGGGGCATCACGTTCAACAGCAGCTTCTCCACCCGCTCCTTTTCCTTCTGCAGCTCCCGGTTCTTCTTCTCCACCATGCGGGAGTAGGAGTCGAGCATGTACTCGGCTTCCTTCTGCTTGGAGACGTTGGAGGCCTCGGCGACCAGATAGCGCTCTCCCTCGATGTCCTGGATCCGGAGCTCGACCTGGATGTCGATCGTCCGCGCGCCCCGAGTCGCCTGAGTGTCCCACTTGTAGGCGCGACCACGCGCCAGCCGGCTTCGCGCCCTTTCGGCGTCCAACCCGGTGAGCCGCGCCTCAAGGTGATCTCCATCGCCGGTCTGGGGGAGCCACTCCCGGAATTGCGGGTTCTCGTAGAGAATTTCCCAGGTCTCGGGATCCGCCAGGGCGACCCCGGTATTGATGGCCTCGACGGCCAGCTGGACGGGCGTGCCGAGCTTCATGACTCCCACTCCGATCAGGCTTCCACGGTGGTGGGAGGAACCACCACGCTCTGCTGACGCAGGGCCACCTCCCGCATGACGAACTGAATCTCCGCCGGATCCAGACCGAAGTCCTCGAGGGTCTCCGACAGAAGCTCCGCCATGAGCCGGAAGTCGGCGTGCGAGATCCCCAGGTGCTCATGGGCGCGCTGCAGGTGCTCGTCGGAGAAGGATGCAGGCCCGCCCATGATCGATGCGATGAACTTGGTTTGATGGTCGATGAGGCGACGAACGTCGACGCCGTGGAAATAGCGCTCGAGCTCCGAGTCGAGGAGCCGGTCGTACAGCTCCGAAACGATCTTGCGCACTTTCGCGAAGCCACCGAGTCGCTGAAACATCGAGGGGGCCATCGGTGCAACTCCCTGGTTGAGGCGAGGCTTGTAAGCGTATCGTGGCCGCCGGGGCGCCTGTTCGTGTTGGACGGCAGTCCCGGCACCATCCTCTCTGAAAGGGGCATGCGGCTTTTGGGGGAAAAGGCGGACACGCGGCCGGGGCGGTGCGTTGCGGTCCTGCCGCACCTCCTGCAAATTTCGGTGCTGATGCGCGTGCCGAGTCACCGAACAAAAGCCCCTCCCTCCCGTCGATCGTGACCACATCCAGACGCCAGCAAGCGCCGAACGAAGCGCGACGACTCGAAGCCGTGGGCCGCCTGGCCGGCGGCGTCGCCCATGACCTCAACAACTTGCTCACGGTCATCGCCGGGTATGCCGAGCTGCTGAGAGGAGGCGTCGAGGACTCCGACGATCGGCGAGCGTTGGACGAGATCCGGGCGGCCGCAAAGAAAGCCGCCTCGTTGTCCCGCGAGCTGTTGGCCTTCGGGCAAAACGAAGCAGGCGAGCTCCAGGCCATGGACCTCAACCGGGTCATCTCTGGCATCCGGGAGATGCTGAGCCGGCTCGCCACGGAAGAGGTCTCGTTCCGCTGTGAGCTGCATCCGACCCTCGGCCCGGTCATGGCGGACCGCGCACTGCTCGAGCAGGCCGTGGTCCATCTCGTCGGAAGCGCGCGGGACGCTGTCGGCTCCGTGGGCGCCATCACCCTGCGCACTTTTCCTCTGGAGACAGACGCGACCATCCGCCCCGCCGGGTTACCGCCCGGCAGCTATGTGTGTCTCTCCGTTTCCGACGACCGGGGCGGAGACCCGGAATCGACGGAGCAAGTTTTCGAGCCCCATTTCTCGGACCCCGACGGAGGATTGGATCAGGATCTTGGCCTGGCCAGCGCGTACGGCATCGTCAAGCAGCTCGGCGGCGAGCTCACGGTGGGCAGCGGCCCCGAAGGCACCACGTTCACCGCCTACCTGAACCAGGCCGAGTCGCCCGTACGTTCGGAAAGCTGGCCTACGCCGGCTCCTGCCGACGACGGGCCGGCCACCGTACTCGTCGTCGAGGACGAGGAATCGGTGCGAAAGCTCGTGCGGATCATGCTGACCCGGAGCGGTCACCGGGTGATCGAGTCGGCCCGACCCGAAGAGGCCCTAGACCTCGCTCGGGCCCACGCCGACGAGATCGACCTGCTTCTCACGGACGTCGTGATGCCGCAGATGAATGGGCGCGAGCTGGCGGAGCGCATCCAGCAGATCCGCCCCATGCCGGTCGTCTTCATGTCCGGGTACACGGGAGACGCCCTGGCGACCCGCAGGGTGCTGGATGCAGACACCGTGCTTCTGCAGAAGCCCTTCACGGCCGCGCAGCTCGCATCGGCCCTGCGCGAGGCGCTGGACGGGTGAGCCGCCGTCCGGTCGACGCCCGCATCTCGACCGGCCGGGAGGAAGACCCGGATCTGGGTGGCGCGGGTCTGGGCGCGGCCGACTTCCGGGAAGCGCTGTCGCATTGGGCGTCCGGCGTCACCATCGTAGCCGTGCGGGACGGGGACGACGTCCACGCGATCACGGTGAGCTCCCTCACCTCGGTTTCGCCGGATCCACCGACGGTCTTGGTGTCCTTGAGCTCCTCCGCCCGCGTGCTGCCTTTCGTCGAGACCGGCACCCCCTTGGGCATCAGCATCTTGGCTGACGAACAGAGGGGACTGGCCTCGATCTACGCGGACAGCTACCCGGTGGGCGCCTCGCCGTTCGGTGGAGACGCGGCACCTCTGGTCGAGGGCGCGCTCGTGGGGTTGACCTGCCGCGTGTCGGAGATGATCGAGCTTGCGGGCTCCCACGTGGTTGCGGCCACTGTGGAGGCGGCGCGAGTCGGCTCCCGAGAGCTCCCTCTACTGTATTACCGTCGACGATATCGCGCCCTCGCCGAATGAGGCGGCGGCATCTGGCCATGTTGGCTACCCACTCCGCTCTCTCTAGACTACACATGACGCTCGGTCCGGAAGGCCCCCTGGAGGTGCATCGGGAGGCGGAACGCCGGGCGCAAGCGAGGTAGGAGGATGAGCATGGAGGGAAGCCCCGAGACGGGCGATCTCCGAAAACGTGTCGATGAAGCCTTCGATCAGGCTCTCGACCTGGGAGCCGACGAGGCAGAGGCGTTCCTCGAGGAGCTGCTGGCCAGGGATCCCGCCGTGCATGCGGAGGTGACGGCCCTCTTGTCGGCGCACGCCCGAACCGAGGGACTGCTCGAGGACGAGGCCATCGAAGCCGTCGCCTCCATGGCGTCCGATGCACTGCAGTCGATCCGTATCGGTCCCTACCGCACAATCCGGGAGATCGGTCGGGGCGGGATGGCCCTCGTCTACCTTGCCGAGCGGGCCGACGGGCAGTACGAGCAGCACGTCGCCATCAAGCTGATCCGTGGACGGCCGGACGCTCTGGAGCTCCACCGCCGCTTCCTCGCCGAACGGCAGATCCTCGCGTCGTTGGACCATCCGAACATCGGCCGGCTCCTGGACGGAGGGTTGAGCCCGAGTGGCTTCCCGTACCTGGTCATGGAGTACGTGGATGGGCTGCCGATCACCGACTATTGCGACCGGCACCGCCTGTCCGTCGACGAGCGACTCCGCCTGTTCCGGGCCGTGTGCGACGCGGTCCACTACGCGCACCGCAACCTCATCATCCACCGGGACCTGAAGCCTACGAACATCCTGGTGACCGCCGGCGGAACGCCCAAGCTGCTGGACTTCGGCATCGCCAAGCTGCTGGACAAGGATCTGAGCGCCGCGCCGATCACCCGGACCGATCACCGCATCATGACGCCGGAGTACGCCAGCCCCGAGCAGGTTCAGGGCTCGACGCTGACGACGGCCAGCGACGTCTACGGGCTGGGCATCCTCCTGTACGAGATGCTCTGTGGACACCGCCCCTACCGGCTTTCCCAACGCCCAGCCGCGGAGGTTCTCACCCTCGTGTGCGAGAAGGACCCCGAGCGACCCAGCACCCGGGTGCTGCAACACGAGCAGGTGCCCGGCGGCGACGGGGCGACGCACGAGATCGGCCCGGAAGAGGTGAGCGCGGCCCGCAACCTCTCGGTGGACCGCCTCCGTCGACGCCTCCAGGGGGACCTGGACAACATCGTCATGAAGGCCCTCCGGAAGGAGCCCACCCGCCGTTACGTGTCGGCCGAGCTTCTGGGGCAGGACATCGACAGATACCTATCGGGCCTGCCGGTGATCGCCCACCGGGGCTCCGCGTGGTACCGGGCCGGCAAGTTCTTGAGGCGCTACAGAGCCCAGTCGGCCGCGGCTGCCCTGGCGGCGGTGTCGTTGCTCGTGGGCCTGGGCGCCGCTGTCTGGCAGGGCCGCGTCGCGGCTCGAGAGCGGGACCGGGCCGAAGCCGCACTGGCGCAGGCCGAGCAGGCGCTGCGGCAGTCGCTGGAGGTCAAGGACTTCTTGATCACCCTGTTCGAGGCGAACGATCCGATGGAGGCCAGGGGCGCCACTCCCACAGCCGGCGACCTGCTGGCGAGGGGCGTGGATCGGGTGGCCGAGCTCGAAGGTCAACCCTCGGTTCAGGCCGAGATGCTCGACGCCATCGGCCGGGTCTATCAGAGCCTGGGCCGCTTCGAGGACGCCCTCCCCTACCTGGCGCAGGCGCTCGATCTCAGGCGTGAGGTGTTCGGCGATGCCGATCCGGTGGTAGCCGAGAGCCTGGACCGCATGGGCACGATCCTTCGGTTGACCGGCCGCTACCGGGAAGCGGAGCCGTACTTCAGGGAAAGCGTCGCCCTCAGTCGGCAACTGCTGGGACCGTACGACGCCCGGGTCGCCACCGTACTGAACAACCTCTCCGTGCTGCTGCGGACCGTGGGCGAATACGAAGAGGCGGAAACGCTGGCCCTGGAAGCTCTGGGCGTCTGGGAACAAGCCCTGGAGGGCCCTGACCCCGAGTTGGCGTTCGGCCTCCGCAACCTGGGCTGGCTGCGATCGCTCCAGGGCGACGACGTCGGAGCCGAGGCGTATTACCGCCGGGCCCTGGACATGCGCGTGGCCCTGCACGGTGAACGCCACCCCGACGTAGCCGGGATGCAGATCCTCCTGGCGGACCTCTTCCTGGCGCGCGACGACTGGCAAGCCGCCGAGCCCCTCTACCGTGATGCCCTGGACACACGCCGTACGTTTCTGGGCGAGGCCCATCCCTACACGGCCTCCGCGCTCAACAACCTGGGACTCGCGACGCAGGCCAAAGGGGATCCCGCCGGCGCCGAGGTCATGCACCGGCAGGCGATCGCGGCCTGGGAGGCGGCCCTGGGGCGGGAGCATGCGTACTACGCCTGGGGCCTGAACGACCTGTCCATGGCCACCTACGCACAGGGACGCCTGGACGAGGCCGAGAGGCTCCAGCTGCAGTCCCTGGCCCTTCGGCGTCGGCTCCTGGGCGACGACCACCCCGACGTTGCGCTCAGCCTCCACAACCTGGGCATGATCCTGGCAGCACGCGGCCAGCTGAGGGACGCTCGGGCCCATCTCGAAGAGGCCCTCGCCATGCGCCGGGGTCACTTCGGAAGCGAGCACCCGGACGTCTCGAAGTCGCTGCGTGAGCTGGCGGTCGTCAACGAGCAGCTCGGACGGAGTGATGACGCCGTGACGATGCTGGAAGAAGCCCTCGCCCTGAGCCGGGACTACTTCGGTGACGACCACGGGCGGACCCGCACGATCTACGCCGATCTGATCCGCGTGCACGAGCGCCGCGGGGACCGAGAGGCGGCGGCGCGGTACCGGCGGTTGGCCCAGTTGGGCGCGTAGCCGGCGGCGCGGGTAGGCCGGCCGGCGCCTGGGGCGCGCTGGGGGCCCAGTTGCGCGTGGACCGCGCCGGTGGCCAGTGGGCCCCCGCAGGCGCGTGGCCCGCGATGGACGCGCTGCACGCGGTGCCCCCCCCCACGAGCAAGGGCGCCCCGCCGCGGCGGGGCGCCCTTCTTCCGTGGCCAGAAGGCCCTCGGCCTCTGCTTGACCGACCGGGTGATCCGGTCCGAGCCTCCCGGGGCCGGCTAGACCGCCGTGAGATTCACGGCCGGTCCACCTGATTCGTGCATTGCGCGGTTCCTTCCTCGCACACCTGATAGGACGACCCGGGCGTATCGTCCCGGTAGGAGCCGGTATTGGCGATCGTTGCGGCCAGGGCACCGTCTTCGTACACGTCCACCAGGGCGCCCCCACCGCTCCACCTCAGGTCGGCCCTCACGCGACCGCTGGTCTTCCACGAAACGGTCAACGTGCCCAGCGGAGCTGGATCTCCGCCTCCGCCGCTTCCTCCGTCACTCGCCGAGGCGCAGTCGTCGGGGTCACCAGGGACGAACGCGAGGCCCGGGCCCGCGACGTCCGTCACGCAGAAGGTGAAGTCTCCCGCCCCGTTCCGCAGGTTTGGCGTCTGGAAGGTCACGTTGCCGCTGGCGTCCGTGACGCCGGTGACGTCCGTGGCCTGGAAGTCACCCGACCAATCGCCGGTGACCGTAGCGCCGGCCACACCCGCGCCCGATACCACCTCGGCGATCTGCACCTCCGCCACGCCCTTCTTTCGCCTGTTGCCGTTGACGGTGACGACGTTGTCGGCCACCTGAACGTCCGTGTCCTCGGCGGGCGGTGGCGGGCTGCCCCCGTCGAACAGCGTGTAGAGCAGCAGGTTGGGAGAGCCCGACCCGCCGTTGCTCACGACGCCGGATGTGGTGGAACCCAGCAGAGCGCTGGCGACGTCGGCAGGCGTGGAACCTGGGTTCTGCGCCAGATACAGCGCCGCCGCCCCCGCCACGTGGGGGGAGGCCATGGACGTTCCGCTGGCAGTGGCGGTGGCAGTGGTGGACGCCTTGTGAGCCGAGGTGATCCCTACGCCCGGCGCGAAGAGATCGAGGCAGCTGCCGTAGTTCGAGAAAGACGCCCGAACGTCCGAGGCATCCGTGGCACCCACGGTCAGGGCCGACGGCTCGCTCGCGGGGGACCGGACACAGGCGTCCGTGCTCTCATTCCCCGCGGCGACCGCGAAGGTCACTCCCGCGGCCACGGTGTTCGCCACTGCCTGGTTCAGCGAAACCGAGTATCCACCACCCAGGCTCATGTTGGCCACTGCCGGGCTGATATGATTCGCGGCGACCCAATCGACCCCGGCGACGACGCCGGAAATAGAGCCGGACCCGGAGCAGCTCAGGACCCGGACGGCGTGCAGCGATACGCCCTTCGCGACACCCCAGGTAGAGCCGCCCACGGTCCCGGCCACGTGGGTTCCATGCCAGTGGCAATCCTCGGCACCCCACCCATCATTGATAGCCGTGAAGTCACCTGAAGCACGCCCGCCGAAGTCGCTGTGGTCAGTGCGGATACCGGTGTCGATCACGTAGACGTGTATGCCGGCAGCGCCTGTGGCGTAGCTGTAGTCTCCGTCCAGCGGCAGGGCGCGCTGATCAACGCGGTCCAAGCCCCATGTGGCCCCCGATTGGGTGTCGACGATCGTGACCTCCAGGTCCGGCTCGACGTACGCTACGTTCGGGTTGGCCCCCAATGCTTCAACCGCTTGAGGTGGCAAGGAGGCCGAAAAGCCCTTGAGCGCTGTCTCGTAGGTGAACCCCAGTGTTCCGCCAAGCTGATCCACCAGCCCCCGCGCCTGGCTGGCCGGATCGACCACATCGCGGTTGAACACCACGATGTAATCCGCGAGTTGAGCGCCCGCAGATCGGGCCGAGAATGCGGCGCCGGGCGTCGCCGAGGCGGGGGCCGTCGGGGGATCGGCATCCTGACAGGACACGACGACGAGGGCCAAGAAGGCCATCAGTGCCAAACGTCTCATGGAGCTCTCCAGGAACGGAGGATTCAGCCATCGACTGTGCCACAAACGGGGGGCTTGAAGAGTACAGGAAGATGCGCCCGAGAATCAAGGTTCTTCTCGCGTAGGCAAACGTCAGAGAAACGGGCACTTAGCGTCCGGGTTGCATGGGTCCCGAGAGCCTGTGAGTGGGTCGATGGAGTCACTTCGATCGCGGCAACGTGCTGTGCCGTACATGAATAGGAGTTGGATTTTGACCGGGTAGCACGAGCTCACCTGAGAGGATCACTTCCCCCACTAACCTCACAGGGCTGGATCGTCCTGAACGCACCCCAAATCATTTGCTTTGTTGCATATTCGGTTTATGTTCGGTTTTCGGTCTCGAGAGTTGATCCGAAGCCACAAGAGGGCGTTGTGTCCGAACCGTCTTACGTCGAGCTCCATTGCCACTCCGGCTACTCCTTCCTGGACGGCGCGTCCCATCCGGAAGAGCTGGTTCTGAAAGCGAAAGAGCTGGGATACCCTGCCCTGGCACTCACCGACCACAACGGCCTCTACGGCTCCATGGAGTTCGCCCAGCAGGCCAGGAGCGAGGGGCTCCAACCGATCACCGGAGCCGAGGTCACGATTCGTGACGAAGCGCTGGACGCCATGGTGGACGAGGCGCGCCGCGCAGGCGAAGCCAGGGCTCGACGTCGCGAACGGGGCGAGATCGCTTCGAGGCGCTACGTCCGACAGGATGCCACGGACCTCGAGGGGTGGCCCGACCTGGACAGAGATCTCTCCTTGACCGAGTTCACCGGGGGATTCGACCCCTGGGCCTACGAGCGGCCCGTCGATGTGGACCCGATCCGGGCGGGCACCCACGTGACGCTTCTGGCCGAGACGCCAACCGGATACGCCAACCTCTGCCGGCTCCTGAGTGAGGCCCACCTCCAAAGCCCTCGCAGGATGCCCTCCCTCGCCCTCTCCTCGCTCCTGGAGCGAACCGAAGGTCTGATCCTCCTCACCGGGTGCCGGCAGAGCCCCCTGCTCCGGGCCCTGGAGCGCAGTGAAGCCGAAGCCGACGCGCTGGCCCGCCGTTTCGTCCGCGCCTTCGGGCCCGGCAACGTCTTCGTGGAGCTGCAGGACAACCGGGTCCAGGGTGACGGAGCCCGGAACCGGGCCCTGGGTCGCCTGGCCACCCGTTTGGGGCTACCCGGCGTGGCCACGGGCAACGTCCACTACCACCGGCCGGGAAGACACCGACTTCAGGACGTGCTGGCGTCCATCCGCAACCGGACCACGCTGGACGGCTCCCACGGCATGCGCCGGCCGAACCGGCTCTTCCACCTGGCTTCGGCCCGGGAGATGGCGCACCGATTCCAGGGACGTCCGGACGCGCTCCGGAACACCCTGCTCATCGCCGAGCGGTGCACGACCTTCGACCTGACCCACGACCTGGGCTATGAGTTCCCCGACTTCGAGGGAAGCGAGCTGGGCTCGGCGGCCGAGGTGCTGGGAGCGGTGTGCGAGGCCGCACTGGACGAAAAGTACCCTCCGGGCTCCAGGCACCGCGACGAGGCCCAGCGCCGGTTGCTCGAGGAGCTCAACCTGGTGGAATACCATGGGCTGGCGGGCTTCTTCCTGGTCTACCGGGACATCATGAACCTGGCCCGCGAGGTGGGAGCGCGGGTGCGTGGGACGGCGCCACGGGCTCGGTCCAACCTCCCGCCGGGGCGGGGACGCGGCTCGTCGGTCTCGTCCATCATCTGCTACCTGATCGGCTTGTCCCACATCGATCCGGTGGCCACCGACCTGTTCCTGGGCCGCTTCCTGAATGAAGCGCTGCGAAGCGTCCCCGACATCGACCTGGACTTCCCCCGGGACATCCGGGAAGAGCTGATCCTCGAGGTCTACCGCCGCTACGGGAACGCCCATACCGGGCTCGTATGCACCTTTCCCACCTACCGGATCCGCTCGGCGGTCCGAGAGATCGGCAAGTCCCTGGACCTGCCCATGGGCGAGCTCGAGAAGCTGTCCAAGCTGGCGGAGCACCGGTCCGCTGCGGGCCTCAAGGAAGAGTTGGAGAACCTGCCCGAGTTCAAGGAAAAGGCCAACGCGCCCCTCTGGCAGGCTCTGGGAGAGCTGGCAGAAGGGATCAGCGGCCTGCCCCGTCACGTCTCCCAGCACGTGGGCGGCATGATTATCTCCAGCCGCCCCCTGGTCGAGATCGTGCCCCTGGAGCCGGCGGCCTGGGAGGGCCGCGTCCTCTGTCAGTGGGACAAGGACAGCTGTGACGACGCGGGGTTCATCAAGATCGACTTCCTGGCCCTGGGGATGCTGTCGCTGGTGGAAGAGGCCACGGACCTGATCCATGTGCGCGATGGAGCCGCGCCGGACCTGTCCCGGATCGACTTCAAGGACGAGGCGGTCTACGACCGGATCTGCTCCGGCGACACCGTGGGCCTCTTCCAGGTCGAAAGCCGCGCCCAGATCCAGATGCTCCGGCGCACCAAGCCCCGGGACCTGGAGGAGCTGGCCATCCAGGTTGCCATCGTAAGGCCCGGGCCCATCGTCGGGGGTGCGGTGAACCCCTACGTACGGCGCAGGGAGATGCTCCGAGAGAACCCCGATTTCGTGGTCCCCTACGAACACCACCTGCTGGAAGAGGCGCTGGGCGAGACCCTGGGGGTGATCATCTACCAGGACCAGGTCCTCAAGGTGTGTCAGGCCCTCGCAGGATTCACGGACGGCCAGGCCGAAGGGCTGAGGCGGGCCATGAGCCGAAAGCGCTCCAGGGACGCGCTGATGAGCTACTGGGAGGCGTTCCGGGACGGGGCCGCCAGCAAGGGCGTGGACGAGACCACGGCCAAGACCGTCTTCCAGCAGGTGGTGGCGTTCAGCGAGTTCGGCTTTCCCAAGTCCCACGCCGCCGCCTTCGGCCTCCTGGCGTACCAGTCCGCGTGGCTTCGCCACTACCATCCGGTGGAGTACTACGTGGCGCTCTTCAACAACCAGCCCATGGGCTTCTACTCTCTGGACGCCCTGGGCCGTGACGCCCGCAGGAACGGCATCGAGATCCTCCTGCCCGACGTGAACCGGAGCCAGGTGCGGTGCACGGCGGAGGGAGGGAGCACTTCGACGGGCGCTCGATCCACCGTCGAGACGGCCGATACACCAAGCATTGCGCGTCATGGCGGCCCCAAACCCGACGCTCACCTCCGCGTGGGTCTCGGTTTCGTGCGGGGCTGGGGCAAGGACATCGCTCAGTGGGTCGTGGAGGAGCGTGAGCGGCACGGACCCTTCACTTCACTCCCCGACTTCCTCCGACGCACGCCTGCGGTCCTCAAGCGCCCCGCGGTGGAAAACCTGATCTGGGTCGGGGGATTCGACGCCCTGGGCCTGAGCCGCCGGGAGCTCCTGTGGCAGGCGGGCTTGTGGCTGGGCCCCGAGTCCGACGAGGACCGGCGGAGCGGCGGCCGGGAGGACCACCCCCAAACCGAGCTGGCGCTTGGGGACGCCTACATGGACCTGCCGTTCCCCGACCTGG
>JBDHIF010000124.1:0-3962 GCA_039587535.1 Gemmatimonadota bacterium
CACCGGCAACATGTCGTTGGAGGACTTCGACGTCGCCACGCCGGAGGAACAGCCGGAGCTCGCCGAGCGGGTGATCCACAAGGTCCGGGCGGGCATGATGCCGCCCACGGGGGCCCGCCGTCCGTCCGCGGACACGTTGGGCCTCCTCGTGACCGCTCTGGAGGGCCGCCTTGACGAGCTGGCTGCAGAGAGCCCGAATCCCGGTCGCCGGAGCTTCCAGCGTCTCAATCGTGCGGAGTATGAAGCCGCGATTCGCGACATGTTCGGTCTCGAGATCGACGCTTCGGCGTATCTGCCGACCGAGACGCTGTCGGACAACTTCGACAACATCGCGGACACGCAGATCCTCTCGGCAACCCTCCTCGAGGGGTACATGCGTGCGGCGGCGCAGGTCGCTCGCGACGCGGTTGGCGACGCCGAGGCCACGCCGGCCACCACCGTTTACAAGATCCCCAAGACCGTGTCGCAGGTGGAGCACATCGAGGGGACCCCGCTGGGCACCCGGGGCGGCACGGCCGTGACCCACAACTTCCCCGCCGACGGCGAGTACGTCTTCGTCATCGAGATGCAGGCGAGCCCGGATGGGCAGCTGTTCGGTCTCACCGCCAGGGACGAGCGCATCGAGGTGTCCATCGACGGGGAGCGTGTGGCGCTCCTCGAGGTGGATCGCTTCATGGCGGAGACCGACCCCACCGGGCTCCGTCTGGAGACGCCGCCCGTGCACGTGCGTGCAGGGCCGCAGACGGTTGCCGCCGCATTCCTGCGGACGGACGAGGGGCCCAACACCGACCTGATCCTGCCCATCGACTTCACGATGGCCGATCCTCAGATGGGCGTCGGGTATGGCGTCACCAACCTGCCCCACATTCGGGATCTGGCGATCTCGGGGCCTTTCCGGGTCACCGGGGTCTCCGAGACGCCGAGCCGACGCCTGATCTTCTCGTGCCGCCCGACGGCGCCGTCCGAGGAGGAGCCGTGCGCACGGGAGATCGTGGAGCGCCTGGCCGAGGACGCGTTCCGCCGGCCGCTCGTGTCCGGTGAGCTGGACGAGCTCATGCCCTTCTACGAGGAAGGGCGTGCTCAGGGTGGGTTCGAGGTGGGCGTGCGGAATGCCCTTTGGGCGATTCTTGCCAGCCCCCGCTTCGTCTTCCGGTTGGAGGAGGAGCCCGCCGATGTAGCCCCCGGGGAGACGTACCGGATCTCCGACGACGCACTGGCCTCGCGCCTTTCGTTCTTCCTTTGGAACGCCCCGCCGGACGACGAGCTCCTGGAGGCTGCCGCAGCTGGGCGCTTAGGCGATCCGGAGGAGCTGGAGCGGCAGGCACGACGCATGCTCCAGGACCCGAGGGCGCAGACGCTCTCCACCCGATTCGCGTCGCAGTGGTTCCGGTTGCAGGACCTGGACAAGGTCAATCCCGACGCGCAGCTCTACCCCTACTTCGACTACCAGCTGAAGCAGGCGATGACGAGGGAGACGCAGATGCTCTTCCAGCACATCGTCGACGACGACCGCAGCGTGCTGGAGCTGCTCACGGCGGACTACACCTTCGTCAACGAGCGCCTGGCGGATCACTACGGCATTCCCGGTGTCGTGGGTGACGATTTCCGCCACGTGGCCGCCGCGGCGTTCTCGGGCATGGCAGCTTCCTGATGATGACCTCTCACGCCAACCGCACGTCACCCGTGATGCGAGGCAAGTGGGTCATGGAGGTGCTGCTGGGGAGCCCGCCGCCGCCACCACCACCCGTGGGGGTTCCGGCCTTCGACGAGACGTCGGCCGCCGAGGGTGGGCGGCAGCTCACGACACGGGAGCGCATGGAGATGCACCGTGACAACCCGGCGTGCAACTCCTGCCACAGCGTGATCGACCCGATCGGCCTGGCGCTGGACAACTTCGACGTGACGGGCGCGTGGCGGATCAAGGAGAACCTTACGCCCATCGACGCCCGCGGAGAGCTTTACGACGGCACGGAGATCTCAGGACCTGCGGGACTCAGGAGCGCCATTCTGAGCCGTCCGTCGGTCTTCGTGCGCACCTTCGCCCGAAACCTGATGGCCTACGCCCTGGGTCGGCGGGTGGAGTACTTCGACATGCCGACCGTCCGCGCCATGGAGCGGGAGGCCGCGGCCGACGACTACCGGGCTTCGCACTTCATTCTGGGCGTGGTGAACAGCCCCGCCTTCCGGATGAGCGTGGCGGCGCCGGTCGCCGCGGACGCCAACCGTGATCAACGCTAGAGAATCCAGAGAAAGAGGAAGTCAGCCATGCACCTGATGCACAAGAACATCGAGCGCCGCACCTTCCTTCGCGGCGTGGGCGTCTCCGTGGCGCTGCCGTTTCTCGACGCCATGGTTCCGGCCGGGCGCTCTGGTCTCGGCGGGGCGAATGAAGAGGATCCCACGCGCTTTGTGGCCATCGAGATGGTCCACGGCGCTGCAGGATGCAGCGAGTGGGGCGCCACGCAGAACCTCTGGGCACCAGGTGAAACCGGGCGGGACTTCGACCTGACGCCGAGCTCCCTCAGCCCGCTCGATCCGTTCCGGAAGTACATGACTATCGTCAGCAACACCGACGTGGAGGGAGCCGAAGCGGTGATCCCGCGGGAGATCGGAGGGGACCACTTCAGGTCCAGCGCGGTCTTTCTGACGCAGCAGCATCCGAAACAGACCGAGGGGTCCGACGTGTTCGTCGGCACGTCGATGGACCAGCTCTACGCCCGGCGCTTCGGCCAGCAGACGCCCATCCCGTCCCTCCAGCTCTGCATCGAGAACGTGGACCAGGCGGGTGGCTGCGCATACGGCTACGCCTGCGTCTACACGGACACGGTGAGCTGGGCGTCACCCACGGATCCGCTTCCCATGATCCGTGATCCCCGGGTGGCGTTCGACATGCTCTTCGGGCGCGGTGCGACCCCGGAGGAGCGGGCGCAGCGTCGTGCCACCGAGCGCAGCATCCTGGACTGGGTGTCCCGTGACGTGGCGGCGTTGAATCGCCAGTTGGGCTCCGAGGACCAGGTCCGGATGGACCGGTACCTCACGAACATCCGTGAGATCGAGCGTCGGATGCAGCTGATCGAGGAGCGGAACATGAGTGGCGAGCCTCGGGAGCTGGCGGGTGCCCCGGCGGGCGTGCCTGACGACTACGGCGAGCACGTGCGGCTCATGTTCGACCTCCAGGTCCTGGCCTTCGCCTCCGACATGACCCGCGTGGTGACGTTCAAGATGAGCCGTGACGTGTCGAACCGGGTGTATCCTCAGAGCGGAGTCGATGCGGGCTTCCACAACGCGTCGCACCACGGAGGTGACGAGGGGCGGATTCTCGACTTCTCGAAGATCAACACCTACCACATGAGCCTGATCCCGCACTTCCTGGAGCAGCTCGAGAACACGTTCGAGGGCGACACGCACCTTCTGGACAACACCATGGTCTTGTACGGATCGGCGATGGGCGATCCGAACCTGCACAACCACAAGCGGTGCCCGCTGGTCCTGCTGGGCGGCGAGCGTTCGGGTCTGCCGCAGGGTGGGCTGCATCTGAAGGCCCCCGACGGCACGCCCATGGCCAACGCGCTGCTTAGCGCCATGCACAGCCTCGGAATGGACGACATGGAGAGCTTCGGGAACAGCAGCGGTGCCTTCCCGTTCTCGGCGCCGTCGTCCACCACCATGGAGCGCTCTCGATGAGCCGCGGGCTGCTGAAGAGCCACGGCCTGGGCGCCGTGCTCTTGACGCTCCTGCTCACCGCATCCTCGTCGCCCCCGGAGGTGCCGGTGGCGGACGCGGCTCAGCGGGGCGATCTGGAGGCGGTACGGGTCCTTCTTCGAGACGGGGCGGACGTGAACGCGGCCCAGGGGGACGGGATGTCCGCCCTGCACTGGGCGGCTTCGCAGGGACGGGTGGATCTCATCGAGGTGCTGGTGTACGCCGGCGCCCACGTCGAGGCGACCACGCGGCTCGGCGAC
>JBDHIF010000055.1:0-11986 GCA_039587535.1 Gemmatimonadota bacterium
GACGTCCCGTCCAGGAATGGGGAGATGATCATGCCATTCCGCACCAGGAACAAGTTCATCCCGCTTCCTTCACTCACCAGGCCGCCGGGGCCGAGGGCGATGGCGTCGGCGTAGCCGTTCTGGACGGCCTCCATCTTCATGAGCTGAGCGTTGACGTAGTGACCGCCGGCCTTGGCCCGCTGCGGGTACGTGTTCGGCATGGCACGCTGCCATGAGGAGACGCAGACGTCGATGCCCTGCTCGAGGGCGTCTGCGCCGAGATAGGCACCCCACGCCCAGGCACCCACGTAGACTTCGATTGGGCTCCCGAAGGGGTTGAGCCCGGGGGCGCCGTAGCCACGCAGAACCATGGGCCGGATGTACGCGCTCCTGAGACCGTTCTTGGTGACGACGTCGCAGCTCGCTTGGCGCACGGCTTCGGGGCTGATGTCCGGCGGCATTCGATAGATCTTCGCCGAATCGTAGAGGCGCCTGATATGGGCATCGAGGCGGAAGATGGCCGGTCCCCGCGCCGTCTCGTAGGCCCGGATGCCCTCGAACACCGATGTGCCGAACTGGACCGCGGTGGAGAAGAGATGGAGGTTGGCTTCACGCCAGGGGATGAAGTCCCCGTCTTTCCAGATCCAGTCTGCTTCCTGGAAGGCAACAGCACCCATGGAATTCGTCGTCCTGTGTTTGTGTGAACCAAACGCCGCCGGCGGTGGTCAGATGAGTCCTTTGATCCAGCCGCCGTCGACGGCGACGGATTGGCCGGTGATGTACGAGGCCCGCTCCGAGCAGAGGAACGCGGCGAGGGCGGCGAACTCGTGCGGCTCGCCGACCCGGCCCATGGGGATCTCCGCTTCCCATCCCTCGTAGGCCTCCTGAACCGTCCCTCCCTCGCGGGACGAGATGGCCTCGGCCAGGTCCACCAGTCGCTCCGTGCGGGTGTATCCGGGGAGGATGTTGTTTACGGTGACACCGAAGGGGGCCACCTCGTTGGCGATCGTGCGAGCGAATCCGGTGACTCCCGCTCGGATCGAGTTCGAGAGGATGAGGCCGGCCACCGGCTGCTTCACGGAGATCGACGTCACGTTCAGGATCCGACCCCAGCGCCGCTCCTTCATGCCCGGAAGCGCAGCACGCACGAGGTTCACGACGCTCTCGAAGTTGCGCTCGATCGCCTCTCTCCAGATCTCCGCGGAGTGCGCTTCGAAGGGGCCAGACGGGGGGCCGCCGGTGTTGGTCACGAGGATGTCCACCTGCCCGAAAGCTTCTCGGGCGCCATCGATCAACGCCACCGCCGACTCGGGGTCGGTCAGGTTCGCCGGGATGGCCGTGACCTCGGCGCCCGTGGTGTCCACGAGCGCTCTTCGGACCGCCTCCAGCTTCTCTGGTGAGCGCGAGTTCAGGACGACCCTGGCACCCTCCTCGGCCAGCGCTTCGGCCACCGCGCGACCCAGACCCTGACTGGACCCACCCACGACGGCGACGCGTCCCCGAATTCCGAGGTCCATTCGTGGTCCCCCCTACTTCTTGTTGAAGTACGAGTCCGTGCCGTCCAGCCAGTCCTGACGGGGCGGGCTGAACACGTCCACATCGAACGTATCCTCCAGCGCCTCGGCCTTGTGCGGCACGTTCGAGGGGATGTGAAGGACCTCTCCGGCGGACACGACCAGCTCCTGTATGTCGTCGGAGCCTTCTTCCCCGATCCAGAACCGGAGCGCGCCCTCGATGATCCAGGTGAGCTGCTCGTTCTCATGACTGTGCGTGGGGACGATGGCGCCCTTCTCCAGGTAGACATGGGCCAACATCATCCGCTCGCCCGTGAAGAGCCTGCGCGAGATATCGTCGGTGACCTTCTCGTGCTCGATCTCGCTCCACTTCTCGTGCCGTACGTGGGACTTGCTCATGCCGGGTGCTCCAACGTCGGGGGTCGCCTGGCCGCGCGATGGCCAGATGAAGGAGCGGCCAATGGGGCATTCTCCGGGCCGTATGTCAACCCGCATCCGATGGGCGTGGCGCGCAGCGCTGGCGGGTTCGCGGATCCAGGGAGGTTCAACATGCGAAGCGCGGCGTCTACCTTTCCTTCGCCGACCCGAACGAGCAAGCTGGAGGAGAGCGTGCCGGGGGTGGCGGCTTCGGAGGGAGAAACACGGTGAGAATTGGGAAGGGTCATGTGAGCCTGGTGCCGGTGCTGGCGTTGGCGCTGCTCCTCGTCAGCAGCGGCTGCGGCGGTCGCACCGCTCCGCCTCCCGAGGCGGGCACCTCCCAGGGAATTCCCCCGGATCTTCGGGGTCGCACCGTCATGGTGTTCCCGGTGCAGCAACTTGCCGGCGTCCCCGCTCAGATCGACGACGAGCTCATGTTCGCGTTCCGTTCACGCGCGGGTGAGGTCCAGTGGGTAGGGCCGCAGGAGCTCGACAGGGCGCTGGAACGCTCTCCGGGTCTCCAATCTCGGACTCGGGGCCTCGCCGTGGGCCAGTTCCTGCAGGCCGAGGTCTTGAGGGTCGGAGACCCGCTGTTTGGAGACCTCTACCGTCTGGCCGCGCTGGTGGGTGGAGAGGCGGCGCTTCTACCCGTCCGTGCGGAGCTCGTGAGGAACCCCGGGGAGGCCGATCCTCGAGTGCGCCTCACGATGGCCCTGGTCGATGCACGGTCCGGACGTGTTGCCTGGTTCGGGGTCATGGAAGGAGATCCGCACCCCGTCAACGATCCGCGTCTCCTCGCTTCAGCGGCGGACGTGGTGTCCCGCACGCTCCTTTGGTACGCAGAGTAACCGGCTGAGGCGCAGTCATGACGGACCGACCCACTTGGCGTGACCGGTACCCGGAGGAGGTGACCTGCATCCGGTGTCTGGAGGTCCATGACGTCATGTACCTCGATCGGCTCCTGTGGTGTGAACGGTGTCGCAGACAAGCCCGGGAGCGGGCGGCTTGGTGGGGATGGGTCGGGGGAATCGTGTTCGGAGCCGGTGTGTCCCTGTACATCTGGTTCGGAATTCGGCCCAGCGACCTGCTCGTCGGGGCTTGGCTCGGGACGATCGCGGCCGCTGTGTGGCTCGGGCAGAAGGTGGCTCGCGAGTTCGTCTATGGAATGATGAGGTTTCGGAACCGGCGTGCCGTGGAGGCGAGGCCGCCGGAGCTGCCGCCCGGAGCGTCCACGGACTGAGGGCGGGCGGCGTGGCCATCGGGCACCGAGCGCGGAGGGCCGGTTAACGGGGTCACACGGGTGAGGCCTCGCGTTATATTTCGAGCTCAATTCACCATCCGAGCACGGGCCTAGGGCCCCGAACGGCTAACGATATGGCACGCTTCGAAGGCATCGACTTCTACGATATCGACTCCCTGTTCTCCGAGGAGGAGCGGATGGTGCGGGACACCATTCGCGACTGGGTGGAGGACCGCCTCATGCCCATCATCGGCGAGGCGTACACGGGTCGACGATTTCCCACCGACATCATCCCCGAGCTGGGAGAGCTTGGTGTCCTGGGCGCCAACCTTCCTGAGAAGTACGGGTGTGCGGAGCTCAACAACGTCGCATACGGCCTCATCATGCAGGAGCTGGAGCGAGGTGACTCGGGCATCCGATCGTTCGCATCGGTGCAGGGCGCCCTGGTCATGTACCCCATCTTCGCGTTCGGAAGCGAGGAGCAGCGGCAAACCTGGCTTCCCAAGCTGGCCACGGGCGAAGCCATCGGGTGCTTCGGGCTCACGGAGCCGGACTATGGGTCGAACCCCGCGGGGATGATCACCACCGCCAAGAAGACCTCCGACGGCTGGCTCCTGAACGGCGCCAAGATGTGGATCACCAACGGCTCGATGGCCGACGTGGCCGTCATCTGGGCGCAGACGGGGGAGATCGGCGACACGAAGGGAATCAGAGGCTTCGTGGTTCCCACCGACACCCCGGGCTTCAGCGCCCGCGACCAGAAGGGCAAGCTGTCCCTTCTCGCCTCGGACACCAGCGAGCTCGTCCTTCAGGACGTGGAGCTTCCCGAGGATGCCCTCATGCCCGGCAGCACGCAGGGGCTCAAGCACCCGCTCATGTGCCTCACGCAGGCGCGTTACGGCATCGCGTGGGGTGTGGTCGGCGCCGCGATGGCCTGCTTCGACGAGGCCCGGTCCTACTCGAAGCAGCGGGTCATGTTCGACACCGTCATCGGGGGCAAGCAGATCCAGCAGGTCCGCCTCGCGGACATGCTCACCAAGATCACGCAGGGGCAGCTCCTGGTTTACCGTCTGGGCCGCATGAAGGACGAGGGGACGATGACGCCTCAGCAGGTCTCGTTGGCCAAGCGGGCCAACTGCGACATGGCCACTGACATCGCGAGAGAGGCTCGTCGGCTGCTGGGCGGCAACGGCATCCTCGTGGAGTACCATTCCATGCGCCATATGGCGAACCTGGAGTCGGTGTACACGTACGAGGGAACGCACGACATCCATTCGCTCATTCTTGGGCAGGCCGTGACCGGCGTTTCGGCGTTCTGATTCCTTGGCCCCGCGCGGGCCGAGCGGTGCGTTGCGACCAAGCGGCCGCGCCCTTCGGGGGGCGGCCGCTCTGTCTTTCTGAACGTGTCGTAACGAGCAGATCACATGGAGAGGTAGGCCGCTTGCGGGGCGGTGCAGCTCGGGTATAGACATCAGGCGCCGCGTCCGTGATTCTACGGACACCGCTACTGCGGCGAGCATCGGGCTCTGCCCTCCGCGGTGATGTGCCGGCGCCGAGACCACGCGATGGGTCCGGTGCCGTCACCGTTCCTCTCCGAACCCCGCGGGAGTGCCTCGATGGTCCGTCGTGCGAGCATCGCGCGGCTCGTGTTCACCGTCGTCTTCCTGGCGCCCGTGAGCTGCGTGGACGAGAGCCTGGTGTATCGCGACCGCGAGCTGTTCGAGGAGCCGCTGGCCGAGGCGGGCAACTTCGTCGGCTATTCCGACGTGGAGGACCAGATCACGGTCTGCGGCAACTGCCACATCGGAACCCAGAGTGATTGGGCGGAGACGGCTCACGCGGACGCATGGGACGGACTCAAGGACAGCGGGCACGCCCAGGATTCCTGCGAGAAGTGCCATACCGTGTCCGAGCTCGGGAACGAAACCGTCGGCATCTTGGGGCACGGGGCAACCATGGAGGAGCGCTATCAGGATGTGCAGTGCGAGTCCTGCCATGGACCGGGGCTGGCCCACGTCACCGACCCCGATGATTCGACGGTGCCGCTCGCTCCCATGGATGTCGGCCTGGATCTCACCCTTGGCTGCGGTGAGTGCCACAAAGGGGCGCACCATCCGTTCGCCGACGACTGGGCCGAGTCCGCTCACGGGCAGGTGAACGCGTACCCCGCCGGCCGAGACGATTGCGTGAGCTGCCACACGGGCGAGGGGGCTCTGGCGATGATGGGCGTGAAGACCTCCTTCGTGGAGCAGGACGACCTAGCGCAGCCCGGCGAGCACCTGGCCATCACGTGCGCGGTGTGCCACGATCCGCACGGGTCGGACAACCCCGCCGACCTCCGGTTCTCCATCGACGCGCCGGATGAAGACCAGAACCTATGCATGATGTGTCACAACAAGCGTGGCACGCCGGACCCGACGACCTTCAGGGGGCCGCACTCGCCCGAGGGGCCGACGCTGTTGGGCGTCGCAGGGTGGTGGCCACCGAACATGTCCTTCCCCGGCGGGCGAGTCGTGGGCACCCACGGCACCCCGGAGGCGAATCCGGGCCTGTGCGCATCGTGCCACGTCCAGGCATTCAACGTCGAAGACGAGGACGGCGTGGAATTTCGGGTCACCGGTCACTCCTTCCAGGCGACTCCCTGTGTGGACGCCGCTGGGATTCCCACGGAGGGGGAAGACTGCGTGCCCGAGGAGCGCTCCTTCGAGACCTGCGCTACCGCCGGCTGTCACGGCACGCCCGAGTTGGCTCGCGGCCTGCAGATCAACGCCGAGAACCAGATCGCCGCAGACGCCGACGATCTCGAGGCGCTCATCGCCCAGATCCCGGCCACGGAGTTCGACGAGGACGACGACCGGTACACGGTCGGCGAAGGTGCCCAGTTCAACCTCGAGCTTGCCCGCGCCGGGGGTGCCGCGGTGCACAACCCGTTCCTCATCGAGGCCCTGCTTCTCGCCACCATCAACGAAGTCGAGTCGAAGTACGGACTCGGCGCTCCAGCTCGGACCATCGTGGGAGCCTCGGCGTCGTGGGTCCACGGAGGGTGGTGAGGCGGGCATTCCCGGGAGCGCCATGACCCCAGAATCAGAGCCGCAGGGAGGTCGGGTCAGCCGTTGGCTCGCGACGCTTTCGCTACCGTCGCTGGTGGTCTTGGGTGTGGTGGTCGTTGGGCTGATGAGCACCGGCGGGTACTACGCGTACCAGACCTACGACTTCGTGGAGCACGACAACGAGTTCTGCTTGTCGTGTCATCTCATGGTGGATCCCTACGAGCGTTTCGCTCGAAGCGCGCACCAGGACCTGGGCTGCAAGGACTGTCATCAGCCGACGCTCATCCAGCGCAGCAGGATGGGGCTGACCCAGTTCGTGGATGCACCCGACTCCTTGTCGGCGCACGCGTACGTTCCCAACGGCCTGTGCGCGAGCTGCCACATCGACGGCGATCCGGAGCGCTGGGAGGTGGTGGCGGCCACGGCCGGTCACCGCGTGCATCTGGAGTCGGACGACCCCGCCCTCCAGGGCCTCCAGTGCGTGGAGTGCCATTCCAGCTCGCTCCACGAGTTCGCCGCCACCGATCAGACGTGCGCCCAGTCCGGTTGCCACACCGATAGCGGGATCCAGCTCGGCGCCATGAGCGACCTGACCATCCACTGCGCCTCGTGCCACGGTTTCAACGTGGGCGTGAGCGATGAGTCGGCGGACGCCGCGTTCGCAGCCCTGGCCCCGGACATGGACACGTGCCTCTCCTGCCACGCCATGCAAACGGTGGCCGCCATGCCGGCCGACGATCCTCACGACGGGACCTGCGCCTCGTGCCACAATCCCCACACGCAGGCAACCCCGGAAGAAGCGGCGACGTCGTGTGCTTCGGCGCGGTGTCATGCCGATGCGGAGGAGCTCACGCCGTTCCACAGGGGGATTGCTGCAGACGTGGCGGCGGACTGCATGTACTGCCACCAGGCGCATGGCTTCCAGGTCGATGGTCAGAACTGCCTTGCCTGCCACCAGGACGTCTTCGAAGACGACGCCTCCTCCGATGCGCGAGCCCACGCCGACGCTGCGGGGGTGATGCCGTCTCCGATGGTCCAGATTACGCGCTCGGAACCGCAGGCCTCGGAGGCGCTGGGCACGGCACTCCTTCAGGCCACGACTCGCCAGGAAGTACCGGGGTTCCGGCATTCGGAGCACCGTGATTTGGCCTGTGCGGACTGTCACACGAGCGAGCTCGAGCACGGTGCGCTCACCGTGAACACCCTGGCCGATTGCCGGAGCTGTCATCACTCGGAAACTGTGGCCGCGGATTGTGTGGCCTGTCACCAGGAGGGCTCTGCGGGCGGGACCGGGGGAGCGCTCGAGGTTCATCGCGACCTGGTCCTCTCCGTGGGAGCGCGGCCGGCCAGGGCGCTGCCGTTCGACCATGCCCGTCACGAGGACCTCTCCTGCTCGTCCTGCCATACGGAGGGGCCCGATCGTTCGGCATCCGCGGCCGACTGCGCGTCGTGCCACGAGCCCCACCACGAGGCGACCGCGACGTGCGCCTCCTGTCACACCCCGGCCGCCGCCGGTGCGCACCGGCGCGAGACCGCTCACGTGGGCTGTGGCGGAAGTGGTTGCCATCAGGATCTGCCTTTCGAAGCCCTCGAGCGTACCCGGACCGTGTGTCTGGTCTGTCACCAGGATCAGGTCGACCACCGGCCGGACGGCGATTGCGCCGACTGTCACGCGATGACCGGCCCCCCGTTCGGAGCGGCTCGACCGTGAGAGGGTCGATGCCCGGGTGCCGCTGGATCGCGCTCGTGGTGGGCGTGGCCATCACCGCGGTGCCCACGGACGTCGTTGGGCAGCAGGCTCGAGGTTGGGTGGGCTCCACGGCCCAGGTCATCGGCATGCGTCCCGTAGAGGCGGTGACTCCGCCTTGCCCGGGTGACACCGGCTGCTACGTGGCCCTGGACCCCGAGGTGGCGGCGATGGCGTCGCAGGATCTCTTCCTGTCCGCCTGGGGCTTCGGCCTCCAGGGCCTGAGCGCCACGGTGCAGCTGCGGGCCCGTCAGGACCTCGGCGGCGGATTTCGTTGGCCACGCACCGACGACGGTTTCGATGCCATGCTGGCTTATGCCACTTGGGTGCGGGACAGCTTCACCGTGAGAGGTGGGCGGCAGGAGGTGCCCTCGGGACTTGGCTTTCCCTCGTTCGATGGAGGGCTGGCCCGTTGGAGCAGCGGGACCATGCGGGTCGAGGTGTACGGCGGCCGGAGCCTGGCGCGTGGCCTGCGCGAGCCGGCCGACGAGGCGCTGAGAGGGCTGGACGACTTCGTCCCGGATCAGAGCTCGATCCTCTTCGGTGGTTCGGTGCGTGGGCGTATCGGGGGGACTGCCGTGACCGGGCGATATCAGCGTGAGCTCTTGAGCGATCGGTCCGGTCTGGCCTCGGAGCGGGCTTCGGTGGACGCGAGTGGGTCGGTCTCGTGGGGTGCCTATCGAGCCGCTCTGGACTACGATTTCGGCCGAGGCGTCCTGGGGAAGGGGCATCTCACGTTCTCCCGCGCACTCTCCGGGGCGAGCTGGTTGGGTGAGCTTTCCCTGGTTCGGTACATGCCGTACTTCTCGCTGTCGACCATCTGGGGATTCTTCGAGCCGGTGGCGTACCACGAAGGCGTGGCGCGCGTGGGGTGGACCCCCGCCGCAGCTTGGACCGTCCGTGCCTCGGCCGGGATTCGTCGCTACGGTGACGCGGGCACCGCCGTGGTCCTTCGTCCGCTGGACCGGACGGGCCGGCGCGCGGGATTGGAGGTGCGCTGGCACGCCGCCGACCAGCCGTGGACCGCCGGGGCCAGGTATGACCTGGAATGGGGCCCGGGAGGGTACCTCTCCGCGGTGCAGGGGCACCTGGCTTGGATGCCCGCCACGGGAACGCATGTCACGGTCTCTGCAAGGAGCTTTCAACAGATCGAGCAGTATCGCCTCGGTGACGGCCGGGCTCTTGGCGCCGGGCTCTCGGGCGGGACGCCGCTCACGCCCCGTCTGTCCGTCTCCGGGGGGGCGTCGGTGCTGAGGCATCGGACCGAGGGGACCAGAGCGTCGAGTCCTTGGAACCAGGCTCGCGCCTGGACATCGGTGCGTGTAGCCTTGGGGTCGGATCCGGGGCTCTCCGCGGTAGGAGGTGGGTCATGATTGCCGATGCGCGCGGGAGGGCCAGGGGGCTGCGGAGGGCGCTTTTCACCTGCGGGATATTGGTGGGCCTGGGCTTCCTCGTGGCGGCGGTCTCGGCCGGGCTACTGGAGTTTCAAGAGCAGACCTTCCCGCACGCGGCCCACGAAGGGCTCTTCCCCACCTGCACGGGGTGCCACGAGGCCCCCGCGCTCGGTGAGCGCCCCGGCTACCCCGACGCGGCGCTCTGCGCCGAGTGTCATGACGGGGTGGATCTCTCCGAGGTCACGTGGCCCGGCCCGACCTTCCCAGCCAGCAACGTGACGTTCGATCACGCGGACCATGCCTTCGATCTCGAGGCGGTCGGGGAGCCTTCACCGTCCTGCGAGGGCTGCCACACCCCTGTTGGGGGCGCACGGATGGACGTGGTGGATCGTGTCGAGGAAGACGCGTGCTTCTCGTGCCACGTTTCCGGTGCCGATGGGCATTTCTCGGCGGGGGCATCGGGCAGCGCCGCTTGTGCGCTCTGCCATGTGCCGCTGGCCGAGAGCGGCTTTCCGGTCGAGCGTATCGAGGCGCTTCCCGTGCCCGCGGACCACGAGCGGGGCTCGTTCGTGTCCGAGGACCATGGCTCCTCCGCCGCCTCCGGCATCGGGAGGTGCGCGACCTGTCATACCCGGGACCGGTGCCTGGCCTGTCACGTGGATGCCGGGACACCTTTGTTGGAGGCGGTACCTCCGGCCCCGGCCGACATGGAGCTTCCTCCCCCGCCAGCCGGATACCCGTTGCCGGACACGCACCGTGTGGATCGCTTCGCTCAGTCGCATGCCCCCGTGGCTCAGCCGGCGGAATGCGCGACATGTCACACCCGTGATGACTGCCGGAGCTGTCACGTGGGGGCTTCTCCAGCCGTGGTCGATGCGCTCCCGGACCGACGCGACATACGGGCGCCCGGCGTCGGCCTCACGCGGAGCGCGCCGGGGAGTCACGAGTCGCCGTTCTTCCCGGAAGCGCACGGCACACTGGCCGGATCCGACGATGCTACCTGTGCGACGTGCCACACCGAGGGATACTGCACCGATTGTCACGACGGCCCAGCCGGGTCGAGCTACCACCCCGACGGATTCGCCAGTGGGCATTCCGCCGCGGCCTTCGCACGGGCCGACGAGTGCGCCAGCTGTCACGAGACCACGGTGTTCTGTCGCTCATGCCACGTGGAGAGCGGGCTCGGTGGCCAGGGTCGCCTCGGAGGGGGATATCATGACGCCGAGCCGGTGTGGCTGCTGCGCCACGGACAGGCAGCGCGTCAGAACCTCGAGGGTTGCGCCTCCTGCCACCAGCAACAGGACTGTGTCCAGTGCCACGGGGTCCTCGGCGCCTTCAAGGTCAGCCCTCACCAGCCCGGCTTCGACGCAGCGTCCGCGTGGGCGCGATCTCCCGGGACCTGCTTGGCCTGCCATGTGGGTAATCCCCTGACGGGTGGGGGACCATGAGGAGCCGACGGGGGGTGGCGCTCCTCGTCGCTACGGCAGGGGCCGTGTGGGTGGCGGCGTGCCAGGGCGAGGACCAACGGACCGAGTCGATGACGCCGGACGTGGTCCGGAGCGCGCGCGAGGATCTCGACCCGGGGCTCATTGCACTGCTGGACAGTGGTAACGCGGCGATTCGCGCGGATGATCCTTCCAAGGCCGAGGACTACTATCGCCGGGCGCTGGAGATTGACACTTCTTCGGCGGCGGCGTGGTTCGGGATCTACATGGCGTCACAGGCCCTTGGTCGCGAGGGTGAGGCCCGGGAAGCGCTCGAGCGGGCGAGAGATCTGGCCCCTGCCGCCTCGCTCCTGGATCCGGACACCACGCCCCGGTAGCACCGCGGCTCGCTTTCCCCCCCTCGGCTTCGGCCACCGAGGTTGACCGCGTCCCCTACTTCCGTACCTTGAAGGGCTCGAAAAGCCTCGCTAGCTCAACTGGCAGAGCAACTGACTCTTAATCAGTAGGTTCGGGGTTCGAGTCCCTGGCGGGGCACTCGTGCATTGGCCCTCTCCGTTGCTGATGAATCGTCCTTCCTAGGCGGCCAGACAGTTGGCGTCGCTCCAGATCAGCACCGATGGATGGCGGGACCTTGGCAGCTCAATGGGGAGGCGAGGACAAGGGAAATCAGGGGCAGGACTGAGGCCGCTGGGACGTCTGTCGCGTATTACCGGCAGGAATCTTGGTGGGCAGGCTGCGGTCCTCCCGCGTGCGCGATTGTTGCCGCAGGTGTGTGCGTGAACGCCGCCGCTGCTCCACCCCGCACCCTTTCTGGATTTGAGGGGGGGCTGCGAGCGAGTTCATACTGCATTACGGGAGTGCCCGGTCGGTCCTACGTCTGGTGACATCGGACCAATGCCTCGCGCCCGCGTTCGTTAACGCGGCGAGGTGTGTCGGAGCCCTGCGCAACGTGCTGGTGTCTAGTCCACGGTGGAGCGTTACGCGGACCCGCGTGCGCCTAGTCCCTTAACCCGTTCCGTCCTCACGCTCGATGTCGCTGATTCGGCAGGAGTAAGGACACCAGGCGACGTCTAAGGCGGAGTCACCCGAGTCGCTCAGTTGATGGTGCTGATGGTGGCCGTGCCAACCGGAATCGAGGTATTCTGAACAAAGTACGGGACACCGTCGGACCCGACCGCAATCGCACTCGGGAGGGACCAG
>JBDHIF010000125.1:0-2444 GCA_039587535.1 Gemmatimonadota bacterium
CCGGCTTTCCGCTTGGACATGAACGCGGGTCCGCTGAGGTTTCTGGAAGGTCTCACACCGACGGTGTTGAGGCGGCTGAAAAGCTAGACGCCACGCCGATCCCGGTCAACGACGTCCCCAGTGCTCCCTGGACTGGGATTGGCAAGAAGTCCGAAGCTGTGGACCTTCAAACGTTCGGACACGATTCATCCGCGGAGACATTCCATGGAAAGGCTCTTCTTCGGGCTCGGTGCCCTGTTCGGAGGGTTGGGGGTGGCGCTGGGGGCTTTCGGCGCCCATGCCCTTCGGGCGACGCTCGACGCCCGTGACCTTGCGACGTTCGAGATCGGCGTCCGCTATCAGATGTATCACGCGCTCGCACTAATCGCCGTGGCCTGGGCCGTGGCTCGATGGCCCGGCCAGCCTGGCCTCACCGCCGCCGGCTGGGCCTTCGTCTTGGGAATTCTCGTGTTCTCGGGAAGCCTTTACGTGCTCGTCCTTGCGGGCCAGCGGTGGCTGGGGGCCGTCACGCCCCTCGGCGGTGTGGCCTTTCTGATCGGCTGGGGCCTCCTGGCATGGACGGCGTTCCGAGGATGACGCCCGACTCCAGCCGCACGGACATAGCCGAAGCTCGCTCGATCCTCGTGGAAGCACACCGGGTCGTGGTGCTAACCGGATCGGGCGTCTCGGCCGAGTCCGGAGTCCCCACCTTCCGTGGCGCCGGCGGGCTCTGGCGCTCCCACCGCCCCGAAGAGCTGGCCACCCCCGAGGCCTTCCGTCGGGACCCCGCGCTGGTGTGGGGCTGGTACCGTTGGCGGCGAGCGCTGGTGGGCGCCTGCCAGCCCAATCCAGGACACATGGCGCTGGCCCACTTCGCGCTGGGCTCCTCGGAAGTAGACATCGTCACCCAGAACGTCGATGGGCTTCACCATCGGGCGGCTCAGGACGCGGCTGGCGCCGAGGATCCTTCCGCCGCGTTTCCCACTGAGCTGCACGGATCGCTCCTCCGGGACCGCTGTTCCGCGTGCGGGCGCCTGGAGGACGCCGAGATCCCACCGCCCGGCTCCGTGCCGGGCCCGGACGACCCTCAGGCGGGGGCGGTGCCGCCACCCTCATGCACGGCCTGCCAGGGCTCGCTTCGCCCGGACGTGGTCTGGTTCGGGGAGACCCTGGACGCCTCGAGCCTCGAGAACGCTTTCGAAGCGGCTCGGGCCGCAGACGCCTGCTTGGTGGTGGGTACCAGCTCACTGGTCTACCCCGCCGCCGGAGTGCCCCGGGCCGCCGTGGAGGCCGGGCGACCCGTCATCGAGGTCAACCTGGAGGCCACCCCGCTGACGCCCTACGCCACCTGTTCGCTCCAGGCCGCCGCCGGGGAGGTTCTGCCGCGGCTCCTCGCCGTGTGACGCGCAGCCACTTCCGCCTCAGGCCGGCGGAAGGCCCCGGGCCAGCTCGGCCTCCGCCGACATGTAGCCGAAGGCCGCCCACTGGCTGCGCCCGTCCAAGATCCGGCGGAACGTCGTCTCCGCCTCCCCCGCCCTGCCCTCGATGAGGTGCCACGCGCCCACGCCGTAGGCGGTGGTCGTGCTCTGAAGCGTGGCGTCCGCGCCGGAGGGACCCGTCAGGTCCTCCAGCGAGCGCTCTCCCTTGTAGAGGAGCAGGAGATCCAGGTAGCCGGTGCTCTCGATGATGTCCATGTCCTCATGGATGTTGGCCAGCACCGCGTCACCCTCCTCGGTCCGCCCCAGCCGGCGGAGGGTCAGATAGAGCCAGTACGAGGTGGCCACCACGGAGTCGGGGTGCACCGACGCGTCCATGCACGCCCGGTACGCCGCCTCCGCGGCCTCGAAGTCGCCCAGCAGGTAATACGCGAGCCCCAGGTGGTACCAGATGTTGAAGTGGAGCGTGCTGGTGGGGATGTTCTGCGCGTTGGGCAGTCCATCGGGCTCCACCTGATCCGGCGTCCCCTCGATGAGCTCCACGGCCCGCTGGAAGTCGGCGATTGCGTTCACCGGCTCACGCACCGTCAGATACCGGTGCCCGCGGTGCCGGTAGAGCCGCGCGTCGCCCGGGTGGAGGGTAAGCGCGTGGCTGTAGATGTCGATCGCCTCCCGGTACTCGCCCAGGTACGCGGTGCGCCGTCCCATCCAGATGAGGGCGTCCACGTCCTCCGGAGTCTCGGCCAGGTCGTCCTCGGCCTCCTGGTACCGCGCCGTGTAGACCTCGAGGACCTCTCCGGAGAGCTCGGGTGCCCGGAGCGTGTCGCCCAGAAAGGAGATTGCCTGGGCCCCAGCGGGGACGTCCGGCGTATCCGACACCGCCCGTGCCTGCTGGGGCACCGCCGTACCGGGGTCAGCACGCGACCCCGTGTCCTCGCTCGCCTCGGGGCGGCATGCCCCAACGAACAGCATCAGGCCGATCAGGCTCAGCGATCTGGAGTGTGCAAGTGTCATGGTAGATGTCCAAAA
>JBDHIF010000126.1:0-2441 GCA_039587535.1 Gemmatimonadota bacterium
GTGGCTCGGGGTGATGAGCTTGATGGCGACGTCTCGGGAGACGGCACGTTCCCGCGCCAGATATACGACGGCGGTCCCACCTCTTCCGAGCTCGCGGATGATGTCGTAATCGTGTTGCAGCTCGGGGATCCTGGGGATCTTGCCGGATCGTGGGCCCGTCATCTCGGATTCACGCTCCCGTCTCCGCGGAGGGGGAGAACTCCATGACAGCCACGGCCACGTTGTCTTCCCCTCCGCTCGCGAGCGCCGCTTCTGCCAGGGCCCTGGCGAGATCTCGGACGTCGGGCGTGTCATTGGTCAGCTGCTCGATCTCGTCGTCCGATAGCACACCGTGCATCCCGTCGGTAGATAGAATGGCCAGATGGGGAAGCGTGGCGTCGAACGGCCCGAAGATGTCGACCTGGACGCCCGGTTCCGCTCCCAAGTTCCGAGTCACGGCGTTACGCCAGGGTGAGCGATTCGCTTCCTCCAGGGACATCCCGCCGTCGGCCACCGCCTCGGCCACGAAGGAGTGGTCCTGTGTCAGCTGTCGGATCCCTGTTGGGGCCACTCGGTATGCGCGGCTGTCGCCGACGTTCGCGATCCTATAGCGCTCCCCCTCGCGGAGGAGGGCGACCAGGGTCGTGCCCATGCCTGCGTGGTCCACATCGTCCGCAGCGGCCTCGCAAACGGCCCGGTTGGCTTCCTGGACACCTTGCGCCAGGTCCTCCCCCTGGGTGAGGGCCTCTACGAGGGCCTCCAAGGCGACGTGGCTCGCGATCCCTCCGGATGCGTGTGAGCCCACGCCGTCACAAACCACGGCCAGCTCCCGACCTCCAGGGAGTGTGCGAACGGCCACTGCGTCCTGGTTCGTCGCCCGGCGTCCGCGGTCCGTGTACCAGGAGCTCCGCGACGCTAGGCGGTTCGAAGGCTCGGACTGCTGGAACAGGAAGCCGATCTCGCCGATCTCGATCCGGTCCCCGTCCCGCAGCACGGCTTCGGCAGGCCTGCCCTCGAGGGCGCGTCCGTTCACGATCGTGGGGTTGGTGGCCGACTCGTTCGTGAGGGTCCACGTCCGGTCTCGGAACGTCAAGCGCGCATGGACCCGGCTCACGGTAGGGGAGTGCAGCTGAACGTGCCGATGGGGCGGCCCGTCGTTTCGACCGAGCGTGATGACCACCTCCTCACCCGGGGCACGGACGAAGCGGATGATCTCTCCTGCCCCCTGTCCACGCTCGATCTTCAAGCTGCCCGGGAGGAGCTGGAGGGTCCCGTCGGGTGGGGCTTCCTGGGCCACCGGGCTCGGACGGTCGCCGTTGTTGACCGAGTCCGGTGGTGCGCCGGCTGTCGGGGCGCCAAAGGCCGCGGCTCGGACTTCCGGCGAGATCATGGTGCGCTCGGTGGCGCTCTCGTCGCTGTCTCGGCGACGGGAGGGGCGAGCGGGCTCCCTACGGGGTCTCGCCGGGGATCTCTCTGGCGTCTGGGGCGTGGAGGACGCGGGGCCGGAGCCTGTGAAAGTCGCTGAGCCGGGGCGGAGCTTCTGGGCAGCCGCCGCCGACACCGAATTCGGTGGCAGCTCGGAAACGTTCCCGTCCGAGAAGAGAAACAAGGGATCCCTGCTCTTCGCCGAGCGGCTCCTCACGTGGCGATACGCGCCGTACAGGACGGCGCCGCCGAGAACTGCCAGCACGACGACCCCGACGTTGGCAGTGACGGGGACACACGCGAATGCTTCCGGGGCGCCCTCAGGGCGACCCGGACATGCATCCTGGAGAACCAGGAAGCTGAAACCCGCGACGGTCATCGGCATCACCTGTCCCGTGCCACTGGGGTGCCGGAGCCGGCGAGAGTACCCACCCCATGTCTCATGGACATAGCAGCAAAGATCAAGCCATAGGCGGAACTTACGAGGCGTCCAGCGTTGCTCTCATTCATACTGACCAGACCCTCCCGAGGTCCGGTGCACACCCATCGAAGTCCCCGGTCATCTGCCACCTTCGTCGACATGGTCCCGCTGCTAGGGTCAGGATCTTCGGGGCCGAACGTCGGAGCTTGAAGCTGAGGGCCATTGATTCGCGGTATCCCGATTATTCGTCCGGGGCTGTCACGGTGAAGGACAGGGTGTTGCTCTGGAGCGAACCCGATGTGGCCCGGAGCGTCACCGAGCCGGCGAGGTTCCCTGTAACGTCCAGCGTGGCCACGCCGGCCACGGCCGCGACCGCGGTCAGCCCGGTCACGGAACCATCACCGGTCGTTTGAGCGAAGGTCACATTGGCGGTGCTTCCGGTGCCGCTCGTGACCACGTTGCCGCCCGCGTCCTTCAGCGTGGCGGTGAGCGTACGGGTCGCTCCGCTCTGCAGGTCGGTGGTCGACCCCGTCAATTCGATCGACGCTGGGGCGCCGCTCGTCACGGTGAACGACAGGTTGTTGCTCGTGAGCGAACCCGATGTGGCCCGGAGCGT
>JBDHIF010000001.1:0-241712 GCA_039587535.1 Gemmatimonadota bacterium
GGCCGAAGACGGAGACGTGACCACCTTCGAGGCCCTGGTCCGGCTCGACTCCGACGTGGACGTGGAGTACTACCAGAACGGCGGCATCCTACAGACCGTGCTCCGGAAGATGGCCCTCGGCGAAATGTAGCCCTGGAAAGGGGTGACCCCCGGCCTGGGAGGTCACCCCTCGCTCGTGTCAGCGATCCTTCATGGAGACCGGCATTCCAAGGATCTCCTGAATCATGACGGCCTGCTTGAGCGCATCAGTGCCCCCGCTCCCCCTGAGCAGGGCGCGGACGCGCTTGGCGTTCTCGTTGCCTGTGGCAGGGGGCTTCCAGTCGAGCTGGGATGGAGGTCGTTCCGACGGAGCGGTCCCGTAGTCCCGATGGGCTTCGTGGATGGGGTGCGCACCCGTAGTCGAGGGTGTCCACCGAGTGGGCCGGCGCTCGGACCCTCGAGCAGCCCGATCGGCCGAAGCTCCACGCTCGCGGCGCCCCTCGAGTGGGCGCGGCCGAGAGCGCTCCGGCCGACGACGCTGTCCGTCCGCGGGCTTCCTGGGGCGACGCGGCGCCGTCTCCGGAGGTGCTTCCGGCAAGCCCCCCGCGGCGAGTCCCGCGATCTCTTCCCAAAGGTCGGCAGGCAGAACCGTCTCCGCCGACTGCTCGCGGTCCTCGTCACCGGCCCGGGCCGTGCGGCCAGCCGCGCTGCGCTCTCCCTCGCGCGGTAGCGGCTCAGACCCCGGCAAGGGAGATGGCTCAGCGCCTCCACCCTGACGTTGCTTTCGCTGCCTGGCAACGGACTCGAGGATGGAGAAGAAGATGAGGACAGCGAAGAAGATCAGCTCGCCCACGGGTCGTCAGTCTCTGGATTCGGAGCCGGACTCGCCGGGACCGGCGATAGATTTCCGCATGTCCGTGTCCGCCTCGACATTCTTGAAGCGCACATAGTCCATGACCCCGAGATTTCCGCTCCTGAACGCCTCTGCCAGGGCCAGCGGCACCTCGGCTTCGGCCTTCACCACGTCGGCCCTCCGTTCGACCACGAGCGCTCGCATCTCCTGCTCCTGAGCGACCGCCATGGCCCGGCGCTCCTCCGCCCGGGCCTGCGCCACCCGCTTGTCCGCTTCCGCCTGGTCGGTCTGCAGCTCGGCTCCGATGTTCTTCCCTACGTCCACGTCGGCGATGTCGATCGAAAGGATCTCGAACGCGGTCCCCGAGTCGAGCCCCTTCTGAAGAACGCCCTTCGAGATGGCGTCGGGGTTCTCCAGAACAGCCTTGTGTGACGCGGCGGACCCGATGGTGGAGACGATACCCTCACCGACACGCGCCAGGATGGTCTCCTCACCCGCACCACCCACCAGCCGGTTGATGTTGGCGCGCACGGTCACACGCGCCAGGGCGATCAACTGGATGCCGTCTTTCGCCATGGCGGCCACCTTCGGCGTGTTGATGACCTTCGGATTCACCGACACCTGAACCGCTTCGAACACATCCCGGCCCGCCAGGTCGATGGCAGCCGCCTGGTTGAACTGGAGCTCGATATTGGCCTTGTCCGCGCTGATCAACGCACCCACCACGCGGTCCACCCGGCCACCGGCGAGGTAGTGCGCTTCCAGCATGTTGATATCCAGGTCCAGCCCGGCCTTGGTCGCCGTGATGAGCGGGCGGACGACCGCCGGAGGCGAAACCTTGCGCAGGCGCATCCCCACCAGCGATCCGATCCCGACTTTCACCCCGGCGGAGATCGCCTCGACCCAGAGCCGGAGTGGGATCGCCCAGAGGATGATCAGTAGGAAGAGGATTGCTCCGGAGATCAAGATCGCGTTGAACGCGAGGATCTGCTCTTGCATCGGTTAGTCGCCTTGGGAGGTTGTAGAGGACTCAGAAATCTCGTCGGGATCCGCTTCACGCACGACGTGACGATAGCCTTCGGCGCTGATGATCCTAATGGGCGTGCCCTCTGTGATCCACGCGGACTCGGACACGACGTCGATGCGCTCGTCTCCGAACAAGCCGGTCCCAGAGGGTCGCAGGTCGGTGATCGCAGCACCTACGCGGCCGATGAGCTCCGACCGGGGGTGAGAGGACTCGTAGCCCGTGGAACGATCCGTCCGCTCCAGCAGGAAGATGCCGCTCTTCGACAGCCGTGAGCTCTTCGGAAGCGTGCGGATCATGACCCATGCGGTCACGGCGACGAACAAGATCGTCGTAGACATGATCAGTCCGGCCCGCGTGAAATCCGGCATGGTAGGCAACCCACCCAGCAGGCTCATGTAGAGTCCCGCCAGGATGCCGATGGCGCCCACGACGCCGAAGAGGCCGAACCCCGGAATGAGGAAGACCTCCACTCCGATGAAGGCCAAGCCCGCGCCGAAGACCAGGAGATCCTCCAACCCGGCCAGCCCCACGATGAGGTGTGAGCCGAAGAAGAGAGAGAGCGACAGAAGGCCGGCCGCACCGGCCATCCCGAAGGCCGGCGTCTTGATCTCGGTGATGAGGCCGAGGAAGCCCAGGGTCAGAAGGAAGGGCGCAACCACCGGGTTGGAGAAGAATCGGACGATCTGCTCGGCCCAATTAGCCTGAGCGTTCTCCACCCTTCCGTCTGCGGCACCCAGGGATTCCAGGAGGGCATCCAGGTCCTCCACCTCCGCGGCATAGCCGATTCGTACCGCATCTTCGGTGGTCAGCGTGAGGAGCTTACCCGACTCCACCAGGCCCTCCACCGCCACATCCTCGTCCACCATGGCCGCTGCTACGTTCGGGTCCAGGCCACGCTGCTCCGCGAGACTCCGCATCTCGCTCCGCATGGCGGACACGATCTTCTCCGGTGCTTTGGTACCGGACCCATCCACGGGTGTGGCCGCACCGATGACCGACCCCGGCCGCATGTAGATCCCATCCGTCGCCAGGGCGATCAACGCGCCGGCGGAGAAGGCTCGGCGGTTCACCAGCGTGTAGACCGGCAGCGCGGCGTCGCGGAGCGCGTCGGTAATGCGCTGGGCGGCGTCTACCCGGCCACCGGGCGTATCCATATCCAAGACCACGAAGGCAGCCCCTGCGTCCTTCGCTTCGGCAAGGCTACGCTCGATGAACGGAGCGATCCCGAGCTCGATCACCCCTTCCACGGGGATTCGGACCACCGACTGGGTGGTCTGGGCTGCCACGGGAAGCGCCATCCCGAGCACGGCAACGAGAAGGAGCGGCATGCGTCGCATCATTGGGGCATCCATAAGAATTGGAAATTACGTCCGTACCCCTGCTACACCAGACCAGGTACGATGGACCAACCCATCTACGGAAGGCACGGCGGAAATCTTCTCCCAGGAACGCGCCGCGCTGTTTCGTGCCACCATGGAGCCTTCGCTTGACCCGCCCGGAGGGGATCGGGTAACCTTCCACGCTGTCTAACCGAAGGCACGACCGCCATCGCGAACCACGACGATCCTGAATCAAGGAAGCGCAGATGTCCGACAAGGTACTGGTCCACTACGAAGTCCGTGGGAAGGTCGCCCTGCTCACGCTCGACGACCCGCCCGCGAACACGTACACGCACGAGATGATGCGCCAGATCGACGAGGCCGTCGTCCAGGCGCGCTTCGACAAGAACGTCGAGGTCATCGTCATGACCGGCGCCGGGGACAAGTTCTTCTGCGCCGGTGCGAACATCGGGATGCTCTCCGAGGCCGATCCGGACTGGAAGTACTGCTTCTGCCTGCACGCCAACGAGACCCTGAACCGTCTCGAGCACACGCCGAAGCTGGTCATCGCCGCGCTCAACGGTCATACCGTTGGTGGCGGGCTGGAGATCGCGATGGCGGCTGACATCCGTATTGCCCGCAAGGACTCGGGCAAGGTCGGGCTTCCAGAGGTGGCGCTCGGCGTCCTGCCCGGTACCGGCGGCACCCAGCGCCTCGTCCGGTTGGTGGGCAAGCCCAACGCCATCCAGCTCATGGCCGAAGGGACTACCTTCGGTTTCGACAAGGCGCACGAGCTCGGGCTCGTGAACGACATCCTCGACATCGAGGATCGGGATGCGTTCGTCGACGCGGTGTTGGCGTACGCCGGTCAGTTCACCACCCCGAACAAGGCCACGAAGGCCGTCGGCCTCATCAAGCGGTCCGTTCAGACCGGTGCCGAGCTCCCGTTCGAGCTGGCGCTGGCGCTGGAGCGAGAGCTGCAGGCACAGCTGTTCGCGAGCAGCGACGCCAAGGAGGGGCTGAACGCCTACGTAGAGAAGCGCAAGCCCGAGTTCGAGGGCAAGTAACCGGACGGCGTTGCGTGGAGCGGGGTTCGGGCGCGGGGTCCGGACCCCGCTCTTCGTATGTCCGGACATGACGCGAGTCGACGAGACGAAAAGGACGGAAAGATGCGCGAAGCGTGGATCATCGACGGAGTCAGAACACCCATCGGACGCCACGGAGGGGGACTCGCTCCGGTCCGACCCGACGACCTGGCGGCAGTTACCATCGAAGCCCTTCTGGCGCGTACGGAGATCGACCCCCACGCACTGGACGACGTGATCTTCGGATGTACGAACCAAGCGGGTGAGGACAACCGGAACGTGGCTCGGATGGCGCTCCTGCGTGCCGGGCTCCCCGTCACCGTGCCTGGGCAGACCGTGAACCGGCTGTGCGGCTCGGGCATGCAGGCCGCGGCGTCGGCGTTCCAGGCCATCACGGCGGGCGAGGGCGACGCCTTCATCGTCGGGGGAGTGGAGAGCATGAGCCGTGCACCCTGGGTGATGCTGAAGCCGGCCAGAGGATACCCGCGGGGCACCCCGGAAACCGCCGACACCGTGCTTGGATGGCGGTTCCCGAATCCGGCGCTCGCCCCGGAGTGGACGATCGGACTGGGAGAGACCGCCGAGGTCGTCGCGGACGAGTTCTCCGTGAGTAGGGAGGCCCAGGACGCCTTCGCGGTCGAGAGCCAGCGGAGGGCCGCGGCGGCCGTAGACGCAGGCCACTTCGACGACGAAATCATCCCGGTGTCAGTTCCACGGCGAAAGGGAGACCCTGTGGTGGTGGACCGGGACGAGCACCCGCGGCCCGGCACCTCGGCGGAAGACCTGGCGCGGCTGCGACCAGTCTTCAAGCAAGGTGGCTCGGTGACCGCCGGCAACTCGTCCGGCATCAACGACGGCGCCGCCGCGCTCCTCGTCGTCTCCGCGGAGCGGGGCCGGGAGCTCGGGCTGGAGCCCATGGCCCGCGTCGTCGCCAGTGCCGTAGCGGGCGTGGAACCCCACCGCATGGGAATCGGCCCGGTGCCAGCCACCCGCAAGGCCCTGAAAAGGGCTGGATGGAACGTGGCCGATCTCGACCTTGTCGAGCTCAACGAAGCTTTCGCGGCCCAGGCCATCCCATGCATGAGCGAGCTGGAGCTGGACCCCGAGAGCGTGAATGTGAACGGAGGAGCGATCGCCCTCGGGCATCCCGTCGGATGCTCCGGCGCACGCATCGTCGTGACGCTCCTGCACGAGATGAGGCGACGCGGAGCCTCGAGAGGCCTTGCGTCCATGTGCATCGGCGTGGGCCAGGGGATCGCGACCCTTTGGGAGGGCACATGAGAGATATCGAGACCGTTGCGGTCGTGGGCGCGGGCACCATGGGGCATGGCATCGCACAGGTCTGTGCGGCCGCCGGATGCGACGTGCGGCTCTACGACGTGGACGAGGCAGCAGTCCAGGCGGGGCTGGACAGAATCCGTGGCAACCTCGAGAAGGGCATCGCGCGCGGAAAGGTGACCGAGCCCGAGCGCGACGGCTCGCTCGCGAGGCTCAGCGGCAGCACTGACCTCACCGCAGCTTCCACCGGGGCGGACCTGGTCGTGGAGGCCGCCCCCGAGTCCATGGCCCTGAAGGAGAAGATCTTCACCGAGGTCGCCGCGGCGGCACCGTCCGACGCGCTCCTGGCCACCAACACGTCGTCCCTGTCGATCGCACGCATCGCCGAAGCGGTGACGCAGCCGCAGCGGTTCCTGGGAATGCACTTCTTCAATCCCGTGCACATCATGGCACTGGTCGAAGTCGTATGGGGTCCCGACACCTCCGATGAAGCAAGGGATGCCGCCGTGGCTTTCGCCCGACGCCTCGGCAAAGAGCCCATTGTCGTGAAGGACGCGCCGGGATTCGCGTCGTCGAGGCTGGGGGTGGTCCTGGGCATGGAGGCGATCCGTATGGTCGAGCAGGAGGTCGCTTCTCCGGAGGACATCGACAAGGCCATGGAGCTCGGCTATCGACACCCGATGGGGCCGCTGAAGCTCACCGACCTGGTCGGTCTCGACGTCCGGCTCGGGATCGCCGAGTATCTGCACGAGACCCTGGGGTCGGATGACCCTGGAGACGACATGACCGACGCACCCGTCCTGCTCGAGAAGCGGGCCGACCACATCGCCCTCATCACGCTCAATCGGCCGGAGAAGCTCAACGCGCTGAACGCCGACGTTCGGACGCGTCTGAAAGATCTGTTCGCCGAACTGGCCACCGACGAGGACGTTCGGGCCGTGGTGATCCACGGCGCCGGAGAGAAGGCGTTCGTGGCCGGAGCGGACATCACCGAGTTCGCAGCACGCACTGCCGAAGAGCAGCGCGAGGTTTACCGACAGCCGCGCATCTACGAAGCCGTCGCCGATTTCCCCAAGCCGGTCATCGCCGCGCTACACGGCTTCTGCATCGGCGGTGGCTCCGAGCTCGCCCTCGCCTGCGACGTCCGTGTCGCAGACCGTACCACCAGGATCAGCCAGGCGGAGATCCGAATCGGGCTGATCCCGGGCGGTGGGGGCACACAGCGTCTAGCGCGCCTCGTCGGAGAGACTTCGTGGAAGCCGAAGAAGCACACCGTATCGGGTTGGTGGACATACTCACCAACGAAGGTGGCAGCCTGGAGCGTGCGCTCGACCTCGCACGACGGATGACGCGGTGGAGTCCGGTATCGCTGCGTCTCGGCAAGGAAGCGATTCGCACGGCCTTCGAACGCCCAATGACGGAGGGCTTGGAACAGGAGAAGGAGCTCTTCCTGGAGGCGTTCGCCTCAGAGGACGGGAGGGAGGGCGTCCGGGCCTTCATGGAGAAGCGGAAGCCCGACTTCAAGGGCCGTTGATCCGGACCCGCCATGGCCGACGACGCACGCATCCGACTCGATGAGCTTCGGCAGCGCATTCATGATCTGGATGCCGAGCTCGTCGGCCTCGTGGCTGAACGGCGGGCGCTGGTCGTCGAGATCGGCGCACTTAAGGAAACGCTGGGCCTTCCCGTCTTGGATCCCCCTCAGGAGGCCCGGGTCGTCCGTCGCGCCGCGGAGTTGGCAAGAGCTTCCACGACGGACGAAGAGCTGATCCGGGACATTCTTTGGCGGATCATCGCTTCAGCGCGGGCGGAGCAAGAGGGCCAGACCCACTGGGGACCGCCGCCGGACCCGAAGAGCTGAGGTCGGCCTCCCGCAGCGCGGCCCAGTCAGCCGCGTGTTGCCCCGCCATTCGACGAAGAACGGCCCGGCGCCCCTTGAGGCGCCGGCCGTCTCATGTCCCTCCCCGTCCTGCCCCGCTACTCGGCGGTATCGCGCAGGCCGGTTCCGGTGGCCAACGACGTGACGACCTGCGGAGAAAGCCCCACCGGCACCCGAACGCCGTAGATCTCGCCCGGAGGAGTGATCTGCCTGGTGAGATGAGGATTCAGCTGCCTCAGGATCCTCACCTGGATCCCCAGTACCTCGGCGATCGTGGCGAGGCGGGTCCGCCCGGGAACGAACACCCGATCGAACAGATACGGCTCCGCCCTCGAAGCCGCGAAGCCGAAATAGACGGCGTCCTCGGCGAGGATGGTCGCCGCCACGATCCTGGGCACGTACTCGCGCGTCTCCGCCGGAAGGTGGTCGAGCACCTCCCAGTAGAGATCCTCGTCGCCCGAACGCCCCCCGGCGTGAAGTCGGAGAATCCTATGCACCCGACTGGGGCCGGCGTTGTATGCCGCTGCAGCGAGATACCACGAGCCGAAGCGCCCGTGGAGCCACTCGAGATAATCCAGGGCTGCATCCGTCGCTCTCACGGGATCGCGGCGCTCATCCACGTACTCGTCGACCCTGAGGCCGTACTCGATGGCCGTCGGGCTCATGAACTGCCACATGCCGACGGCCGACACCTGCGAGACGGCCCACGGCGACAGGCCTGATTCCATCATCGCCAGATACACCAACTCCTCGGGCATCCCCCGGGCGCGGAGCTTGTCCCTGATCATCCCGTCGTAGACTCCGGCCCGCGCCAGGACGCGCGCGAACTCTGGGCGATGCGTCGTCTGGAAGCGATCCATCCACCTCTCGACACGCTCGTTCACGTGCAAGGGCAGATCGGTCCCCACAATTCTCGCCGAGTCCTCCACGGCGACGACGGGGGACACAGAAGCGTCTCTGGAGACAGGCACGAAGTCCCAGAGGAACGGAACTATGAATAGGGGCGTCAACCACCACCCGTGGGCCGAAACCCTACGGCCCCAGGACTCCCAAACGGAGCCTGATCTATCGACACGGACATCAAGCCCGCGAAGGTCTTCGGTAGACATCGTCCACCTCCTTCTCAAGTCGCCCGGCTTACCCTACCTACGAAGCCCCGCGCCGCCAAGTTGCGGATCGGACTCCGGGATGCGCCGAAGCGTCGATTGCGCGAATCTCACACGCTCATGCAAAGAGGTCCGGTCGACAGCGCTTTTGCCGTCGATCCGGACCTCTCGTCACGTTGTCACGAACTATTCGGCGGGGTATACCGACACCACGTCGCGAGCCCGCATGCGCTCGAATCTCACCACGCCGTCCACGACGGAGAACAGCGTATCGTCCTTGCCGCGCTTCACGTTCCGCCCAGGGTGGAACCGGGTGCCCCGCTGCCGCACGAGAATCCCCCCAGCCCGCACTGGCTGGCCGCCGAACCTCTTGACGCCCAGAAATTGCGGATTGCTGTCGCGGCCGTTGCGACTAGATCCTACGCCCTTCTTGTGAGCCATGGGTTTGTCCCGTTGCCTGGGAAGACGCGCTGTTAGGCGAGCGCGACTTCGTCGATCCTGATCTCGGTGAAGCCTTGCCGGTGACCCTGCTTCTTACGGTACCCCTTCCGGCGCTTCCGCTTGAAGACGATCACCTTGTCGCCTCGTCCGTGGCGGATCACCTCGGCCTTCACCGAAGCGCCTTCCACGACGGGCGTGCCCACTTGGACCTGTTCTTCCCCATCAGCGGCGAGGAGAACCTCGTCAAACGTCACCGAACTTCCGGGCTCGACGTCGAGCGAAGGGATCCGCACGCGTGCCCCGGGCTCCGCCCGGAACTGCTTGCCGCCGGTCTTGAATACTGCGTACATAGCTACGTCTCGATTGGCTCGAAAGTTCCGTCACTAGCCTGATAATGTCGGCAAGCGCCGAGTCGCGGTCAAGGCATGTTCGGTGGTCGTGCTGTGCACGAGCCCACCCCCGTCGAACCTGGTCAGCCAGGCCCGACGCCTTCCCGCGCTCGAAGCGGCTCAGGCCGCCACGTACTTCTCCGTGACATCCGTCTCTGCCGGGCCGGAGAGCAGACGGAACTCGTCGAAGCGCATGAGCGGGTCGTCCCTCAGATCCAGCTGCAGCTTGGTCCGATTTCGGACCCGTCTCAAGAAGCCAGGCTCCTCCTCCATGACACGAAGGGCGACCTCGGGGTGAACCCTGACGACGATCTGCTTCTCGGACTTCGAGGCCGCCGCCCTCCTCAGGCTCCGCTCGATGCGGCGCACCACGGTGGCCGGGGTATAGACCCGGCCGGACCCGCCGCACGAGGAACAGAGGTGGGTGAGGGAGTTGAACAGCGAAGGGCGCACCCTCTGCCGGGTCATCTCAACCAGGCCGAGCCCGGAGATCTCGAACGTCTTGGTGCGAGCCCGATCTCGTCCGAGATGGGTTCGAAGCTCCTGTAGCACCTTGTCTCGATGTGCCTGGGATTCCATGTCGATGAAGTCTACGACGATGATCCCTCCCACGTCGCGCAAACGCAGCTGCTTGGCGATCTCCCGAGCCGCATCGAGGTTCGTGCGGAGGATCGTCTCCTCGGGATCCTTCTTCCCTTTTCCCGTGAACTTTCCGGTGTTCACGTCGATGGAGACCAGCGCCTCAGTGGGCTCGATGACAACATGGCCGCCGGACTTCAACGAAACCTTGCTCTGGAACGCCTGCTGGATCTCTTCCTCGATGTCGTGCTCGTCGAAGAGCGGCACTGAACCGTCGTGGAGGTGCACCCGATCCAAAAGGTCGGGATCCACCGTCTTGACGTACTCGACCACCTCATTGTAGATGGCCTTGGAATCGATCCGGAGCGCTTCGAACTTGTCGCTGAACAGGTCCCGGATCACCCCACTGATGAGCTTGGCATCCTGATGGACCGCCGCAGGAGGCTTCTGAGATCGCGCACGATTCTGGATCTTCTGCCAACGTTCATGGAGACGATCGAATTCGCGCTTGAGGACTTGCTGCGTGACCTCCTCGCTCACGGTCCGCACGATCACCCCGCCAGCGTTCTCCGGAAGCATGTCACGAGCCATCTTGCGAAGCTTCGCTCGCTGATCTCGCCCCTCGATCTTCCGGCTCACGCCCACATGGGTGGAGAACGGCATGTAGACCAGAAAGCGCCCCGGAAGAGAGACCTGCGCCGTCAGGCGCGGGCCCTTCGTGCTGATGGGCTCCTTCGTCACCTGGACGAGGATCTGCTGCCCCTTCTGGAGGCTTTCCTGAATCGGCGGGTACTTGCGGTTTCTGCGCCCCCGCCCCCGGCCATTCCCGTTGTCGTCGTCGTCGTCCTCGTCATAGTTGAGGTCCGACACGTGGAGGAATCCGGCCTTCTCGGTTCCGATGTCGACGAAGGCGGCCTGGATGCCGGGGAGGACAGCCTCGACCCGCCCCAGGAATATGTCGCCTACGACCCGATTCTGATCGGGTCGGTCGAACATGATCTCCACCAGCTCATTGTCTTCGAGCAACGCCACCCAGGATTCCTCGGGTGTTGCGCTCACGAGGATTTCTCTCCTCAAACTTGCGCTCCGATGTTGTGCCCAGTGAGTCGTTCACCCTCGACGATGCTCCGCGCGTCCCTGATCCGCCGACCACCGGGTGTGGTCGGGCGGCGAATCAGGCGACCGCTGAGCCTTCGACGGAGTCGGGTCGGCGGCGGCGCGTCTTCCCACGGATTCGGGACAGGACGCGACGTCGCCATGCGACTCGACCTCTAGGCTGTGGCTCCGGCCCGTTCTCGGGTCGGTGTGTGCTGTGACTGGAGGGGATCCGCCAGGACCTCTGCCAAGACGTGACGAGCGATCACAAGCTTCTGCACCTCGCTCGTACCCTCTCCAATCTCACAGATCTTGGCGTCGCGCATCATACGCTCCACCGGATAGTCGCTCGTGTAACCGGCTCCACCCATCACCTGGATGGCGCCGAGGGTCGCGCGCATGGCTAGCTCAGAGCAGTAGAGCTTCGCCATCGCGGCTTCTTTCGAAAACGGCGCGCCCTGATCCTTGAGCCACGCCGCGTGATACGTCAGATGCTTCCCGGCCTCGATCTCGGTAGCGAGATCGGAGAGCCGGAACTGAACCTGCTGGAAATCCCAGACCTTCTTGCCGAACTGCTCTCGCTCGTTCACATATCGGACCGCCGATTCGAACGCCCCCTCAGCGAGCCCGAGAGACAGCCCGGCGACACCGATGCGCCCGGCATCGAGCGTCTTCATGAAGTTGATGAACCCCATCCCCTCCTTTCCGAGCCGCTGGCCTTCGGGGACATACACGTCCTCGAGGAGCAGCTCGCGAGTGTCGGAGGCGCGCCAACCCATCTTGTCCTCCTTCTCTCCGGCGGTGAGGCCCTCGCTGAACGGCAAGGTCCCATCGTGTCCGAAGCCGATACGCTCAGCCTCGTCCAAATCGACGGTGGGCTTGCACGCGATGAAGCTCGAGATCCCCCGAGCGCCCGCGTCCGGATCGGTGACCGCGGTGACCACGAAGATCTCACCCACACCCGCGTGGGTGATAAAGATTTTCGACCCGTTGATGCGGTAGCCATCTCCTTCCGGCACCGCGCGTGTCCGGGTTCCGGAGGCGTCCGATCCGGCACCGGGCTCGGTCAAGCCGAACCCGCCGAGCACCTTCCCGCTCGCCAGCGGCGGAATGAAACGCTCCTTTTGAGCATCGGTGCCGAACGCGAGAATGGGCGAAAGGCCCAGCGTCGTGTGCGCCGAAACCGTGATGGAATGGCTTGCGTCGAACTTGGCCAACTCCTCCACCACCAGGATGTAGCTCAAGTAGTCCCGACCCATCCCCCCGAGCTCCCGGGGCACCGGAACACCGAGGAGGCCCAACTCACCCATGGCCTTCACGTTCTCCCAGGGGAACGTGCAGGCCTCGTCGAGGTCCTTCGCGACAGGTGCGATGGCCTCCCGGGCGAAGTCCGCCACCCGCTCCCTGAGCTTCACGTGCTCCTCGGTCAGATATCGATCCATAGTCTACAAAGCCGCTCGAATTCGAATGGAAAGGGCTCTTTGGCAACGGTCACACTTCCCGCAGCCGTCCGACACATGCTCTCCAAAGTAACGAAGGAGGGCCCTTCGGCGGCAGCCGCGAGCCGCGGCGAACCTCCTCACGGCCCGCAACTTCGTGAGAACCGTGCGCCGTCGGGCCAGAAGCGGGGCCGGATTCATGCGATGGTTCACATATCGCCAGCGCCGTCGGGACGAAGCCGACCAGGGGTCGTCTTCACAGACACTGCGGGGCGTACCCGACGGGGCCACCGCCCCGAGCCGTTCGAGGGCTTCCGCGATGACCTCTGCGTCCTCGCCGCCCGATAGCTCTTCGACGCCGAACCCGTGGTGTGCACCGTGACGCTTTAACCGACCGAGGGTCCGGAGCGCAGCACGGAGGGCGGACCGCGGAGGGTGTGCCCGCTCTGCCAGGCGGCGCATCGTCCGGAGATCGGACTTCGCGTAAAACGCGACGCAAATTGCGTCCAGGCCGTCTCGACCCGCCCGACCCGCCTCCTGGTAGTAGGCCTCCAGAGTCGACGGAAGCGCGAAGTGCACCACGGTCCGTACGTCGGCCTTGTCGATGCCCATGCCAAAGGCGTTCGTCGCCACAACCACGCGGCAGCGATCGTTCATGAAGCTCGACTGAACCGCCGTCCGCGCGGCCCCCGACAGCCCGGCGTGGTACGCTCCAGCCGCCATCCCGGAGGCGGCCAACCGGTCTCGCACTGATTCCACGGTTCCCCGCGTGGGTGCGTAGACGATGGCCGGCCCCGGTCGCTTGTTGAGCAGCTGGTGGATGGCCCTAACGCGCCCCACGGAGCCGTCGGCCCGAGCGACCACCCACGACAGATTTGGCCGGTCGAAAGATCGCACCACTACCTGGGGATTCCTCAGCCGTAGGTTCTCCTCGATGTCCGCTCGCACCTCCGGCGTAGCTGTGGCCGTGAGCGCCAGTATCGGGCACTGGACGAGGTCGCGGAGGGCTCCGATACGGCGGTAAGACGGGCGAAACTCGTGACCCCACTCACTGATGCAGTGGGCTTCGTCCACCGCCAGGAGCCGCACGTCGAGATTGCGGAGTTCTTGCCTGAATCCGGGTAGCTCGAGCCGTTCGGGCGCGACGAACAGGATGTTCAGCCTCCCTTCACGGGCTCGCCGGAGAACCGACCGCTTCTGGGCCGCTGACAGCGTGGCGCTCAAGTAGCCGCCACGCAGGCCCCCGGCCGCCGCCCGCCGCAGCTGGTCTTGCATGAGGGACACCAGAGGGGTGATGACGAGCGTCAAGCCGCTGGAGGCATGGGCCGGGATCTGGTAGCACACGCTCTTGCCGCCGCCGGTCGGGAGCACTCCGAGGGCGTCCTGGCCGGACATCACGGCCTCGACCAGCTCCTCCTGCCCCGGCCTGAACTCGGGATAGCCGAAGTGGCGCCTCAGAAGCGCCCGAGGATTCTCCGCCATGCATCACTTTGGCGGCGAGCGACCGGGTGGAGGATGGGATGCTGAGACTGACGCGGGGGCCAACGGGCGTGGCTCACCTCCCGGTGGGGGATTCCTCGGTATCCACGTCTTCCCGCTCTCGTCCACCGGGAAGGAACCGGAGAAGCATGCCCGTCACGAGCACGGCCGTGGCCGCCCAGGTCATCCAAGTCTGGTCAGTCGCCATCCCCACGACTGCCAGGACTGCGCCCAGTGTGAAGAGCCGGACCTTCCACTCCAGGTAGCGGCCGGCCCGGCGTGATCGGTCGAAGAACAAGCCCATACTCGCCGGTCACCGAGACGAGCGGTCGAGGAACCGGCGGACCCCCGACCGGCACTCGTCGGACATCCTGGCCTCGACGTTGACCTGGGCTCCGCGCTCGATGCCGTCGTCGAACGAGAGGCCGTCCAGGTCGTACAAGAGGCGCTTCGTCAGCGCCACCGCGCCTGGAGGGCGTTTCGCAAGCCCATCGAGGTACGCCCGGGCCTCCGCCTCGAACGTCTCCGAAGCGAAGACCTGGGTCACCAGCCCGAGGCGCTCGGCCTCGGCCGCGCCCACCCGGGCGCCGTTCACTACCAGGTCGAACGCCTTTCCCTCCACGACCTTACGCCGAAGAATCGCCATGACCATGGCAGGTACGAAGCCGAGGTGCACCTCGGGATATCCGAACTCGGCGCCCTCATCGGCGAGGACGACGTCACACGCCGAGGCCAGCCCACAACCGCCGGCAAGAGCCCTACCACGCACCACCGCTGCCACCGGGCAGCGGAGGGCACGGATTTTCGTGAACAGGGCACCCAGCGACCGGGCGTCCTCGAGGTTCTCCTCCGACGAGAGCGTCGCGATGCGCTCGAGCTCCGCAAGGTCGGCACCGGAGCAGAAATCCTTCCCCGCGCCGGCAATGGCGACGACGCGTACCGACACGTCGGCGTCCGCCCGGTCCAACGACTCCTTCAATGCCGCAACCAGGTCGCCGTTGAGGGCGTTCCGTTTGTCCGGGCGGTTGAGCGTGAGCGTCGCGACGCCATCCTCGACGCCGTAGCGCAGGACAGGCTCACTCACACGTAGGCTCCAGCCTTCGGGCTCCAACCCTCCGGGACGCGGCCGCGGCCCCGGACGGCCTCAGCCACAGTGTCGGGGGCCTCGATCTCCATCCGGAGCAACGCGGTGCTGAAGACCTTCCCCTGGGCGTCGTTCATGAGTGACATGGTGCCGCCGCCGCCCAGCGCCCCGTGGAGAAGGAAATTGAGCGCGTGAAGGTTCGGGAGCTCGAACCGCTCGACCTCGCCTTTGACCATCGATCCGAAGAACGCCTTCACACGCTCCGGGGTCACCTGCTCCACGAGGAGCGGGTAGTGCTCCGGGTCGTACGCGATAAGCCCGACGTTGGCTGTATCGCCTTTGTCGCCGGAGCGCGCGTGGGCTAGGTGCACCAGCTGAATGCGGCTCATACGTCCTTGACCTCCACCTTCAGGTGCGGCTGAACGGCCTCTTTCCGGATCAGCGCCGGCCAGTAGGCCATGATCTGCTGTGTCCGCGGACGCCCGCCGGCGAACCCCGTCACGGACGGGGGACCGGTGAGGACCAGGGGCGCGATCTCCCTGGTGAAGCGCTCGACCGCGGCCCGATCGGACGACCGGACACCCACGCGCAGCTGGACTTCGGGAAGATCCGCCGGCGGCTCCCCGACCAGCGCGCCATGGGTGGAGTCCCAACCGACGAGCTCGGTCCGCACCTCGTCGAAGACCAGTCCGAGACGGTCCAGTCGCTCCCTGAGGATCTTCGCAGCCCCCCTTGCCTTCGCGGCGGCGTCCGGCCACGAGTACGTGAGCGTTCCCGTAGCCTTCCAGCCCGAAGCGTAGGCGATGGACACCTTCAGGAACTCGGTGGCGGCTCGTCCCTTCACGCCGTGGACCCGTACCCGGCTCGGCCCGATTTCGTCGAGCTGGATGGTGGTGAAATCCGCCACCACGTCGGGCGTGATGTACTCCGAGGGATCACCCATCTCGTAGAGGATCTGCTCGGCCACGGAGGCGCGGGACACGCGCCCACCCGTACCGTCGTGCTTGGTGACGACAAAGGTGCCATCGGGGGAAACCTCTACGATGGGGAAGCCGAGCTCGGACATCCCCTCGATCTCCCACCAGTCGATAAGGCAGTTGCCCCCAGTGCATTGGGCGCCACACTCGTTGATGTGTCCGGCGATGACGCCGGCGGCGATGCGGTCCCAATCGTCCTGCGCCCAGCCGAACTCGTGCATGAGCGGCGCGTAGGTGAGCGCCGTATCGGTGCTCCGTCCCGTGACGATGACGTCGGCGTCCTTCTTCAACGCTTCCACGATGGGCGTGGCCCCGATGTACGCGTTGGCGCTCTGGACCTGGTCCCGGATGGCGGCAAGAGGCTCCCCGGTCTCCATGTTGCGGAGCTCGTGTCCGCCGTCGAGGAGCTCGTCGAGTCGGTCCATGAGATCGTCCCCGGTGACCAAGCCGACCTTGGCCCTCCCGGCAACGCCCGCAGCCCGTCCGGCCTCCACGAGCGCGTCCGCACATCCGTGTGGGTTCACCCCTCCGGCGTTCGTCACCACCCTCACGCCCTTCTCGACGCAGGCCGGGAAGATCCGCTGCATCAGCTCGACGAAATCACGGGCGTATCCGGCGGACGGATCCCGGCTGCGCTGCTTCTGCATGATGGACATGGTGACCTCGGCCAGATAGTCCAGCATGAGGTAGTCGATGGGACCGCGTTCGACCTGACGGACCGGGGCCTCCTGCTCGTCGCCCCAGAACCCTTGTCCGCTGGCGACGCGCACCGTGCGCGCGGAGTCGGTCATGAACCCTCCGGTATGTGGAACGCCCCGACGTGGGGACCGTCATTGTTGAGTGAAGCCCTGAGCAGAAGACCCAACGCCGGCCGGAGCTCCTCAGGCAGCACGATCTCGTCCACGAAGCCACGCGCGGCCGCGAAGCGGGCATCGAGCTGCCGGTCGTACTCGGCTCGGACTTCGTCCATGCGGGTGGTCAGGTCCTCGTCGGGGACCTTCCCCTCGGCCTTCAGCTTCTCGAGCTGCCCGCTGAACAGGGCCATCACCGCGCTGGAGCCCTCCATGACGCCCATGCGCCCCGTGGGTAGCGACAGGATGAAATCTGGGTCGAAGCCCTGCCCGGCCATGGCGTAGTATCCGGCACCGGAGGCGTGATTCAGCGTGAGAACCAGCTTGGGTACCGTGGCTGTGGCCATGGCCTCCACGAACTCCGCACCCGCTCGGATGATGCCGGAATGCTCCGCATCCGGCCCCACCATGAAGCCCGAGACGTCCTGCACGAACAGGATGGGGGTCCGATGCCGATTCATGGTCTCGATGAAGTAGGCGACCTTGCGGGCGCTCTCCGTGTAGACGATGCCGCCGAATCGGGGGGCGCCGCCCTTCTGCGACTTGAACATGCCGCGGGCGTTTGCGATGACGCCGACCGGCACGCCGTCGACGAAACCAGTCCCGCAGATCATCTCCTTGGCGTGCTCCGGCTGGAACTCATCCAAGCCCTCACCGTCCAGGATACAGTCCAGAACCTCGTGCATGTCGTACGGCTGACGGTGGTCGTCGGGCATGAGGTCGTAGAGCTCCTGCACGAGCCGCGCGGGAGGTGTGGCCTCACGTGATTCCGCCACCTCATCGACCGGAAGCTCCTCGACGAGACGCCGCAGGCGGGAAATGCACGCCTGGTCATTCTCGACCATGTAGTGGGCGACCGCGCTGACCTCGGTATGCACCCGGGCACCTCCGAGCTCCTCCTGTCCGACGCTCTGGCCGGTGGCGCCCTTCACCAGGTTCGGGCCCCCGAGGCCCATGAACGAGGTGCCGTCCACCATCAGGATCACGTCGGATAGGGCCGGGAGATAGGCGCCACCCGCGATGCACGGCCCCATCACCGCCGCCAGCTGGGGGATTCTCAGGTACCGGCGCATGATGGAGTTGTAGTAGAAGATCCGCGCGGCCCCGTACTGGCCCGGGAAGACCCCTCCCTGATAGGGGAGATTCACGCCGGCCGAGTCCACCAGGTAGATGATGGGGATCCGGCAGCGCATGGCCACTTCCTGGGCCCGGAGGATCTTGGTGATCGTCTCGGGCCACCAGGATCCCGCTTTCACGGTGGCGTCGTTGGCTACCACTACGACCTCGCGACCTTCCACCCGGCCCACGCCGGTGACCACTCCGGCGCCGGGAGCCTGGCCGTCGTACTGGTCGTGAGCGACCAGCATGCCGAGCTCCACCCAGGGCTCGCCCTCGTCGAGGAGGAGATCGATGCGCTCCCGAGCGGTGAGCTTACCCTGGTCGTGCTGACGAGCGATACGCCTCTCGCCACCACCCTTGCGCAGCGTCTCCCGTAGCTCACGTAGCTCCGATGCGAGCTCTCCCAGCCGACCGGCGTCCTTCTGGTCCTGCTTGGCTGTTTCCGCCATTACGCGACCTCGCGCTCGGCGAACCAGGAACGGATGTAGTCGATGGCCGCGCCGGTGGGCGTGCCGGGGCCGAACAGCTTTCCGATACCCCGCTCCTCCAACGACTCCATGTCCTCCTCGGGGATGATCCCACCGCCCGTGAGCAGCACGTCGTCCGCTCCCGCCTGTTCCAGCAGCTCCTTCACCCGCGGGAACAGCGTCATGTGCGCTCCGGAGAGCACGGACATGGCCACGACGTCCACGTCTTCCTGGACGGCCGCGGCGACGATCATCTCCGGGGTCTGATGCAGACCGGTGTAAATCACCTCGAACCCGGCGTCGCGAAAGGCACTGGCGATCACCTTCGCGCCCCGGTCATGACCGTCGAGCCCCGGCTTGGCCACGAGGACTCGGATCTTTCGATCGGTGTTGGACATCGGGTACTTCCCCGTGTTCTAGAAGCGTTTCGAAGAGATGGGGACACAGCCTGAAAAGATAGGGAAAGCGGCACCTCGCGGGAATTCGACGCGCGGCCCGGGGAACTGGAGGTCATCTCGGCGCCCCGGGATCATGGGCGAACCCGTCTCGGCGCCGAGCCTACCAGAGCCGGAGCCGCAGGGACAGGGTACGGCCCGGCTGAGGAAGCCCGCACTGATCGAATACCGCGGCATCCCCTATGTTCGAGACCGCCATCGAGAAGTCCGCCCGGCCGAAGCCGCCCGTCCCGGGCAGTGCGAATGTCCGTCCCAAGACCACGTCGACCCTGGGATCGGTGTCGAAGGACTGTAGCCCTCCCGATTCGGGATTCTGGCAAACCTGGCTCCCCGCTACGGATACGTCTCCAGATGCGACGATGTCGAGAAGAAGCTCGCGCCGAACCCCGAGGCTCGCCATGAAGGCTGGCTCGTACTCGAGCTCCACGCTCCGCCCTTCGGTATCCCGACCAGAAACGTCCTGTACGGTGAAGTCGCCGCTCACCAATGCACCCCATGCCGTGGTGCTCGCCATGACCTCGATACCGCTACCGTGGACCGCATCCTGGTTGACCCGCTGGAACCTGCTCCCCCCCGGCGTCTGCACGGTCGTCCGTACGATGCCATCTCGGAGCCGCTGGTGGAACGCGACAAGCTGGAGGTCCGACGTCGGCGTCATCAGGGTCACCCCCAGCTCTCCCGCCGACAGCACCTCAGGACGGAGATTCGGGTTGGGCTCAAATCGTCCCAAGGCTCCCGAGTAGAGCTCCCTCAACGCCGGGAAGCGGGTGCGGCGACTCACAGAGGCATGGTAGGAGACGCGGCCATCCCGCGCGAGCGAGGAGAGGCCTACCCGTCCCCCCCAGTCCCAGAGGCGCCGTAGGGCGGGCTTGTCTGCGGTCTCGGGGGTATCGGACCCATCGGCCGCCGCACCCAACGTGAGGCGGGTGGTCCCCAGGCCCGGGATCCCGAGGAGCCCGTCGAAGCGCTGCTCTACCTCTGCGCCGAAGCTCCAAAGCCGCTGAGAGTAGTGGGCCTCTGGACCGCTGTCGATGACCTCGTCGTGGTCCACGTCGGCGAACGTGGCCGCAACGCGCACCTCAGTCCTTTCCGCGACCCCCGCATCACCCGTGAGCCTGAGGGTCAGCGTGCGGTCATCCCCCACTTCGGTTTCCACCACGTCGTCGTACCTCTCGGACGCGAAGCCATCGATCTCCGTCCGCCCGAGATCCACTCCGATGGACCCCTCCAGATCGGCCATGCCGAGGCCCGTCGAGTGAAACCCCGTACCCCCGGACACGACGACGAAGACACGGCTCTGGAACGGGTATCGCCAGAGGCGGGGATCTTCCACGTGAGTCTCGGGCGGAACTCCACGCTCCGACCGGAAACCCGATCCCGTCGCAGAGAGCCACGGCCCTTCCTGGCTGCGGTAGCGAGCGGACGCGAACCCATCCACTCGACGCACGTCCGAGTTCAGCCGCACCTCGCCGTCCGAGGTCAGGAATCGCCCTTCCAGCTCGGCACCGCCGAGCCCCCCCGCAAGGGGCTGACCGTCACGATCCTGGAAACCAGCCCCGGCCCTCAGCTCCCAGAGCCCGTCGCCTGTTTCGGCGACCATGCCACCGGTCAAAGCGACGGACGTCGCACCGGTATGATCCACGCCCGCGTGTGCCGTGAGGGGCTCGGGTCGTGCGTAGGCTTCCCGTCCCCGGGCCACGTCGACCTCGACGGCTCCACCGAGGACGTTGGGCCCGTGGAGAATGGTGGAGAGGCCTCGCACGAGGCGGATGCGGCGTGCCGCGGTGAGCGGGATGACCGAGAGGTCCGTGCGCGCATCCCAGCCCAGGGTGAGGGGCACGCCGTCGACGATCACAGCGACTTGCCGATCCTCCGCACCGCGAAGCGACGGCTGCGACTCGCCGCGCGAATTCTGCCGGATGGTGACCAACGGCATGGTCCGAAGCGCTTCATCCAGAGTCGGCGCCGGCCGCAGCGAGACCGAGTCCAGACGCAGGTCCACGATGCTCGATCCTCCAGCCGACACCGAGGGACGCGGCACGTCGATGGTGATCCCGACGAGGTCGTAGGTCGCAACGGAATCGGTAGCGACCGAGTCACCGGGCTCCTGACCACTGGCCAGCCCGCAACTCCACACGAGGAGGACGAGAACCGCACCGGCGAGAACACCTCGCCGGCTCGATTCGAGATGCCTTCGGCGCACGGCTAGAAGAACACCGGCTCCTTGTAGGCGCCGAACACTTCTTCCATGGCGTGCCGGATCTCGTACAGGGTACAGTCGGCCCTGGCGCAATCCAGAATGAAGGGAACCACGTTGTCGCCTTCGCGGCAGGCCCCTTTGAGGGCCGACAGCGTGTCGCTCACCTTCCCGTCGTCCCTCTGGTCGCGCAGCACCTTCATGCGTGCCACCTGCCGCTCTTCCACCGATTGATCGATCTTCAGCGTGTCGATCTCCACGGACTCGGAGCCCTCGGTGAAGCGATTCACGCCGACGATGACCCTCTCCGCAGACTCGATGTCGCGCTGCTGACGCATCGCGGAGTCAGCGATCTCCCGCTGGAACCAGCCCCGCTCGATCCCTGGCACGACGCCGCCCATCGCGTCGATCTCCTCGAAGAGCCCCAACGCCTCACGCTCCAGCTCGTCGGTGAGCGCCTCCACGTAGTACGACCCCGCCAGCGGGTCGATGGTGTTCGGCACGCCCGACTCGTGAGCCAGAATCTGCTGGGTCCGCAGCGCGATCCTCACGGCCTTCTCGGTGGGGAGCGACAGCGTCTCGTCCATGGAGTTGGTGTGGAGCGACTGCGTTCCGCCGAGCGCAGCAGCCATGGCCTGGTAGGCCACCCGGACGATGTTGTTCTCGGGCTGCTGCGCGGTCAGGCTCACGCCAGCCGTCTGGGCATGCGTCCTCAATCGCCAGGACTGAGGGTCCTGCGCTCCGTACTTCTCCTTCATGCCCCGCGCCCAGATGCGCCTTGCGGCCCGGAACTTGGCGATCTCCTCGAAGAAGTCGTTGTGCACGTCGAAGAAGAACGAGAGACGGGGCGCGAACTGGTCCACGTCGAGCCCTCTCCGGATACCGCGTTCCACGTACTCGAAGCCGTTGCGGAGCGTGAACGCCAACTCCTGACCGGCCGTGGCACCAGCCTCGCGGATGTGGTAGCCGGAAATGGAGATCGGATTGTACTTCGGTGCGTTCTCACTGCACCACTCGAACATGTCGACGATGCATCGGAGTGCCGGATCCGGCGGGAAGACCCAGGCGTGTTGGGCCTGGTATTCCTTGAGGATGTCGTTCTGCACGGTCCCGCGAAGCTTCTCCGGGGAGATCCCCTGGCGCTCGGCAGCGGCCACGTAGAAACAAAACAGGATGATGGCCGGCCCGTTGATGGTCATGGAGACCGAGACCTGGTCCAGCGGGATCTCGTCGAAGAGCGTCTCCATGTCCGACAGCGAAGAGATGGCCACGCCGCACACTCCGACCTCACCCAGGGACCTGGGGTGGTCCGAGTCGTACCCCATCAGGGTTGGGAAGTCGAAAGCCACGGAAAGCCCCGTCTGCCCATTCTCCAACAGATACTTGTACCGCGCGTTGGTTTCCTCGGCGGTGGCGAAGCCCGCGAACTGGCGCATGGTCCACAGCCGGGTCCGATACATGCTCGCGTATGGCCCCCGGGTGAACGGGAACTCGCCGGGAAAGCCGATCCGCTCCTCATAATCGTCGCCGGCCACGTCGAGCGGCGTATAGAGCGGCTTCACCTCTTTCCCGGACAGGCTGAGGAAAGCGTCGTCGCGGCTTGGAGCGGCTCGGAAGCCCTCTTCCCAGTCCTCCAGCCGCCCGCGGAGCTCGGCCAGCTCACGCTCACGGCGACGGACCAAGTCTTCGAGCTCGGTCCGGCTCAGCACGTCATTCTCGATCGTCGACATACGCACTCCTGACTAGTCCCTGTAGGCGTGAGCGTCACCGACTTCCGGTTCACGCCCCGTAGGGAAAGATGTTCGAAGGCGCCACCCGGTTCAACGAAGCAAGCCTTCGACGATCTCCTTCGCCACCGAATAGGGCGTGGCCTCACTCGTCCCGATCCGCTCCACACCGTCGTTGAGCCGACGCACGGTATCTGGTCGCTCCCACGCGATGCGCCGGAGCTCCCGATTCACCACATCGTGAACCCGGCCCGCCGCCCTCGCCCGCCGTCGGGCTTCGAGCTGACCACTCTCCACCAGCCAAGCCCGATGCTGTTCCACCGCCTCGAGAAGCGCATCGACACCTTCCCCCGACTGGGCGGTCGTGGCCAACACCGGTACCACCCAAGCGCCTTCGTCCGCCGCCGGAGACTCGGTCCTTTCCTTGTTCATCACCCGGCCGAGGTCCACCCCGTGGTGCGCCGGCACGTCTTTCAGAGCGCTGCCGGCCTTCAGGTGCATCGCCTGGCGAATGTCCTTCACGAGCCGCTCCGCACCCGGGCGGTCCGCCTTGTTCACCACGAAGACATCGGCAATCTCCATGAGTCCGGCCTTCATGGCTTGGATGGCATCTCCCGATTCGGGCACCAGGACCACGACCACGGTGTCCGCGGCAGCGGCGATCTCCAACTCGGTTTGACCGACGCCCACCGTCTCCACCAGGATGCGCTGGAAGCGATAGGCATCCATGAGGTCGAGAACCTCCTTCGTAGTGGTGGCAAGGCCACCCAGAGATCCCCGCGTGGCCATGGACCGGATGAAGATGCCTGGATCGGTGGCCAGCTCGTTCATGCGGATCCGGTCGCCCAGGAGCGCGCCGCCCGAGTAGGGTGAGGTGGGGTCCACGGCCACGACACCAACAGTGTCGTCCAGCGCTCGATAACGTGTCGCAGCGGCCGCCACCAGGCTGGATTTTCCTGCTCCCGGAGGTCCCGTGAATCCCACACGAGGCGTCTCCGGACCCGTCTTCAAGAGCTCATGAAGCATCGCCTGGAAGCCACGCCGCTCGTCCTCCACAATCGAGATCGCCCGGGCCAAAGCGACGGGCCTCCGGGCCCGGAAGTGCTCCAGTAGGGTTCGATGCTCCGGTGTGAGATCTCCGGGGAGGTCGGGCGTTTCTGTCATGGAGCGGACGATAAGATGGCTTGTGGATGGCAGGCACGGCGGAGAAAAGCTAACGCCACTCTTCGGGGCGCACGCCCCGCGCATGCCTGAGCGGATTCTCCAGCAGGTGGGTAGGGAGAAACAGGACCACGACGAACATGACCAACGCCATGGATAGACCGGCGCCCAGCAGCCACCAGCTCCTCAACGCGATGAAGAGGATGGAGGTGATGACGGCGGTGGCGCTGGCAAAGATGCTGAGGAGAAGGCGGCGCGCCTGAAGGTGCAGGAAACGCTCCTGGGATTGTACGTCCCGGGGATGCACGCGCACCCTGAGCTCCTCCCGCTCCGCGCGGGTTACGAGGTCCCGCACCGACCTCAAGGCATGCTGGGCCTCGTCCAGCACCCCCTTGGCAATCTGCGCGCGCTGCTGACCGGTCGTGCGTAGCAGCTCGGCCCTATTCTGCCGCACCACTTCTCGGATGAAGGTTAGACCGTCGAAGTTGGGATCGTAGACGAAGGCGAGGCCTTCGATGAGGGCGGCGGCGCGGAAGAAGTACACCATCTCCTGGGGGAGCACCAACGGCCAGGTGTAGAAGGTGTCGAGCAGGGCAGCGACGATCTCCTCGACCACCCGCTGGCGGTTGGTGGTCTTCGCGCGCTCGACGATTCGCAGAATTTCGGCCGCTGCCTCACGAATCTCACCGCGAGATACCTCAGGGCTGATCATCCCCAGGCGGTACATCTCGTTGATGACCGCATCGATGTCTTCCCGCCCGACGGCCAAGGCCGAGCTGAGAATGGACTCACGGGTCCATTTCGGAAGCTCGAGCACGGCCCCCCAATCCAACAGCACCAGGGTTCCGTCATCCTCCACGAGCAGATTGCCCGGGTGCGGATCGGCATGCATGAAACCGTCCACCATCATCATCCGCAGGTAGACGCCGGTCAGCGACTCCATGACCTGCCGGAAAGACAGACGTCCGGACGCGAACAGCGGATGCAGTCGATCGATCTTCGTGCCCGCGACGTGCTCCATGACCAGCACGCGTCGCCGGGTCATGTGCTCCAGCACCACGGGCACCCTCACCGTCCGATCATGAGCGAACACCCGGCGGAACCGATCCATGTTCGAGGCCTCCTCCCGGAAATCCATTTCCGAGCGGACGCGCACGGAGAACTCCCGCACGACGTTGGTGAGGGCCCGGACGTGGTGGTTCGGGAAGAGGATGTTCAGCCAGAAGAGCAGCCGGAAGGAGATGTCGATGTCCAACGCCACGGCCGCCGCGACACCGGGGCGAAGCACCTTCACCACGACGTCTCTTCCCTCGACCCGCGCGCGGTGGACCTGGCCCAGGCTGGCCGCGGCCACCGGGGTGTCATCGAAAGATTCGAAGACGTCGGGAACGGGTTGGCCGAATTCCTCCTCGACGACCTTGCGGATCTCCGACGCGGGGTCCGCGGGCACCTGATCCTGAAGTCGTCCGATGGCGGAGAGGTACGGCTCCGGGAGGATGTCGGCCCGGGAGCTCAGGAGCTGAGCCAGCTTGACGAACGTGGGGCCGAGGCCCGCCAGGCGCTCGGTGAGTCGCTCGGCCCGCTTCTGGTGGTGCTGCGCGGAGCGGGCGGCAGGTCGGCCGAGCAGAATCCAGCGCTTCCGATCCCGCAAGAACGCGAGCGCGAAGGGCAAGAGTCTTACCAGAACCGAGCCGGAACGGGCAATTCGCTTCACGTGGTCCCCTGGATCATCAAAGGAGAAGCGCGCTGGCGAGGCTCAGAAGGAACAGAAATCCGAAGAGATCGGTGAACGGCGTGACGAACATCGAGGACCCCAACGCAGGGTCGACCCCGAGACGGTTCATCATGGACGGCACGAAGGAGCCCAGGAAGCCTGCAACCACCAAGTTCCCCCACATCGCCAAGAGCACCACGAGTCCGAGCGTCGGGTCCCCACCCACCAACGTGGCCAGGGACGCGACCACGCCGCCGATGATCGCACCGTTCACCGCCCCGACGGCCAGCTCACGGCCGACCATCGCCGCGACCTCACGCATGGGTTCCACTCCGCCGTCCAGGGCAAGCGCCCGCACGGTGACTGCCAGGGCCTGAGTTCCGGCGTTGCCGCCGAGCCCGGCGACGATCGGCATGATGGCGGCCAGAATCACCACGTTCTCAATGGTCTCCGAGAACAGATACACGACCACCGAAGCGGTAGCCGCGGTAAGGAGGTTCACGAAAAGCCACGGAATCCGGGAGCGTACCGACTCGATCCACGTATAGCGGATCGCGGACTGATCGCTGCCGACACCGGCCATGAGGAAGATGTCCTCGGTCTGCTCCGCCTCGATGACGTCGATGACATCGTCGAAGGTGATGCGCCCCACAAGGGCGCCGTTCACGTCTACGACTGGAACAGCGGCCAGGTTGTAGCGGCCGATGAGGCGGCCAACGTCTTCCTGGTCCATCGTCGGGAGGACCGTGGCCACCGGTTCTTCCACCAGGCCTTCAATACGCACGCTCGGATCCGCGATCACCAGGTCGTCCAGGGGGACCGTACCGAGCAGCCTGCGCGCGCCGTCCACTACGAAGACGGTATAGAAGTCTTCTACCTCGCGGCCCTGGAGACGGACCTGCTCAAGAGCTTCCGCCGCCGTAAGCGACGCCTCTACGGCAACGAGCTCGGTGGTCATCAGACCACCAGCGGTATCCCCTTCGTGCTCCAGCAGACCGCGGAAGCTGGCGTCGTCGGGGAGACCGTCCAGAACCCGCTGTTGGTCCTCGGGCTCGAGTTCTCCGATCAGGTCGACGGCATCGTCGTCGGCCAGCTCCAGGAGAAGCTCTGCCTGCTTCTCCGGCCGGAGCGCCACCAGGAGCCCGGCCCGGTCGTCCCCTGCATCCATCTCGGCAAGGGTCTCGGAGGCCAACTCGGTAGGCAGCAGGGACAGGAAGCGGACGCGCTCGTGCTCGTCTAGATCCTCGACGAGATCCGCGAGGTCCGACGGGTGCAAGGACGCCACGACATCCCTGACGTGTTCCATCTTCCCGGCCTGGATCAAGATCTCGACCCGGTCCCTCAGCGACTCCAGGTCGAGCTCGTGCTCCGGTGAGACGCTCACGTGCCTGCTCCAGTAAGGCTCGCCAGAATACGCTCCTGCAGGGCGAACATCGGACTCGTCCAGCGTTCCTCACCCGGTGGGTGGTCGTGACCAAGAACGTGCAACGTTCCATGGATCGCCAATCGCTGGAGCTCGCGTCGTAGCTCGATCCCATGCTCGTCGGCCTGGCGCCGGGCTTGTTCCAGCCCAAGGTACACGTCGCCCACCAGATCGGGCGGCTCGCCGAGCTTGAACGCGATAACGTCGGTGGGGTGGTCATGGCCGAGGTATCGTTTGTTCAGCTCGCGCATCTCGTCATCCCCGAGGAGCGTCAGCGACAGCTCGCTCAAAGCCCCGCCGTCCTCCTTCACCGCCCGGCGCACAGCTCGCTCCAGGGCCTCCGCGTCCACCCGGGCGGAGCCGCTCAGCTCCACCAGGACGTTCATGGACGATCCTTCGCATCCACAGGCTCGCCACCCCCTCCCTCGTCGCCTCCCGAGGGCGTCTCGGGAGGACTCTGGCTCGCCGCGTCGGTGAGGTGCTTGGTGGCGGGATACTCGATCCTCCTGTGGGCGACCCCGCCCAGGATCTTGGCGAACTGTTCCTTGACTTTGGCGATTTCCGCCATGGTGAGGGGCGCGTCGTCGAGCTGGCCGTCGGCGACCTTAGACGCCACGATGGACTCGATGAGGTTCTGGACCCTTTCGGGGCTGGGCTCGCGCATGGCCCGGGCCGCTGACTCGCAGGAGTCTGCCAACATCACGATCGCGGTCTCCTTCGTGCGCGGCCTCGGACCCGGGTAGGAGTACCGGGAAAGGTCGATGTCGTCCTCTGCCTCCTCCAGCGCCTTCTCGTAGAAGAACCCGATCTTCTGCGTTCCGTGATGCTCCAGTATGAAGTCGACGACCACTTCGGGAACGTTCGCTTCACGGGCCAGCCGCGCCCCCTCGGTAACGTGCTCCCTCACGATCGTAGCCGACGTTTCCGGCTTGAGCTTGTCGTGCGGGTTCCTCGCGTCGGGCTGGTTCTCTACGAAGTAATGGGGCTTGAGCATCTTGCCCACGTCGTGGTACAGAACCCCGACCCGGCACAGGAGCCCGTTGGCGTCGACCTCCGAGGCGGCCGCCTCGGCGAGGTTCGCCACGTTGATGGTGTGCGCGTAGGTACCGGGCGCTTCCATGGAGAGCCGCCGCAGGAGCGGACGAGTCGGGTCGGCCCACTCGAGGAGCGTCTGGTCCGTCGTGATGCCGGTGAACAGCTCGAAGACCCACAAGAAGCCCATGGCCACGAGCGCAGAAACCGTAGCGTTCCCGGCGAACACCGCTCCGCCTCGTAGCGCGTCCGCGACGTCCCCTCCGGTGGCCAGAGCATAGGTCACGAGGGCAAGGCCCGCCATTAGCGCGATGATCGCGATCGAAACCCAGGTCTCCGAGCGTCGACGCACCGCCCGGACGCTCATGGCCGCTCCGCTCCCACCGGCGGTCAGCGCAAGCACGTTTCCGTAATCCGCGAACGGCGGCAACGTCCCCGTTACCGCCGCCAACACCAGCACGAGGAACAGGGACATGCGCGTGTCCCAGAGCACCGCGACGGGAATCGCGACGAAGGCGATGGGCAGCCACTCCTGAGCCAGCCCTCCCCGGTCAATCACGATGGCACCGCCGAAGTAGGCCGCTACCAAGAGCGCGATGAGGAGGACCCACCGGTAGTTGGCATAGACCTCCGGGCGGTTGAACAGCAGCAGAAGGCCGAAGATGGAAAGCAGAAGCGCCGTGAGGAGCCACGCACCGACCATGGCGCGGAGCGTCACTCCCTCCCGCTCCAGAAGGCCACGGCTGCTGAGGGCCGCCTCGTAGGCCTCCATGCGCGCGAGCGTCTCCGGCCCTATGGGGTCGGCTTCCCGAACGATCGCCTGCCCTTGCAGCACCTGTGCCTTGCTCAGCGGTACGCTGGTGGCGGCTTGGGCACGGTCTAGCTCCGTGGCCCGGACGTTCAGCTCCAACGTGAAATCCACGTAGTGGATCAGCACCAGGCGGAAGAGGTCCTGGGCGTCGGGGCTCAGCGCATCGGGGAGGAGGTCTACGGCGCGCTGGAAGAAGTCCCTGGACGTCTGGATCGACGTGGCATCCGCGGACTCTTCTTCCCCGTCCCGACGAAGCGTCACCGACCCAGCGGTAAGGTCGATCATCCGGTTGGCATCGGCCACACCGACGGGCAGGATCTCGCGAGCGGCGCGGAGGGCGGCGCTTCGGAAGGACGCGCGCGTGGACGGCTGCAGAAGGTACTGCAGCTGGCCCGGAGTGGGCTCGATCTGGCGAGTCCGCAGGATCTGTCTCAACGCGGGCGTGTCCGACGTACTGGCGGCGGCGTCCACGGCATCGAAGAAGCGGGTCAGCTGCGCAGCCACAGTGTCCGCCACCTCCGGGCGAAGATCGAAGGTGGGCGGCACGGATTCCATCGCGCTGCGCCGATCGCGCTCCAGCTCGGCAGCGGTCTTGGGGACGTCGAAGGCGATCTCGGCGATCAGGTCCTCGGTGGCCACCATGCCTTCCTCGTAGACCCGGACCTCCATGGTGGTGGCCGGTGGAAACGCAAATGCGACGAACGCGGCGAGCGCGCCCAGCAGCAACAAGCGTGCTCCGTGATGGCGCACCCGGCCACCCAGCGTGGCGCCCGGGTCTCCAGACAGCCGGTGGAGCATCGACTCGTGTTGCGACCCCTGCCCCTGCGTGCTCACGGGGCGTCCCCGTCAGCGCCGCCCCGACCGTACGCCTCGATGATATCCTTCACCAGGCGGTGACGAATGACGTCCTTCGCGTCCAGGTAGATGAGTGAAATCCCCTCGATACCCGAGAGGATATCCTCGATCTCAAGAAGGCCCGAGTCCTCCCGTCGCGGCAAGTCGATCTGCGTCTTGTCGCCAGTGATGACCACTCTGGAGTTCAGCCCCAAGCGGGTGAGGAACATCTTCATCTGGGCCCGCGTGGCGTTCTGTGCCTCGTCCAGGATCACGAACGCGTCGGACAGCGTCCGGCCGCGCATGTAGGCCAGCGGAGCGATCTCGATGGTCGAGTCCTCCAGCGCACGCCGGACACGCTCGTGCGGCATCATGTCCTCGAGCGCGTCATACAGCGGTCGGAGATAGGGGTCCACCTTTTCCTGGAGATCGCCGGGCAGAAAGCCCAGGTTCTCTCCAGCCTCCACTGCCGGACGGGCGAGCACGATACGGCGCACCCGTTTCTTGTAAAGCGCGTCTACGGCGGCGGCCACCGCAAGATACGTCTTGCCGGTGCCGGCGGGACCGATGCCGATGACGATGTCGTTTTCGATGATGGACTGGATGTAGGTCCTCTGCCCGTCGGATTTGGGCACGATGACACGCCGAGACCCCGGAAGCGCGATCCTCACTTCTTCATCGGGACGGATCACGCCTTCCTGGCCCAGCTGGTCGATCCCGTCCGCGAAGCGCTCGATGTCCGGCGTGTCGAAGGGCACGCGAAGGCGGGCCAGCTCGATCATGTGCTGCAGCACCGGAACCGTACCCTCGATGGCGGCCAGGCTGCCGGACAGTATGACATGGTCGCCGCGAAGAACCGTCCGCACACCGAACAGGCGGGCGATCTCGTGGAGGTTTCGGTCGTTCACACCGGCCAGCAGGAGCGGATCCACTCCTTCCGCATCCAGGCGATGCTCGATCATGGGTTCTGCGTTCGTCACCCCAACTCCCGGGGTCGTGAGACCCCTACTTGCTCGCGTCCGCGGCGATGGTCAATCCGAGCTCCTGGAGCTCCCGCTCCCCGACCCTGGTCGGTGCTCCTTCGTAAAGCGCACGGGCCGCCGTCGTCTTGGGGAAGGCAATCACATCCCGCAGGCTTCCCGAACGACTGAATCGCTGAACGATACGGTCCACGCCCAGTGCGATGCCACCGTGCGGGGGGGCCCCCGTCGAAAGAGCGTCGAGGAGGAAGCCGAATTTCTCGTCGATCTCGTCGTCGGTCAGGCCCAACACGCGAAGCACACGACGCTGCAGCTCAGGCTCGTGAATCCGGATGCTCCCCGAACCGAATTCGGTCCCGTTGTACACCAGGTCATACGCGGTGCCGCGCACCGAGAGGGGGTCGGATTCCAGCAGGTCCACGTCATCCGGGTGCGGCATCACGAAGGGGTGATGGGATGCGAAGATCTCCCCCTGGTCCTCCTCGAACACGGGGAAGTCCGTCACCCAGACCCATGCGTCCTCGGACTGGTAAGGGAGCTCCAACGCCTGCCACGCGGCCACCCTGGCAGCAGACAGCGCAGGCGACGTCATCCGGTCCGGGCCGGCAGCCCCGAAGGCGAGGTCCCCGACGGCAAGGCCCAACCGCTCCGCGTGCTCGATCTGAAGGAATCGGCCCAGCGGACCCGAGAACCCATCCTCCGTCCTCTTCATCCACAGCAAACCCGGAGCGCCAGTGGCTTTCGCTGCCTCCTCCACGGCGTCGATCTGCTTCCGGGACAGCCGGCCTCCTCCCGGGACGCGAAGCCCGCGCACCCGCCCGCCACCGTCCACGGCCCCTCGGATCACCCCGAACTCCACGTCCCGGGTGGCCTCCGTCCAATCGGTGATCTTCAAACCGTAGCGCAGGTCGGGACGGTCAATCCCGTAGCTCTCCATGGCCTCGGCCCAGGTCATTCGCGGGAACGGTGACGGGGCGGCGATCCCGCCGGCGCGGGCCAAAGCAATGGCCAGACCTTCGATCCACCGAAGGATATCCTCGGGCGCCACGAACGAGGCCTCCACGTCGATCTGCGTGAATTCGGGCTGCCGGTCGGCCCGGAGATCCTCGTCTCGGAAGCATCGGGCGATCTGGAAGTAACGATCGAACCCGGACACCATGAGGATCTGCTTGTAGATCTGAGGGCTCTGTGGAAGCGCGTAGAACTCGCCCTTGTGCACCCGGCTCGGGACGAGGTAGTCACGTGCCCCTTCGGGCGTCGCTTTCGTCAGGATCGGCGTCTCCACCTCGAGGAAGCCAAGGTCGCTGAGGTAGTTCCGCGCCTCCAGCACCAAGCGGTGCCGGAGCGCCAGGTTCTCCTGCAACGCCTTACGCCGGAGATCCAACGCCCTGTGCTGCAGGCGCAGCTCCTCTGCCGGTAGCTCGTCCTCGGGGCCGCGGTACACGGGGATCACCGGCGTGCGAGCCTTGCCCAATCGCTTGAGTCCCTCGGCACGAACCTCGACATCCCCGGTGGGCATGTCGGGGTTGCGGGCGCCCTCCGGGCGAAGCTCCACCGTACCGACCACCTGTATGACGTCCTCATGTCCGAGCTTGGAAGCCAGCTGCAGGGCCTCGTTGTCCGTCCAGTCGGGGCCGAAAGAGACCTGTACCAAGCCACTCCGGTCCCGAAGGTCCGCGAACAGCAGTCCCCCCAAGTCACGGCGGCGATGCACCCACCCGGAGAGTGTTACGCTCTCCCCGGCGCTCGAGGCATCCAGAGATCCCACCATGGAAGAACGGAGCGCCGTCCGCTCGATCTCAGATCGTCGCATCAATCCGCCTGTGATACGGCGCCGGCTCGCGGCTCGGCGCTCCTTGCGAGGTACGTGACCAAGGAATATCCCACGACTACACCCACCACATCCGCAACCCAGTCATCGAACGCGGGCACGCGGTTCGGAACCCAAGCCTGGTGCCACTCGTCGGTGGCTCCATAGAGGCAGCCCACGGCGAGCACCACGACGTGGGACACAGAGGCGCCGCTCCACCACCGGCCCACCCCGAGCGCTGCCCCGAGCACCCCATAGAGTGCGACATGAGCCACCTTGTCGCTCACATAGAGCCAGGACGGCCCGACCGGATTCGGCCAAGCACTCAACAAAAAAAGGACCGCCGCCCACACGGCAGCGGGCCCCCACATCCGCATTTGTTTGGCCAAGCGATGGTTCCGATGGGACTCGGCGTGCCGGCCGCGCCCGTCCATGCTGTGATTGGATTCCGGAGGGTCCGGTAAGAGCCTCGGGTGGGTCCCGCATGATTCGGCCACGGGCCCGTCACCTTCAGAGGTGCTGTACAGGCCGCTAACTTAAGTGGCTCTACGAGGCCATTCAAGAAACAACCCTATGACGGACACTCAATCCATCGACTTGCTGTCCCTGACTCCGGACGGCCTCAAGCAACACCTCTCGGCTCATTTCGGGGCACGCCGGCAACCATCCTACCGTGTCGGCCAGGTGGAGCGATGGATCTGGGAAGGGCTGGCCACCAGCCTCGACGAGATGACCGATTTGCCCGAAGCCGAGCGAAGGGCCATGGGCGATCGCTTCACGCTCTCGGAGCCTGCGGCCGCGGAGGTCCAGCTGAGCTCGGACGGCACGGTCAAGCACCTCTGGCGACTCCCGGACGGAGAGCTGGTGGAATCGGTGTTGATCCCCAGCGGCAATCGCCTCACGCTCTGCATCTCGTCTCAGGCTGGATGCGCCATGGGGTGTACGTTCTGCGCAACGGGATGGGGTGGCTTCGCCCGCCAACTCACGCCTGGAGAGATCGTTTCCCAGTACCGGGCTTCCCGCCGGTGGGCGGAAGCCCACGCCCGGGGGCGCATCACGAACATCGTCTTCATGGGGATGGGGGAGCCGCTCTCGAACAGGAAAGCCGTCCACCCGGCCCTGACCATCCTGAACCAGGGCTACGGCGTGGGCGCCCGCCGGATCACGGTCTCGACGGTGGGCGTAGTCCCGGGGATCCTGGAGCTGGCCGACCGCCCCGAGCAGTTCCGGCTGGCCGTCTCCCTGCACGCACCAGAGAGCGAGCTTCGGAGGGAGCTCATCCCGCTCGAGAAGCGGCACCCCCTTCCGGAGCTCCTCGAGGCGCTCCGCCGATTCGATGCCGCCGGTGGGAAACGAATCACGTTCGAATACACGATGATCTCCGGCGTGAACGACGACCTCGATCTGGCTCCGAAGCTCGCCGACCTCGCCGGGGAGGCAGGGGGAGCCTTCGTCAATCTGATCCCCTTCAACCCCATTCCGTACCAGGACTGGCAGCCGTCTCCCGTCGAGCAGATCCGTCGATTCGCCGACATCCTCGAGGCGCGCGGCGTCACCGTCGCCGTGCGCGAGACACGCGGGCGGGACATCGACGCAGCGTGCGGTCAGCTACGAGGTCACGTGGCGCAGAAAGCCGCAGCCGCCGGGCCGCTCACCGGAAGCTGAGCGATCTCGGGCGCTGCGCCCAGACAGGGACGGGGAGCGCCGCTCTCTGATCGACATTGGACCTCGGCCGCACGCCGAGATCAGTCGATGGGCCGACCGATCCGGTTCCAGCGCACCTCGCGAAGGGCCGGAAACGGTCGAAAGGAGTCGCGGTTGTACGAGTAGTACGTGAACACCGCTCGCCCCTCCAGCCTCCAACGCTCCAGAAGCCCCCAGTAGCGGGAATCGAGGCTCCGCTCCCTGTTGTCGCCCAGCATGAAGTAGTGGCCCTCGGGAATCACGATGGGTCCCCAATTGTCCCTCGTCGGCGCGTACGTCGTCGGATCCACCCCAGCCACGAGGTGGTCCCGCTGCCAGGCCATCCACGGATGACGCTCGTCGTCGACGTCTTCGTGCCGCACGTAGGGCTCCTCCAGGCGCCCGCCGTTGAGGAAGAGCACTTTGTCCCGCATCTCCAGCGTGTCCCCTTCGACACCGATAAGACGCTTGATGAGCATGAGCGTTTCCTCGTGCGGCGGGTCGAAGACGAGGATGTCCCCACGTCGAGGCTCCGAGTAGCCGGGGATCCGGAAGCCGAGGACCGGCACCTGAGAGCCCATGGCAGCTCGGTTCACGAGCAGCATGTCGCCCACGAGCATGGTGTCCTCCATGGAACCCGACGTGATGACGAACGTCTGTACGAGGAACGTCCGGAGCACGAAGAAGAGAAGGAGCGCAACCCCCAAGGACTTGAGCCACTCGAGCGCCCCACCTGGAGGGGCGTTTTCCTTGGCGGACCTGTCTCCCCGGCCGCGGCTCTTCTTTCGGTCGGCGGCATTCCCGGCACCGCTTTGCCGATTCTTCTTGGAGGTTCTCGACATCTAAGGTCTTCTACTCGTCTGGGTTGGGAGGCGGTTCAGGAGTTCCCGAGTCGTCTCCGGGCGCGTCCGGCGGTTGCCAATCCTGGCCCAGAATAACCGAGAGGTCCACATAGAGGTCCTCATCGAGCTCGCTCCGCAGGCTATCGATCCCAAGAACCTCTGCTACGCCGCGAGCGAAATCGGTGCGACCCACCCGGTCCACTACCTCCGATTCGGTGTGCTCGAACGTGGACGCGTTTCCGAAGTAGACCACGTCGTAACCGGCGGCCCGCGCAAGGTCCGTGGCTCGGGCCGCCGCCCCGGGCACGCCGCCGCCGTTCAAGATCTCCACCCGCACGCGCTGCTCCGGGAGGGATGGCGTACGCTGCTCCACCGCCGGATCGTCGCCAGAGGTCCGGATGGTGAAGAACGCCGCGCCCACCAATCCAAACGCGAGCGTCACCGCCCAGACAAGTCCGGCCCGAGTTCCCCGGAGGGAGGAGCTCTTTCGAGAGCCTCGGCCCTTCTTGTTCCTCTTTCGGGTCACGGAGCGCCTGCCTCCGATTCAGCCACCAGCTCGTTCCAGAAGTCCACCGTCGGTTGCAGGAGCGGCACCCCACGATCCAGAAGACGTCGAATCCGGGCGGCAACAACCTGGCGCGTAACATCACTCAGCTCCTCGGGCATCCGGTCACGGAGCTCCGCACGCCACTCCGTCATGAACGAGCGGCCCGGGTCGAGGAAATCAGCGGCATACAAGGCCCGCCCCAATGCATCGAGGTCGGGGTGCCCGAGCGTGTGCCAGCGGATGGCGTTCAGGAGCGAAGTGTCGTCCACTCCTTCGGCACGGAGCTTCTCTGCGGCCGCCGGGCCGTGCAGCGCAGGGCCGGGCAGGCTCCGATACCGGCTCGGGAGCGCGTCGCGGAGGGACTCCGGGTCGATCTCACGGAGCGCGTCATGCAGATGGGCCGCAGCGTTCCATCGAGTTCGGTCGTCCGCGTCCAAGCCGGCGCGAACAGCCCAATCATCCATGAGGGAGGCAACACGATCGACGTGCGCGCGCCGGGGGGACCCGATGGAGGCCCAATCCGGGTGGACGCCCCGACCCGCCTCCGTGACCCGTCGATGTAGCGACATCCAGTTCCCCGCCCAGGAAGATGAGCCACCCGACCCCACGGCCGGCCCTCACAACCGTCCGGAGATCCGTCGGTCCCCGGTTGGAAGACCCGGTAAGATGGGCTCCGGGCCCTGGCGAGGGTAGTGACGTACATTCACAATCTGGTCGCCGGCTCGCGACATCACCACCACCGAGCGTTCATCCATGCCAATCCGATGGGATGCCCCGCTGGCGCGCGCCGTCGCCGACGAGCTCGAAGAAGCACTCGGCGGCGGAAACCTCCGTGCCGTGAGGCTTGACGGAGCAGAAAGGGACCTCTTCCTGCTGTTCCGGGAATGCACCCTGATCTGGCGGCTGCATCCCAGCCGCGGCCACGTGATGCTCCTTCCGCCCGCCGAGCCCGGTCCCTCGGATCTGCGCCATGCTGCCCGCGTCAGGCGCATCGCGGCACCTCCCGATGAAAGAGTCATTCGGATCGAGCTGCTGCCCAAGCGGAGCGGTCCACCTCGGGACATCCTGGTCGAGCTGATGGGCAATCAGTGGAACGCCGTGGTGACGGAGGCGGAGTCACGCGTCATCCGACACGTCCTCTGGTCGAGGAAGGGCACTCGCGGCCTGGCCGTGGGCCGCACCTACACGCCGCCGTCGGGCCAGTCCAGAGCCGGAACGGACCGGAGCCTTCCCCTCGAGCAATGGATGGATCTTCTCTCCGATGCAGCCCCGGACCAAAGGGCCCGCGTCTTGATACGTGAAGTAGCCTGGACGTCTCCGCTGAACGCCCCGGCCCTTCTCGCCTGCGACGTGGACGGCGCAGAGGATGAGCGTCTGAGGGAGGGACATCGCCGATGGCGCGCGGTCGCCCGGGGGTTGGGGGATCCAGTGCTGCTACAGTTGGAAGATGGGCCACATCCGTACCCCATGGCGCTACCGGGGCGCCCCGGTAGGAAGGTCCCAAGCCTGCTGGGGGCGTTCCAAGAGGTGGCCGGCTCATCGGACCGTACCGCCAAACCTTCACTGCTGGACCCCGACCTCGTCCGCCGCCTCGAAGAAGCGGTGCTTCGGGCCGGGCGCCGCGCCCGTCAGCTCGAGGCCGAGCTCAACACGCTCGAGGACGGGACGGCCCTCAGGGCTGTCGGCGACCTGATCCTCGCCCGCTACCGTGAAGTCCCGTCGGGAACCGATGCCGCGGTGCTCAGAGACTTCAATGGAGGGGAACAGCACGTGGAGCTGGACCCCAAGCTCACGGCTCACGAGAATGCCGCCCGTTACTACGACCGCGCAGCCCGCGTGGAACGTGCGGAAAGGCGACTCCCCGGTCTCGTCGATAGCGCCGAGAAGACCGCCGCGAGCTTACGACGGCTGCTGGTTCGGGCACGGGCCGGTGAGGCGTCGCCGGAGGAGGTGGAGACGGCCATCCCGGCGAGACACGCCAGCGACGGCGTCAAGGGAACCGCCAAGGGCTCCACGCTGCCCTACCGCACGTTCAGGAGCTCAGGTGGGTTGGAGATCCGGGTGGGACGCGGAGCGAAGCACAACGACGACCTGACCTTCCGGCACTCGGCCCCTCACGACGTCTGGCTACACGCCCGGCACGCCGCTGGGGCACACGTCATTCTCCGCTGGGACGGGCCGGGCAACCCTCCCGCTCGGGATCTCGCGCAAGCTGCCGCCCTTGCCGCTCTGCACTCGAAGGCCCGTACCTCGGGCAGCGTGCCGGTCGACTGGACGCTCCGGAAGTACGTTCGGAAGCCGCGCGGCGCGCCACGCGGCACGGTCATCCCTGACCGGGTCAGCACGCTGTTCGTGCGTCCCGATCCAGCTCTCGAGGAAGCGTTGGACGCTGGGTGAGCCCCTGAGAGGTCTGGTACCGAGGGTCAGGGTACGGCGGCGCCGTGCATCCCCGCCCGCAAGCTCGCCAGAAAGGCCCGCGCTCCTTCGATTCCGCCGTCGTCGAGGGCTTTGATGACCGCGCTGCCTACGACCACACCATCCGCAACCGAAGCCACGACCCGTGCCTGGTCCGGCGTCGAGATGCCGAATCCTACGGCCACCGGTAGGTCGATCCGCTCCTTGAGCGCAGTGACCTCGCTCGCCAGCTCTTCTCGAAGATCGGCCTTGGCTCCAGTCACGCCCGTCCGAGAGATGTAGTAGACGAACCCGGAGCCCCCGGCCACAGCTTCCGTTAATCGCTCCGGCTCTGTGGTCGGGGCGATGAGACGGATGAGGTCCAGAGGGCCCTCGCTCAACGAACGCTCTGCCTCCGCATCCGAGCCCGACGGCAGGTCGGTGATCAGCACACCATTCGCGCCCGCCTCTACCGCATCCCGGACGAATGCCTCCACCCCGTACTGGAGCACCGGGTTGAGATAGGTGAACAGGACCACCGGCGTGTCCCGGCTCCGTCGGAAAGCCGCGACGTCCGCGAGGACCCGTTTCACCGTGGTTCCGTTCCGTAACGAGACGAACGACGAACGCTGGATGGTGGGGCCGTCCGCCAGGGGGTCCGAGAATGGGATCCCGACCTCGAGGATGTCGGCCCCGGCGGCCACGAGTGCCTCGAGCACCGGGAGGGTGGAATCGACGGTGGGATAACCAGCCGTCACGTAGGGTATGAGTGCGGACCGGCCCTGGGCAGCACAGGTCTCGAAGGTGGTCTCGATCACGAGATGAGGTAATCGCTGACCCGGATGCCGTACTTCTGCGGGTCCGTGGTCTTGATGATCTGCCGGACCGGTGCCCCGGTGGCTGGATCGTCTTCGGCAAGATCGAGGGTGATGGGTTCGGTCAACGGCAGTCCCACCGGATCGGAGATGACCTTGACCTTCGGCCGGTGGAGCAGCTCGGGGTCGGGATTGACCTGCGAGACAACCGCCAGCTCGTGCGTGTCGAGAATGGCGAGGGTGCCCACTGGATACACGCCGGTGGCGGTGATCAGCACCTTCACCAGGAGCGTGTCGAATCCTCGTTTCGGGTTGTCCCGCATCTCCTGGAGCACCGCGTCGGGTGGCCAGGGCTCATACTGGTAGCTTCGCACCGACGTGCCCGCATCGAACGCGTCGGCTACCGATACGATCCGGCTGAAGATCGTCGGTTCCCGCGGCCGCTTGTTTTCCGGATACCCGCTCAGGTCCGTCCTCATGTGATGTTCGTACGCCATCAGCATCTGGCGGTACGGGACATCGGCAAAGCCCTGCATCTGGAAGAGAATGAGGAGTCCCTCGGTGGGATGCTCCTTGAGCTCCCCCCACTCCTCGTCGGTCAGGCCGGTCGCCTTGTTGATGACGTCGACGTCGACCCGCTGCTTCCCCACGTCGTGGAACAGGGCGCCCAAGCCCAACTCGTACAGCTGCAACCGGTCGAGGCCGAGGCGCTGCCCGATGATCACGCTGAAGATGCACACGTTCACGGAGTGGGTGAACGTGTACTCATCGAAGTCCCGCAGGATGGTCATGGTGACCATGGACGATTCGTTGGACAGCACCTGATCGACGATGCCCTGCACCGCCCGCTTCACCTTGCGCACGTTCACGGCCCTGCCCAGCCGCAGGTCTCCGAGGGCGTCCCGCGCTACCTTCACAGACTGGGCGTAGGTGCGCTTCGCCGCCGTCAGGGCCTCCGCGTCGTCTGCGGCTTCTTCGACCTCGCTCAAGGGACGGATGTCGAGATGCACCACCGACGTGGTGGCGAGCCGCTCGAGGAACGACTCGTATGGGAGGTCCGCCGACGGCTCCCTGAGCAGCATGGAAAGGAACGGCGCCCACTCCGTCCGCTGGATACCCGGCAAGATCTCGACGGCCCCGATACCGTGGTCGTGGAGCGCGCGGGCGAAGGAGCCGAAGGTGGAGAAGTTGGAAAGATCGAGCCGCAGCCGAGTCTCGTTCAGGAAGAAAAACTCACCCACGACCCGAACCTCGGCGCCCCCTTCGACGCTCACCACCCGGTCCACGATTCGGTGCAGGTCGGAAATCGCGTGTTGCACCGTCTCATTCTCCACCGGGTACAGGCGGAGAGCGTTCAGCGCACCGTAGAGCGCCGCGAGCACTCGGCGGCCCTCCTCCTGGAGGTTGAGCTCCTTCTCGGAAGTCATCCGTCGTCCCTCCGGAACGCACGGTTGGCATTGCTTCTCACCACGGGGTCGTCATCGTCGAGTGCACGCCGCAGGGATTCCCTGGCCTCGCTGGTACCGATCTGGCCCAGGCCGAGCGCGGCGGCGGCTCTGACCTCGGGCGGCTCCCTCTTGCCCAGGAATCTCTTGCCGTTCAGCAGACGGTCGAGGATCCGGAGCCCATCTGCTCCCGCCACCGCCCCGAAGGCCTCGAACACCGCGACCTTCTCGCCGATGTCCGCACCGCGAATGGTCTTGTCTCCCACGATTTCCGCGAGCACCCCAGCCGCCGGACGGTACCGGAGCGCCCCCAAGGCTTTCGCCGCAGCGACCCGAACGTCGCGATCCGGATCGTCCAAGGTGTGTAGCAGAGCACCCGCTACGGTCGACAGGCGCACGCCCACCGCAGCTTCGACCGCCGCAAGGCGCACCGAGGCCTCCGGATGCGCCAGCAAGTCGATCAGGGCAGGACCGGAGTCGGCGACCTGCAGGTCGCCGACGAGACGCGCTGCCCCCGCCAACAGAACCGGATCATCTTGGTTTTCCAGCAGCGCCAGCACTGTGCCACGATTCGTCTCCGCGATTCCCTGCACCGCAGTGCGCAGGACCGACCTCAGCTCCTTGTGGTCGACGGTCTCGGTGGCACGAAGAAGCGAGGGAAGGGCACCCAAACGTAGGAACTTCAAGAACCCTGCAAGCTGCGTCGGAGTGGCACGGATCGTCCCATCGTACAGAGCCTTGATGAACTCGTTCAGCGTCTGGCTCGCGCTTACGTGGTCCAGAATGCCTCCGAGCTGACGAAGCCCTTCCGAGTCCAGAGTCCCTTCGAGGTTCTCGAGGGTTCTGAGCTCCTCCAGCACTCGCGTGGCAGGACCCAACGCGCCCCGACTCAGGAAGTTCGGAAGTAGCGTGCCCAGGATGCGAAGGATCTCGCGCTGCCGGCCTCGGTCCTGGCGTTCCTCGAGCCGGTCGAAGAGCGCCGACAGAACATCTTCTCGAGTATTCCGGGCCAACTCCTTCCGCACCTCCGCCGAGAGCTGCTCCATCTCTCGTGCGTCGAGGGCGTAGAGGGTCGGATTGAAGTCGTCTTGCTTGACAGTCTGCGGTTGGGACGGATCGGCTGCTCCACTCTGAGCCGCCTGCTCGTCCTCGCCCCCCTCGTCCTCGGACTCGAGCACGGCCTTGAGCTCCGATTGGGAGTGGCCGGGCCCGGACTCGGGCAGCGTCACCCCCTCGGACAGCAAGTCCACGTACTGATACTGGAAATACTCCAGGTCCTCTTCCCACAGCACTGTAAGGAGATCGTCACCCTCGGGCACGAGCCTCCTGGCACTCTGAAGCACCCCAAGGAATCGCTCGAGCTCATCACCCTCGATACCCGGAAGGAAGGTGATCTCGCGGACGCCGTCCTTGTAGAAAAGGAATGCGAGCGAGTCGGCACGGGAATCGGACTTGTAGACCACCTGTCCGTCGACGTAGAAATGGTCCTCGTCAACGGAGACCACGAGGCGGTCGAACGCTTCCCACATGCCCTGGAGCTCCGTACGGAGCCCCTCCACGAAGCGCTGTCGTACCGGGTTGTTCTCGTCGTACAGCTGATAGGCGCGGAACGCCTTCCCCAGCGTCACGAAGAGCTGGTGGACCTCGGCCAGCGGAAGGTCGTGCTCCCAAACGCTCCCGCCACCCCCCATTCTCTCCCCGGACGACCGTTCGAGATCACTCATGGCGAGGCCGACTCAAAGTAGGGATCCACGTTCTTCCACTCGCGCCACGTGGGCCACGTCCTTGTCCCCGCGTCCGGAGAGCGACACCAGGACCGGTCCGTCATACGCAGCTCCCTCGCCGAGAACGTGTGCGATAGCGTGAGCTGTCTCGAGCGCGGGGATGATGCCCTCGAGCTCCGAAAGTCGGTGGAACGCTGCCAGAGCCTGATCGTCGCTGACACTCGTGTAGGTTGCCCGTCCGGAATCCATGAGGAATGAATGCTCGGGTCCGACGCCCGGATAGTCCAGACCCGCGGACACAGAATGCGCCGGCGCGACCTGGCCGTCCGAGTCCTGCAAAAGATAGCTCAGCGAGCCGTGGAGGACACCCGGGGCTCCCGCGCTGAGCGAGGCCGAATGGCGGCCTGTCTCGATGCCCTCACCGGCCGCCTCCACTCCGACGAGGGCAACGTCCTCGTCCGGGACGAAGGCGTGGAAGATGCCCATCGCGTTCGAGCCACCGCCGACGCAGGCCACCACAGCCGCAGGCAAGCGACCACACCGCTCGAGGATCTGGTCACGAGCCTCTCGCCCAATCACCGCCTGGAAGTCCCGTACCATACGGGGAAACGGGTCCGGCCCTACGACCGATCCGATGATGTAGTGGGTGTTCTCGACGTTGGTGACCCAGTCGCGGATTGCCTCGTTCGTGGCGTCCTTGAGGGTCCGGGTCCCGGAAGAGACAGGCTGCACGCATGCGCCCAGGAGCTCCATCCGGTAGACGTTGAGGGCTTGGCGCTCCACGTCTTCCTCGCCCATGTACACGACGCACTCCATGTCGAACAGAGCGCAAGCCGTGGCCGTGGCCACCCCGTGCTGGCCGGCTCCCGTTTCGGCGATGATTCGGCGCTTGCCCATGCGCCGTGCGAGCAGGGCCTGACCGACCGTGTTGTTGATCTTGTGGGCACCGGTGTGGTTGAGGTCCTCGCGCTTGAGAAACAGCTCGGGGTTGCCGGCCTCCCCGCCCAGTCGTCGCGCGTGGTACAGGGGCGTCGGACGTCCCACGAAGTTGCCGAGAAGGTCCTCGAGTTCGGCTCGGAATCCCGGATCGGTGCGAGCACACTCGTAGGCATCGGTCACCTCGTCGAGGGCACCAGTGAGCGTCTCCGGTACGTAGCGCCCGCCAAATGCCCCGAATCGGCCTGTCATATGTGGTTCCAAGAGTTGTGGGTCGATGGTATGGGCATCCATGCCGGCGTCACATCGCTTCCTTCGCAGCCCGTACGAAGCGGATCAATGCCGCTTCGTCCTTTCGCCCCGGTTCACGCTCCACTCCGGAGGACACGTCCACGATGTTGGGCCGAAACCGAGCAACCGCTTCACCCACGCTGTCCGGATCGAGCCCGCCGGCCAAGACGAACTCAAGCCCGTCCGGAATCAACTCGCGGGCCCGTTCCGGCTCCACCTCCAAACGCACGCCCCCACCCCCGACGATCCCCTGCCTGCGACCCTCGAGAAGGAGCGCGTCCACGAGGGGCCCATAAACTAGCACGGCACGGGCCACGTCCTCGACGGAACCGGCACGCACCGCCTTCCAAATCCGCCAATCACCCAGCCCGCGCAGTGCCTCCACGGTCTCGCGGGGCTCCGACCCGTGGAGCTGTAGCACGGAGGCGTCGATGGAGGCCGCAAGGCGAGCAGCCACGTCCGGAGCTTCGTCCACCAATACGGCAACGCGGGGGCGCGAGGTCCCCTCCACCAATGCCGGCGCCGCCCCCGGAGGCACCGAGCGACCGAAGCCCGGGGTCAAGACGAAACCCAGGAAGTCCGCCCCCGCCCGCTCCGCCATGCGCGCGTCCTCGGCCTGGGTGAGCCCGCAGATCTTGACCCGCAACGGTGCGCACAAGGGGTCACCCAAAGGCTCGCTCCTTCCGAACAACGCCGGCCAGCCGATGGGCCGCTGCCTCCGGATCCGGGCTTCGGAGAAGTGTTTCCCCCACCAGGATTGCGTCGACACCGGCCTCCCCGAGTCGGGCCACGTCCTGCGGGGTCCGGATCCCGCTTTCCGAGACCAGCACGACGTCGTCCGGAACGGCGTCCAGGAGCCGGACGGTAGTGTCGAGATCCGTGGTGAATGTCGATAGGTCACGGTTGTTGATCCCGACCAGCCGAGCGCCCAGGGCTAGAGCACGCTCCAACTCGGCCTCGTCGTGGACTTCCACCAGGACTTCCAGCCCGAAGGACAGGGCCTCCGAATGGAGCGCCGAGAGCTCTGGGTCCGAGAGGATTCGCACGATCAGCAAGACGGCGTCCGCACCGGCGACGCGCGCCTCCAGAATCTGCATCGGATCGAGAGTGAAGTCCTTTCGCAGGACAGGCAACGTCGTTACGCCACGAACAGCACGGAGGTCGTCGAGGCTACCGCCGAAGTACTCCGTGTCGGTGAGCACGCTGAGCGCTCGGGCTCCGGCTCTCTCATATCCTCGGATCAGCGCGACGGGATCCAGGTCGGGCCGAATCTCACCCGCTCCGGGCGACCTCCGCTTGCACTCCGCAATGAGCGCCACCCGGTCCGGAGAGGCCAGCGCGTCACGAAACCCCCTGGCTGCGGGGGCCCCCCCGAGGGCGGACTCGAGTCCACGGCGACGCCCCCATAGCTCGGCTATCTCCGCGCGTTTGGTCTCCACGATGGACGCCAGCACCCCGGGAAGCGGCTGCCCGCCTTGCGAATCCGACAACGTTGAGGTATCCTTGCTTCGGTTCTTGTTCGGGTCTTCTGGTGCCCCGGGAGGGTTCCCATGCCGCTGACCAAGCGACAGAAGGAAATTCTGGACTACATCGGCGCGTTCATAGAGGATCGGGGGTACGCGCCCAGCTTCGAAGAGATCGCCGATCACTTCGGATACGCGTCGCTGGCGACGGTCCATGAGCACCTCAGCAATCTGGAACGCAAGGGCTACATACGGAAGTCCTACAACGAGAGTCGCTCGGTCGAGCTGGTCTCGCGTGGGACGACGAGTCCGGCCCTGGAGCTCCCCCTCCTCGGAGCCGTGGCCGCCGGGCTTCCCATCGAGGTCATGGAGGACCGCGAGACGCTGGCCGTACCCCCGGACATGGTCCGCCGGCGGAAAGACAATTATGTGCTCCGCGTGGAAGGAAACTCCATGATCGAGGAGCAGATCAGAGACGGCGACTACATCGTGGTACAGGCTCAGGAAACCGCCGAGGACGGACAGATGGTCGTGGCCCTGGTGGACGGGAACTCCGCGACCGTCAAGAAGCTGTATCGGGAAGGCGGCAATCGTGTTCGGCTCCAGCCGGCCAACCCCACCATGGTCCCGATCGTGGTCGACGCCGACGACGTCCGCATTCAGGGTGTGGTCGTGGGAGTCATCAGGAAGTATTGACCGAGCGGGTTCCCCCCCGCGACCCGGCCTCCTTCAGCGGGACGTCAGTCCGACGTCGCCCGCCTCAGACGGTCCAGCGCATCCGCCGCCCTACCCTCGTCGATCGATGATTCCGCCGCGCGCGCTGCCCCGTCCCAGTCCTCCTCGAGACCGGCCACGATCAGCGCGCCGGCTGCGTTGAGCACGACCGCCGTCCGCGCGGCGCCCTCGGCCCCGGCCAGAACGCCCTCGATGATCCTGGCGTTGTCCTCGGGCTCCCCGCCCTCCAGGCCTTCGGGGCCCGTGCGCTCCAGGCCCAGGGCTTCGGGGGTGACCTCATACTCACGCACGGACCCGGCGCGGACCTCGGCCACCCGTGTACCGCCCATGGGACTGACCTCATCCATGCCGGGCTCTCCATGGACGACGAGCGTCGCTTGGTGCTCCAGCTCCTGCGATGCAGCAGCCATCAGGGGTAAGAGGCGCGGATCGGAGACCCCGATGACCTGCCGGGTAGCACCGGCGGGATTGGTGAGGGGTCCGAGCAGGTTCATCGCGGTCGTGATGCCCAGGGCGCGCCGGACCGGGGCCACATGTCGCATGGCCGGATGGAGAAGAGGGGCGAACATGAACACGATGCCGGCCTCGGCCAGCACCTCGCCCATCCGTTGAGGGCTGAGGTCGATGCGCACCCCCAACGCCTCGAGGACGTCTGCGCTTCCGCTGCGCGAGGTGAACGATCGATTCCCGTGTTTGGCCACGCGAGCTCCGGCTCCAGCCGCGACCAGGGCGGCCGCGGTGGAGATGTTGAACGTTGTGAACGTGCCCCCCCCGGTACCCGCCGTGTCGACGAGCACAGACGGATCCTCCACCGGGACCGGAACCATGGCCTTCCTGAGGGCCCTCACCCCACCGGCAATCTCGCTCGCGGATAGTCCCTTGGCGCGGAGGCCTATAAGGAGTCCGGCCATCTCGGCCTCCGACGCTTCACCGAGCATGACCAGGTCGAAGGCGCCTTCGGCCACGTCAGCTGGAAGATCACGACCTTCCGCCAATTCCCCGAACAGTGCGGGAAAGCGAATGCTGGTCTCGGAATCTGACACGCGCGGGCTACCTCAAGCGAAAGGGGTGTAGAGGCGCAAACCCTAATGGACAAGCGGCTTCCGGGTCAATCGCCGACCCTGAGCTTCGCTTGACAGCCCCGTCCGCGCCCCTACCTTCCCGCAGTGGATCCCTCCGACATGAAGCGGTTGAAGCTCACCGTGCACTACGACGGTTCGGCCTTTCGCGGCTGGCAGTACCAACCAGACCAGCGCACGGTGCAGGGCGAGCTTCAGACAGCGCTCGCGAGACTCGCGGCCACTCCGCGGACCGCCATTGGCTCGGGCCGGACCGACACGGGCGTGCACGCAACCGGTCAGGTCGTGTCCGTCGACATGCCCGCGCGCTGGGACGGTCCGACCTTGCGGAAGGCGCTCAACGCCACGCTCCCCAGGGACATCTGGGTGGAAGCCGCCGAGGTGGTGTCGCCAGACTTCCATCCTCGCTTCGACGCCATGGCTCGTACCTACCGCTACGACGTGGGAACACATCCCGTGGCCGCTTCGCCGTTCCACCGTCGTTGGTGCTGGCCCCTGACGGATCCCTTGGACCCCGAAGTCCTGCATGCGCTTGCCAAGCGCCTCCCAGGAACCCGATCCTTCCGTTCGTTTTCGAAGAGCGGCCAGCCCGAGCGCGGGTACGTCTGTTCGGTGAAGAGAGCTGAGTGGACGCCTTGGGAGCTGGGCTTCCGCTTCGAGATCACAGCCGACCGATACCTGCATCACATGGTGCGATACTTGGTGGGAACGATGGTCGACATCGGCCGGGGCCGCCGCGCCCCCGATGTCTTCGAATCGCTCCTCGCAAGCGACGCCGAGACCCTCACTTCCCCACCGGCACCACCGGAGGGGCTCTTCCTCACACTTGTGGAGTATCCTTCCAGCTCCTCCACACCCGTCCAGCCGCCTGGGAGCGTAATCGAAGCATGAAGATCTTCCTCGACACTGCCGACCTCGACGAGATCCGCCGCGCCGCGGATGCCAACCTCATCGACGGGGTGACCACGAACCCCTCCCTCGTCTCGAAGATCGCCGGGGACCGTGATCCCAAGGAGATCTACCTCGAGATCTGTGAGGCCGTGGACGGGCCCGTGAGCCTCGAGGTGGTGGGGATCGATCGCGCCACCATGGTCGCGGAAGGAAAGAAGCTCGCCGCTATCCATGAAAATGCGGTCGTGAAGGTCCCGCTCACGGAGGACGGCTTGAAGGCGTGTAGGGACCTGGTCGAAGCCGGGCATCGGGTCAACGTCACACTCTGCTTCTCGGTATCACAGGCCCTCTTGGCCGCCAAAGCCGGTGCGACCTATGTCTCACCCTTCGTCGGTCGCATCGATGACATCTCCGGCGAGGGGATGACCCTGATCCACCAGATCCGTCAGGTGTACGACAATTATGGGTTCGCCACCGAGATCCTGGCCGCTTCGCTGAGACACCCCATGCACGTGGTCGAATGCATGCTGATCGGCGCCGACTGTGGCACGCTTCCCCCGAAGGTGCTCTGGCAGCTCGGGCGGCACCCCCTGACGGACAAGGGCTTGGAGGGCTTCCTTGCGGACTGGCACAAGCTCGACACCAAGCTCTGATCCGCGCCAAGCGGAGCAATGGAGGAGGGACTGGTGAGGATCAGGATGAGGGCTTCATGCGGGGCGGCGCTTGCGCTCCTTGTCTTGGGCTGCCGGCCAGCCGACGGAGCTCGCGAGCCTTCCAGCGAAGTGGCCCCGAACTTGGCCGTGGAGGCCGCCCAGACGGTCCAGACCGTGCCTGGACCAGGCACCGGAGCTCAGGCGGCAGCGCAAGCCGCTTCGGATACCTTGGAGGCCAGCCGGGCCACCGCCATCGTTCGAGCAGCGGACCGGGTCGCGCCCGCGGTCGTGAGCATCAGCGTGATCCGGACCGAACAGGTCCGGGCTCGCTCGGCTTGGGAGAGCTTCTTTCTACCGCCCAATGCGCAACGGCGGAGCGCCGGCTTCGGGTCCGGGGTCATCGTGAGCGCGGACGGCATTGTGCTCACGAACGACCATGTCATCAGAGAGGCCTCGCGCATCCAGGTGACATTGCCCGACGGGCGTGACCTGGAAGCCGCGCTGGTGGGGACGGATCCGGTGGCGGATGTCGCCGTGCTGCGGGTTCAGGCCGAAGACCTGCCGGTGGCCCCGGTAGGTAGCGTCGATGGACTCATGATCGGTGAATGGGCGGTGGCCATCGGCAATCCTCTGGGCACCTACGCGGCAGATGCACGGCCCACCGTGACGGCAGGCGTGGTGTCGGCCATCGGCCGGAACATCACGCCATCCTCGGATGGCCAGGGCTTCTACTTCGGAATGATCCAGACCGACGCGTCCATCAACCCGGGAAACTCCGGTGGGCCCCTCGTCAACGCGCTGGGTGAGATCGTCGGCATCAACGCCTCCATCATCTCACGCAGCGGTGGGAGCGAAGGACTCGGCTTCGCGATTCCCATCGACCGGGCCATGCGCATCGCGGACGACCTCGTCCGCTTCGGAGAGATCCGTCGGGCTTGGGTCGGCGTCGACGTGGAGCCGGTGGAAGCAGACGCCTGGGGTCGCACCAGAGGTGTGCGCATCAGCCGTGTAGCCCCCGGGTCACCCGCAGACGAAGCGGCCCTGGAGGTTGGAGACCGGCTGCTCAGCGCCAATGGCAGGGTGTTGTCCGCACCGCTGGACTTCGAGGGCATGCTCCTCGATCTTCGCGCCGGAGATCGACTCGCGCTGGCGGTGGAGGGACAGCCTCGCGCGGTAAGCCTGGAGGCGGCCACGTTCCCGTCCGTCACTGCCGAGCGGATTCGGGTGCTGAGCGATATCGAGCTCATCACGGTCACGCCCCAGATTCAGGTGGAGCGCAACCTGACGAGCGCCGACGGGGCCCTCATCGCAGACATCTCCGGCGACCTCCGTAACCAGCTCGGCCTCCGTCCCGGGGACGTGATCGTCCAGATCAACCGAACGCGCGTCCGGAGCGCAGAGGACGCAGCCAACGCATTCGAGTCTCTGAGGGGAACCGGCCGGATCGTGATGTACTTCGAGCGGAACGGCGACTACAACATGCGCAACTTCTACTGGAGCCGATGAGTGAGCACCGGGACTCCCGACCGATACGTCCATCCTCTCTCCGATCGATACGCGTCCGGGGAGATGCAAGCGATCTTCTCCCCTTCGCGGCGCTTCGGCACCTGGCGCCGCCTGTGGCTGGCGCTGGCTGAATCCGAGGCAGAGCTCGGCCTCGACATCTCGTCCGGCGCCCTCGACCAGATGCGGGCCCACCTGGACGATATCGACCTCGAAAGGGCCGCCGAGTACGAGCGACGGTTCCGGCACGACGTCATGGCGCACGTCCACCTGTTCGGAGACGACGCGCCAGCGGCCCGCGGCATCATCCATCTGGGCGCGACAAGCGCCTTCATCGGAGACAACACCGACCTCATCCTCTCCAGAGACGCGCTCGAGCTCGTGCGGACTCGGCTCGTCCGCTGCGTCACCGCGCTGGCGGGCTTCGCTCGGAAGCATGCCCGCCTGGCGACGTTGGGCTACACGCATTTCCAGCCTGCGCAGCCCACGACCGTCGGAAAGCGAGCCACACTCTGGATCCAGGACCTCCTTCTCGATATCGAAGAGCTCGATCACCGCATCGGTGTCTTGCGATCTCGAGGCGTGCGGGGGACGACGGGCACCCAGGCGTCCTTCCTCGAGCTCTTCGGGGGTGACCACGACAAAGTGGACCGCCTCGACGAGGCTGTCGGTCGCCGGATGGGCTTCGAGCGCACCTACCCGGTCAGCGGACAGACCTATCCTCGGAAGGTCGACTTCGCCGTCCAAGCTTCCCTGGCGGGTGTGGCCGCGTCCGTCTCGAAAATCGGGCACGATCTGCGGCTTCTCGCGCACCTCAGGGAGGTGGAAGAGCCCTTCGAGGCCGAACAGATCGGCTCCTCCGCCATGCCGTACAAGCGCAACCCGATGCGTGCTGAGCGAATCTGCGCGCTCACTCGCCACGTCATCGTCCTCGCTCAGGATCCGGCCTTCACCGCGGCTACCCAGTGGCTGGAGCGCACCCTCGACGATTCCGCCAACCGCCGGGTATCGACGCCAGATGCCTTCCTGGCACTCGATGGCGCGTTGGTGCTCCTGGAAAACGTGGCACGAGGGCTCATCGTGAATCCCGAGGTCGTCCGGCAAAACCTCGCGGAGCACCTACCGTTCATGGCCACCGAAACCATCCTCATGCATGCGGTCCGCCGCGGCGGCGACCGGCAGGAGCTGCACGAGAGGATCCGTCGGCATTCCATGGCTGCCGCGGGTCGAATGAAGGACGAGGGAGCTCCGGCGGACCTGTTGGAGCGGATCGCGCAGGACGATGCCTTCGGCCTGTCCACAGGCGAGCTCGCCGAACTCGTCGATCCGATGCGCTTCGTGGGTCGCGCACCCGAGCAGGTCGAGCGCTTCCTCGAGCTCGAGGTCACCCCCGTGCTCGAGCGACTGGGAGACCAGGCCGAGTCCGTCTCTGACCCCCAGATCCATGTCTAACGGCAACAATCGCCCGGCTTCCGCTCCTGTCACCGAGTCGCGACTCGACCTTCCTCTCCTGCACCGTGGAAAGGTCCGCGACGTATACGAGGTCGACGACGCCACGCTCCTCATGGTCGCGAGTGACCGAGTGAGCGCGTTCGACGTGGTCATGAGACAGCCAGTACCGAAGAAGGGCGAGGTGCTCACGATGATCACGGCATGGTGGCTGGAGCAGCTCGGTAGCATCGTCCCGCACCATCTCATCGCGGTGGACCCGGAGCGCATCGTGGCGCGTTTCCCGAGGCTGTCCACGACCCGCGAGGCATGGGCTCGCCGCGCCATGTTGGTGCGCCGCACCGACCCGGTCCTGGTGGAGTGTGTGGTCCGAGGCTACATCTCGGGCTCTGCTTGGAAGGAGTACGATGCGCACGGAACGCTGGCCGGCGAGGCGCTCGCCGAAGGCCTTCGGGAGAGCGACCGGCTCGATCCCCCCGTCTTCTCGCCTGCCACCAAGGCCCAGGAAGGACACGACGAGAACATCACTTTCCCCGCGATGTGCGACATCGTGGGGCGCGAGCAGGCGACCCTTCTCCGCGATCTCTCTTTCCAGATCTACACGTACGGTCGGGATGTCGCTGCCCGACACGGGATCATCCTCGCGGACACGAAGTTCGAGTTCGGATTGGACGACGGCGGCCGACCTATCCTCATCGACGAGGTGATGACCCCGGATTCGTCCCGCTTCTGGCCCGAGGAGCACTACGAGGTAGGGCGCGGCCAGCCGTCCCTCGACAAGCAGCCGATCCGTGACTGGCTGGATGGGCTCCAGGACTGGGACAAGTCACCGCCGCCCCCGGATCTCCCCTCAGACGTCGTGCGCGCCGCGTCCCAGCGTTATCAGCACGTGTTCGAGCGCCTTGTCGGGACCCCCCTGGACCAATACACGCCCCCAATGTTCGGCGACGACCGTTGATCCTGACGCGGGCGGCACCCCTGACCAAGGTCCGCCGAAGCCGGCGGCCTGGAGTGGAACGCACGCCATGAGGCCACGCCCACCAAGACGCCAAGCGCTGCAGCGGGGAGTCATCATCCTTCCCTCCGCGTTCACCCTCGGCAACCTGTTCTTCGGGATCTACGCCATCGTCGCGGCGACCCGTGGTGACTTCGTATGGGCCGGCTGGTTCATCGTCTTCGCCGCCACCCTGGATATGCTGGACGGAAGCGTCGCCCGCTTCACGCGCACGGGCTCGAAGTTCGGCGCGGAGCTCGACTCCCTGGTGGACGCCATATCGTTCGGCGTCGCCCCGGGCTTCATCATTTACCAGCTCTTCCTCGCCGACACCCAATGGAGCTGGATTCTCTCGTTCTTCTACATCACCGCGGTCGTGGTGCGGCTGGCTCGGTTCAACGTGGAACAAGGGGGTGAGGCCAAGCGCATCTTCCACGGTCTCCCCTCCCCGGCCGCCGGCGTGACCGTGGCGTCGTACTACCCTTTCAGTCAGACCCCTTGGTTCCAGGACAACCTGTCCCATCTTCCCTGGCAGCAGATCATGGGTGTGGGGATGGTCCTGATCGGGGTGCTCATGGTCAGTCACGTGCCATACGCGAAGTTCCCGAAGATCGGGCTTCGGTCGGCACGCGGCATCACCATGACCGTCGTGGTGATGAGCGCCCTGTTCGCGGCACTCACCGTGCCGCGATACTACTTCTTCGCCGCGGGCCTTCTCTACATCACGTGGGGTCTTGTCCGTTCGGTGCTCCTCGGGCTCCTCGACCGCCTCCCGGGCGGGGACCCGCTCCTCGACACGGACGAGGACGACGAGGATGCAGGGACCCGGGGGCGCAGCGTCGACTACGGTGACCTCGGTCCCGGAGGACGCCGCTTGAACGAGGACGATGACATCGAAGATCCAGAACTCGGTCCGGAGGACCCGCTGTGAGCCGTTTCAGACTGGAAGTGCTCGTGACCCCGAGGCCCGGCCTGCTGGACCCTCAAGGCAAAGCCGTCCACCATGCGCTCAACTCGCTGGGATGGACCGAGGTCGAGGAGGTCCGAGTGGGAAAAGCCATACACCTCGACGTCGATGCTGCCTCCGAGGCGGAAGCCCGAGACAAGGTCGAGGCCATGTGCCGGAAGCTTCTGGCGAATCCCGTCACCGAGGACTACGAGGTCTCCGTCGTCGGTTCCCGGGAGGGCGCCCCGTCATGAAGGTCGCGGTGGTGACGTTCCCCGGGTCGAACTGCGACTACGACCTATACAAAGCAGTCCAGCAGGTCGATGGACACCCGAGCTTCGTCTGGCACAGGGATCGTGGGTTGGACGGGTACGACGCCGTGCTCCTGCCCGGTGGATTCTCCTACGGCGACTACCTTCGCCCCGGCGCCATCGCGCGAATGAGTCCCATCATGGAGGACGTGGTCGCCTTTGCGGACAAGGGAGGTCCCGTGCTCGGGATCTGCAACGGTTTCCAGGTGCTTTGTGAGGCGGGCCTGCTTCCGGGAGCCCTGGTCAGGAACGCTGGTCTGCGGTTCCGGAGCCACGACGTATATCTCCGCGTGGAGCGCGCGGACACCCTTTTCACGTCCGACTACGGCGAAGGTGAAGTGATTCGGGTTCCCGTGGCTCACGGTGACGGCAATTACGAGGCGGATCAGGGCACTCTGGAACGCCTGGAGGCCGAGCGCCTCGTCGTGTTCCGGTACACGGACGCCCGCGGGGAGGCCACCGAGGCGGCGAATCCCAACGGGTCCCACGCCAACATCGCCGGTATCGTGAACGAGCGCGGGAACGTGTTGGGCATGATGCCGCATCCGGAACGGGCCATGGAGGCCGTCCTGGGATCCACCGACGGCGTGGGTGTCTTCACATCGCTGGTGGCGAGCCTTTCCGGGGCGGCGGGATGAGGCGTCCGACCGCGTCGAAACGACAATCTTCCATTCAAGGGTGAGAATACGGTGAGCACTGCCGACGGCCAGGCCACGGCGACCCATGTATCGCCGCGCGAGGGCGATCCCGAGATCACTCCAGACGTGGTCGCTGACCACGGACTCTCGGAGGATGAGTACGAACGGGTCCGGAACGTGATGGGAAGGACGCCTACCTTCACCGAGCTCGGGGTGTTCAGCGCCATGTGGTCCGAGCACTGCGGGTACAAGAACTCGAAGCGGCTGCTCCGGCTCCTTCCCACCAAGGCACCCTGGGTCATACAGGGGCCAGGAGAGAACGCTGGTGTCATCGACGTCGGCGAGGGCTACGCCGTCGCCTTCAAGATCGAGTCGCATAACCACCCGTCCGCGGTGGAGCCCTACCAGGGCGCGGCCACCGGCGTAGGAGGAATTCTCCGTGACATCTTCACGATGGGCGCCCGACCCGTAGCCGTCCTCGACTCGCTGCGTTTCGGGGACCTGGATTCCGCGAGAGTCCGCTATCTCTTCGAGGGGGTCGTCCGTGGCGTCGGTGACTACGGGAACTGTGTAGGCATCCCCAACGTCGGGGGAGAGGTCGTCTTCGACCGGGGCTACGAGGGAAACCCGATCGTGAACGCCATGTGCGTCGGCTTGATGAAGACGGAAGACCTCATCACCGCCTCGGCGTCAGGGGTGGGCAACACGCTGATGGCCGTCGGGGCGAGGACCGGACGGGACGGCATCCATGGGGCTACCTTCGCCAGCGAAGAGCTGAGCGAGGATTCGGACGAGTCCAGCCGTCCGCAGGTGCAGGTCGGTGACCCTTTCACGGAGAAGCTACTGCTCGAAGCGAGCCTGGAGCTCATCAAGAGCGGCGCCATCGTCGGCATCCAGGACATGGGCGCGGCCGGAATCACGTCCTCGGCATCCGAGATGGCGGGACGCGGGGGAACCGGCGTGGCGATCGACATGGCCCTGGTGCCGGTGCGTGAGGAGGGGATGACCCCCTACGAGATCCTGCTCTCCGAGTCCCAGGAGCGCATGCTCGTGGTCGCTGAGAAGGGCCGCGAAGACGAGGTCACCCGCATCCTGGAGAAGTGGGAGCTCGAAGCTGCGGTCATCGGAGAGGTCACGGACGACGGGCGCTTTCGTGTTCTGGAGGGCGGCACGGTCGTGGCGGATATCCCCGCCCTGCCGCTCACGGAAGGCTGTCCCACCTACGAGCGCGAGGGGATCGAAGGCGAGGACGTGCTGGAACTCCGGAGCATGGACCTCTCGGAGCACCTGATTCCCGAAGGCGATCTGACGCCGACGTTCCTGAAGCTTCTGGCGTCTCCCAACGTGGCTTCCAAGCGCTGGATCTACGAACAGTACGACTCCACGGTCCGCACGGGCACCGCCGTGCGCCCCGGAGGTGACGCCGGGGTGGTGCGCATCCGGGGGACGCAGCGGGCGGTGGCGGCTACGACGGACTGCAACGGCCGGTACGTATACCTCGAGCCCCGCACCGGTGCCATGATTGCGGTGGCGGAGGCGGCCCGAAACCTGGTCTGCGTGGGCGCTCTCCCCACGGCCATCACCAACAACCTGAACTTCGGCAATCCGCTGAAGGCCCACATCTACTACCAGCTCCGGGAAGCGGTCCTCGGCATGGCAGAGGCGTGTGGAAGGTTCGAGACCCCGGTGACCGGCGGAAACGTCTCCCTTTTCAACGAGACCGACGGCAAGGCGATCTACCCTACGCCGGTCGTGGGCATGGTGGGCATCGTGGAGGACGTGGACAAGATCGTGGGACAGCGTTTCCGGACGGCAGGAGACGAGATCATTCTCCTAGGGACGAACCGCGGAGAGATGGGCGGGTCGGAGTACCTCTACGCCACTGCGGGCCTCGTCGCCGGGCCCCCGCCGACCGTGGAGCTCGATGAAGAGCGGGCGCTCCAGCAAGCGGTGCTGAAGATGATCAGTGAGGGAATGCTCCAGTCGGCCCACGACTGCTCACAGGGCGGATTGGCTTGTACCGTGGCTGAATCGGCCCTGGGGGATGGGGAAGACCCATTGGGCGCGGATGTCGAGCTGAAGGACGACCTGCGACCCGTCCAAGCGCTCTTCGCCGAGTCTCAGGGCCGCATCGTCGTCTCATGCCACCCCGACCGTTCCGCCGATGTCCTGGAGATCGCCGAGCGGTACGATCTACCGGCGCTGCGCATCGGGTCGGTGACCGGCGTCGACGAGGGGTTCCGCATCAGGACGCGCGACGGCTCTGTTCAGGCAACGCTTGCGGACATGGCCAACTCGTATTTCGGGGCGATTCCAAGCATCATGGACACTCCTTCCGCAGCCGGAGCTTGAGGTGGATCTTCCCGTCTTGACTGCCACCCCGAAGGACGTGCGCTCCGAGGAGCTGGACGACCGTCCCCGTGAGGAATGCGGCGTCGTCGGCATCACCGGGGTGGATCGGGCCGCCGAGCATGCCTTCCTGGCTCTGTACGCCCTTCAACACCGAGGACAGGAGGCTGCGGGGATCGTCGCGGTGGGTGCAGATCATCGGGGTCGCTCTCACAAGGGGGCCGGACTCGTTTCCGACGTCTTCGACGCGGATTCTCTGGCGCGGCTCGAGGGCTCGACCGCGGTCGGCCACGTCCGCTACTCCACGGCCGGCGGGAACGAGCTGGCCAACGTCCAGCCGATCACCGCCCGCTATTCCCGTGGCGACCTCGCGCTGGCCCACAACGGCAACCTCACGAACCAGCTCGATCTTCGGGAGCGCCTGGTCGACGAGGGCGCGATCTTCCGATCGTCCTCGGACTCGGAGACGCTGGTACACCTGATCGCCAAGTCCCGCAGGGGTACCGTGGACGGTCACGTCGACGACGCCCTGTCTCAGCTGGAGGGTGCGTTCTCGGTGGTCATTTCCGTGGGCGAGACGATCTACGCGGCCCGGGATCCCAGAGGATTCCGCCCGCTCGTGCTGGGCCGGCTCGGGGGCGGCCACATCGTCACCAGCGAGACCTGTGCACTGGACATCCTCGGTGCCGAGTACGTTCGGGACCTGGAGCCGGGCGAAGTCATCCGAATGACCGAGGGCAAGGTGAAGCGACTTCGGTCACTTCCACCCGCCGATGCTCCAGCCCCGTGCATTTTCGAGCTCGTGTACTTCGCGCGACCGGACTCCCGGATCTGGGGTGTGAGCGTCGATCGGGCACGCAGGAGATTCGGCAGGCGCCTGGCCCAGGAGCACGCCGTGGACGCCGACGCCATCGTTTCGGTTCCCGACAGCGCGAACTCGGCGGCCCTCGGATACGCCGAAGAGAGTGGGATCCCGTTCGAGCTGGGCCTCCTTCGGAACCACTATGTCGGCCGAACCTTCATTAAGCCGTCTCAGAAGGACCGCGACTTCGGGGCACGCATGAAATACAACCCTGTGCGGGAAGTCCTGGAAGGCAAGCGTGTCGTCGTCGTCGATGACTCGCTGGTGCGAGGAACGACGAGCAGAAGCCTGGTCCGCATGCTCCGGCAGGCCGGCGCCACGGAGGTCCACTTCCGGATCGGGAGCCCGCCCGTCCGTTGGCCGTGCTTCTACGGCATCGACATGCCCACACGAAGGGAGCTCTTGGCGTCGGCCCTGGACGTGGAGGCTATCGAAGGGGAGCTCGGTGTCGATTCGCTCGGGTACCTCTCGCTGGACGGGATGACCGAGTGTGTCGAGGACTCGGGGCCCTTCTGCACCGCCTGCTTTTCCGGGAACTACCCGGCGCCTCTCGTGGACGTGGAGAAGGGTCTTGCGTCGCCCGAGGGTCCCGGGGCCTGTTGAGCGGTCGACGGCCTGACCCTTGATGACCGAGTCGGGTGTGACGGCGCCGGGAGAGCGAGATCCGCAGGACTCCCGACTCGAGCACCTCCCGAAGCCCGAGCTCCACGTGCATCTCGACGGGTCCCTCAGACCCGCCACGCTGCTGGAGCTCGGCCTCTCGCGAGGCATTCCCCTGCCCTCCCACGATGTGGACGAGCTCCGCAGCGCCGTCGTGGCCGACGATGCGCGTAGCCTAACCGATTACCTCCGTGCCTTCGACCTGACGGTCTCTGTCATGCAGGATGCCGAGGCCCTGGAGCGGATCGCCTTCGAGCTCGCGGAGGACCAGGCAACGGAGCACATCCGCTACTTCGAGGTACGGTTTTGCCCGACCCTGAATACCCAACGCGGGCTCGCGCCGGAGCAAGTCCTGGAGGCAGTATCGAAGGGCCTGCGGCGTGGCCAGACCGCCTTCGGCGTCCGATCCAGCATCATCGTCTGTGCCCTGCGGCATCTTCCCTCCTCGGCGTCCCACGAGCTCGCCGAGCTCGCCGTGGGATTCCGCGAGCATGGGGTCTGTGGATTCGACCTCGCGGGCCCCGAAGCCGGACATCCGGTCCGGGATCATGCCGGGGCCTTCGCCCTCGCACACAGAAGCGGCCTCCCGATCACGATCCATGCGGGAGAAGCCGCCGGGCCCGAGTCCATCCGAGAGGCCATGGACGTCGGCCACGCGGTACGGATCGGGCACGGCACTCGACTATGGGAAGACCCGGAGCTGATGGCGCGCGCCCGAGACGGAGGTGTGGCCCTGGAGATATGCCTGACGTCGAACGTGCAGACCGGCGCCGTCTCTGCCTACGAAGCTCATCCACTGCGACGGTATTTCGACTTCGGCGTGGACGTGACCCTGTGCACGGACAACCGGCTGGTGTCGGGCGTGACCCTCACCGACGAGTATCGCCGCGCTCGTGAGCTCCTGAGCTTCTCGTGGGACGAGCTGGTACAGCTTGCGCGAAACGGGTTTTCGCATGCCTTCGCTTCAGCCGAAGCGCGCGCTGCCTTCCTCGGAGCCCTGGACGTGTACGCCTAGCCGCACCGCCCGGCATTGGCCACTGGGCGACCAGGGTCCCGTGCACCTACCCCTCCGGGTCCTCGCCCAGGTACTGCTCAGCGAGATCTACGAACTCACTGGATCCGATGTACAGCGGAGTACGCTGGTGGAGGGACGCAGGGGTGATCACCGAGATGTCACGGCACCCGTCGGTGGCACGTCCCCCGGCCTGCTCGGCGATCATGGCCATCGGCGCCGCCTCATAGAGAAGGCGCAGCTTCCCTTCCGGATTTTCGCGCTCCCCGGGGTACATGAAGATTCCCCCCTGGAGGAGAGTCCTGTGCAGATCCGACACCAGAGATCCGATGTAGCGGGAGCCGAATCCACCATCCGTCTTCATATGGCTCACGAGGCGCTGTTGCCCTCGAGTCCATCGGTGGTAATAGGCCTCGTTCACCGAATAGACCTTCTTGGGCGGCGTGGGAAACCGCATCATCGGATGGCTCAACAGGAACTCGCCGATGGAGGGATCGAGCGTGAAGCCGTGGACCCCGGCTCCGCTCGTGTACACCAACATGGTGGACGAGCCGTACAGGATGTACCCGGCAGCCACCTGCCGGGCGCCAGGCTGCAGGCAATCCTCGAGACTCCCCCGCTCACCCTCCGACACCTTCCGGTGAATGCTGAAGATGGTCCCGATGGAAACGTTCACGTCGATGTTGGAGGACCCGTCTAGCGGATCGTAGATCACGACGTAATCCCCGGCCGGGAACTTCTCCGGTATGGGGATGAAGGTCTCATTCTCCTCGGACGCCATGCACGCGACGAGCCCCGTGTGATCGAGCGCCCGGTACATGACCTGGTTCGCGAAGACGTCCAGCTTCTGGACCGTCTCACCGTGCACGTTTTCGCCGCCGGAGGCCCCCAGGATGTCCACTAGCCCCGCCTTGTTCACCTCTCTCGAGATCATCTTCGCCGCAAGGGCGATGTCATGTAGAAGGTTCGTGAAACGGCCCGTGGCATCGGGCTGCCTCTTCTCCTGTTCGATGAGGAACCGGGAGATGGTGAACACATGGCTGTCGGGCATCGGCGACATCGGTCTCTCGTATCAGGGAAGGGGAGGCAAACGACGATAGAGAGGGGGTCGGGCGGGGTCAACGGATCCGCGCCCGGGCCGGCCGGCGATCGAGTCGAGCGAGCTTGCCGCGGCAGACGGATCAACGTCCCCAAGCTCGGACCACGAATCGTCCGTCGGGTGACCCCACCACGCGCACTGTGCCGTCCTCGTCGGTGCGCCAGACCACCATCCCGCGAGACTCGAGCCGATCGAGCACCTGGGGCGCGGGATGGCCGTATCGGTTTCTCCGGCCCGCCGAGATCAGCGCCACGCGGGGTGAGGCGCGGTCGAGCAGCTCGGGATCGGTAGAAGTGTCACTCCCGTGGTGACCGACCTTGAGGACCTCGATACCCGATGGAAGGGCCGCGGCCAGGCTGCGCTCCAGCGGTTTGTACGCGTCGCCGGTGAGGAGTGCCTCGAACCGCCCGAGCCGGGCCAGAAGTACCACCGAGGCCTCGTTGGCTTCAGGATCGGTCGCGCGCAGGGAGTCGTCAGGGCTGAGCACGTCGAGGCTCAGATCACCCAGGCTGAGCCGCATCCCCGTCGTCGCCGCTCGCCAGGGAACGCTCCTAGCCCGCGCCGTTTCCAGAGCCTCGACGAACGCCTCTTTGCCGGCCGGCAGCGCCGGGTCGAGGACGAGCCCCACATCGAACGCACGCAGCACGTCACGAGCACCCCCTACGTGATCCAAGTCCGCGTGGGTCAGCACCAAGGCCTCCAAACGTTGAACGCCCCGGGCTCGCAGCGCACGAACGACTGGGTGCCCTCCGGAGTGCGCGGCTGACGCCACAGGCGGCCCGGCATCGACCAAGATCCATCGGCCGTCCGGCCCCCGGATCGCGACAGCATCCCCCTGACCCACGTCGATCATGAGGATCTCCACCTGACCTCGGCCCTGGTGGCTCAGTCCCACCGGCCAGGCCAAGACTGCTGCCGCAACGTAGGTCACCGTCAGCCACCGCCGGGCCCGTGCGCCGATCCAGGGCCGGCGCGCCACCACCGTCGCGAGGAGCACGCCGAGTGTCGCCGCCGCCACGTTGACCTTGGTGGTCCACATCGCCGCCCAGGAGAACGACCCCAACGCCACCGCTCCCTCTTCGAACGCGAGAAGAAGCCAACCCACCCCGCCCGCCAGGAACGCGGCCATCGGGGAGGAGACGAAATCCACCGCCACCGAAGCGATGGCTCCGGGAAGGGCCACCGCCACGAGCGGGCCAGCGAGAAGCGTAGCCGGGATGCCCACCACGGAGACCTGCTCGAAGTGCCACGCGACGATGGGCAGCGTGGCCAAGGTTGCCGCGGCACCCGCCGCCACAGCCCCCGACAGGCTCTCGGGAAACGCGCGAGGCGCCAGGCCACCGATCCAGGACCGGAGAGCCCGCGACCAACCCACGAGGCCCGCCGCACCGGCGAAGGACAGCTGAAAGCCTACCGAGTCGACTCGCCGCGGGTCCAAGATCAATAGGATGAGCAGAGCGCTCGCTAGGGCACCCCATCGGGCAGGTGGACGGCCCCTCGCTCGAGAGACGGATAGGAAAGCCAGGATGAGGGCCGCCCGGCACGCGGCATCGGGAAAGCCGATGAGTGCGACGTAGCCCCATGCGGAACCGGCCGCGCCCAACCGTGCCCGCCGCGTCGAAGAGCCGAGGAGCGACAGCAGCGCGTGGGCCAGCCCGGCTATGACTCCTACGTGAAAGCCCGAGATCGCAAGGAGGTGGGCCAAGCCGGTGCGCGCGAACGTCTGCCGAAGCTCTGGATCGAAGCCCTCGCGCCGCGCCAGGGTGAGGGCGGCCACCATCGGCGCCTGATCTCCATACAGTCGCGTGATCCGATCCACCAGGCCGTCCCGCCACCGAACGACTGCCCACCGGATCGAGGCATCGTCCGCATCGGGTACCGGCTCCCACTCGGTGCCGGCGACCCAGAATGAGCGCGTCCCCTCTCTCCACCTCCCGCGTACCTGGACGGCTCGCCCGGCAGGCACATCCGGTTGGTCGAGCACGACCGTGGTAAGGTCACACCCTTCGATGGGTTGAAACGGGGCCGAGCCTTCCCGCGGAGACACAAGAAAGTGTCCCCTCAATACGACGGGCCGAGTTCGATCCGCACGAACGCACTCGAGGGGAGCCAGCATGGCCGCCGTGCCCGCCAGGGCTCCTGCGAGAAGGGCGGCGGCCCTCCAGGTTGTTCCCCCGATGGGCTCTGGTGATGCCGAAATGGGCACACGGACGAGAGCGGCAGCCAGGAGCGGCGGCACCCACCACGGCCCGCCGAGCACGGCCCAGGTGGCCCCCGCGGCAAACGCGATGGCCAACCCCACTACGGGAGGAGCGTGACGCATCCCGGCTCAGCTCCATCCGCTCTCGGATGATTTCAATCGCCCTCGGTCTTAGTCTCCTTGAAGAGATCCTGCTGGTTCCGATCTATGAACCGCTCGCGCTCCGCCTCAGCTTCCTCTGCGAGTCGCGCCTTGAGGATGCTGCGCACCTTCAAATCGGATCGGATGCCGGCGACGAGCATGATGAGCATCCCGGCGATAAGGCTCCCGAACGCCACCACGGTCAAAGGGATTCCGTAGAAGGTGACGATGCCAAGGCGGAGGGTGACCCGCTGCCCGGCGTTGAGCGACGCGAACCCCATTGAGAGGAACAGGACCACAAGGACCCCGAGCGCGCTCAGAAGGCGATTCACGATGCGGCCGTCACCCCGGCTCGGCTCACCTCGCGGCCGGTGAAGGTCGCGCCCGTGGTGCGCTCCAACTCGGCGTGCGTGTAGGCGCCGACCCGCTCGACGTCTCCGTCGAACACGACGACCTTGTTCCGCCGCGTGCGCCCAAGCACCTGGCCAGGATCGCGCGCCGCCTTTTCGATGAGCACCTCCTCCACTCGGCCGACCTCTAGCTCGTTGATCTCCGCCTGGATTCCCCTGGCCACGGCGATGAGCTCCTCGAGTCTCGCCTGCCCCTCCTCCGCGTCGATGAACTCATGGGACGGAAGCCGGGTCGCAGGGGTCCCGTCGCGAGGGGAGTAGCGGTAGGTGAACGCCTCATCGAACCGCACCTCACGCATGAGATCGAGCGTGTCTCGGAACTCCTGTGTCGTCTCTCCGGGAAACGCAACGATGATGTCCGTGGAGAGCGCGATGTCGGGGATCGCGCGCCGCACCATCGCGACCTTTTCCAGAAAACTCTCGACGGTGTACCGGCGCACCATCCGCTTCAGGGTCCGATTGTTCCCCGCTTGCGCCGGAAGGTGGAGCTGCTCACAAACGGCTTTCTCGGAAGCCATGACCTCAACGAGCTCGGGTGTGACGTCGTTCGGATGCGGCGACGTGAAGCGCACCCGACGGATGCCATCCACCCTCCCCACCGCCTGAAGGAGACGTGGGAAGCTCCAATCTCCATGCTCGTACGAGTTCACGGTCTGACCGAGGAGGGTGACCTCGGTGACACCCTGCTCCACCAACCCCCGGACCTCGTCCACAACCCGTCCCGGATCCCTGTTCTTTTCTCCGCCCCGCACGTACGGGACGATGCAGTAGGTGCACCGATGATCACACCCCCGCTGGATCGGCACCCAAGCACTGGGGCCATCGGACCGCAGCTGCTCGAGCCCGTCGTAGTTCTCACCCATGTTGAGATCGAGCACCGTCAGCTGCCGGGACGAAGGCGGCGGTTCTGCAGCCGCCGGATCGGACGGACGAACACCCTCCAGGGCTTCGGGCAGTCGCCGATATCCGTCGGGACCCATGACGAGGTCGACATACGGCGCGTCCTCGAGGAGCTTGTCTCCCATGCGCTGAGCCATGCAGCCCGTGACGCCGATGATCAGCTCGGGGTTCTCCACGCGGAGGCCCTTCAGCTGTGCGACCCGTCCAAGGACCCGGCGCTCGGCATGCTCGCGGATCGCGCACGTGTTCACCAACACGACGTCCGCCTCCTCGGGCGTGGCGACGATGCTGTACCCCTGGTCCGCCAGAACCCCCTGCATCAACTCGCCATCGCTGATGTTCATCTGGCAGCCGTACGTCTCGACGTACGCTCGCTTCGGGGTCGCGCCGGTCTTCATATCCGAGCGGCTCCCGCCGCGACGATACAGCTCGCGCCGCGGGCGCCATGCCCGGGAGCCAGCTGGAGCAGCCCCATATCTTTTCGCTGTATGATCATGGCAGTGATTGCTTTGAACTCAGTGAAGACGCTGGCTTCATTTCCCGCGGGGACGCCCGACGAAAGGCACCGCCGCTCCGAGATCGACCTGTAGTCAATTCCCGGCCATCAGTGGGGCGCCGCAATATACAGATGGTCGGCGTCTCCCCGCAGGGTGCCCTCGACCAGCCTACCAGCCGCTCGAACCAGCCCCGGGGTGACATCTACCCTCAGATAGTCTCCGGTCAAGCCGCTCGCCCCCTCTCCTTCTGGCGCCACCACAGCGGCCGTCGCGACCCTAGACTCACGGTACGTTCGGCCCTTGTCGTGGGCCAGCGTCCTGAGCGCCCGGGCTCGCTCCCCGGCGATCCGTTGCGGCACCGGGAGATCGCGCACGAGGTCGGCGGCCGCCGTCCCAGTGCGCGCGGAAAAGGGAAAGACATGGAGATAGGTGAATGGGAGCTCCTCCACGAGTCGGCAGGTCGCCTCGTGGTCTCTCTCCGTCTCACCGGGAAAGCCGGTGATGATGTCGGCCCCGAGACCCAGCGGGTACACGCGGTCGGCGATCTCCAGAGCCCGCGTGCGGTACTGCTCCCGCGTATGCCAACGCCGCATGCGTCGCAAGACGGGATCCGCTCCACTCTGTAGGGGCATGTGCAGATGCGGCGCCAAACGTCCGGAGGAGGATGCCAGAAGATCGAGAAGGAGTTCGTCGACCTCGGTGGCCTCCACGCTCCCGAGCCGAATGCGCACACCGGCCACCTCGTCCAGCAGAAGGGCCACGAGGCGACCGAGGCTCCACTTCGGTTCGAGATCGCGCCCATAGTGCCCGATGTGAATCCCTGTCACCACGAGCTCGGCATGACGCCGGGCGAGGCCCTGGGCCTCCGTCACAATTTCCGCGGGATCCCTGGATCGGGAGGCGCCTCGAGCCAGTCGAGTGGCACAGAACGAGCACTTGCGGTCACAGCCGTCCTGGACCTTGAGCCATCCTCGAGTGGCACCTCTCCGCTCACGAAGCAGCTCGGCGCCGATCGGCTCGGAATCCATGCGGGCGAGCGAGGTGTCGAGTCCGATCTGCACCAGGCTGTCCGCTCGCACGCCGTCGGCCACCGATAGGGGGTCGTGTCCGGCCACCACCGCGGTCACCCCGTCCATGGCGGCGTAGTCGTTGGCTCGAAGGGCAGCCGAGCAGCCAGCCACGACGATCCGAACGCTCGAATCCTCGCGGCGGACCCTTCGGATGAAGCGCCGGGCCTCGGCATCGGCCCGATTGGTGACCGTGCACGTGTTCACCACGACCACGTCGGCACCCTCACGGGCGTCGGAGGTGGCCGCACCACGAGCCTCCAGCTCCTGGCGCATGCGCTCCGTATCGTACTGGTTGGCTTTACAGCCGAACGTGTGGTAATGGACACGCATGGAGCGATTCCACCCGAAGACGGCGCCGGGAAGTGACCTGACTCGAGTCCGGAGCGCTCAGAAGCCGGACACCCTCACGGCGGCGGTGGCTCGCCAGAACCGCTCGATAATCGAGCCGGCGGAACGCTCACCCCGCTCGATGGCCAGATCCACGCCCGCCAGAAGGATTCCGTTCGTTTCGTTGAAGGCGAAGCCGAGCCCCCCGGTGAAGGCCGACTCGGACGCCGTCTCGGTACCGACCCCGAAAGGTAGGCCGGAGTAGCGGTACCCCACCCGGAGCGGGGCCCTGCGCCCGAGGAGCCGGAACTGCGGAAGCTCCAGTCCGACGCCGAATCCGCTTGCGTCACCGACCGCCACGGGCGTGGCCAGGTCGTCGGCCACATCCGACCAGTCGGAGTGGACGGCACTCGCCACGAGCATGAGGCCAGGTGCCAGGAGAGCGCTCCCTCCTACGCGCAGCTCCAGCGGGAGGTCGTACGATCGATCTTCCCCAAGCGTCCCGGAGGAGGCGTTCGCCTCCAACCCACTGGACCACCGAACGCTCCCGGCGACCCGAGCCACTCCGGCGAGCTGCGCGGAGATCCCAGCCGTCACCGAGGTGCCCCCATAGCCCCATCGGCCGCGGGTCGTGAAGGGCGCCGCGCCTGGCAAATCGACGCCGAGCGAGTCCCTGGTGATGGTCCTGGTCACGGAACCCGTGTAGCGTCCGACGGCAAGCCCGACAGCCAGATTCGATCCTACGTTTCGGGCATAGCCGAGAGAGGCCAAAGCAACACCTCCGTCCTGCACGAACTGGTCCACGACGGAGTAGCTCTCCCCGCCCAGCAAGACATCGACGGCACGGCTGCTCTCGAAGCGTTGGTCCAGCACCGAGCCGAACTGCACCGTGCTCATCCCCCCGAGAACGGGATAGGCCATGCCCACCAAGGGGAAGCGTGTGCCTCGGAAGGTCCCGGCGGCCGCCCCGTCCCGCTCCGCCTCGACCCAGGCCGGCTGCGCCACCATGACCGCACTGGCGAAGCCGATGCCCGCGGCCGCCGCGGGATCCGCTGGAGAAATGGACCCTCCGAAGAGCCCGATCCCGACGCTACCCATCGCGCGGGCGCGGCCATCGGCGGCATCCATGGCTCGCCCTAGGCCGGACGAGTTGAACACGGACTGCGCATGGGCGTGCAGAGGAGCGGCAACCAGGGTCACCAAGACCAGGAGACACCGAAGCTGAATCATGGGAGTTCCACCGAGGGTCCGACTGTAACGACCAACCTGAGTAGCGGTCGAAGCCCCTCGACGGCGTCCGGCCCATAGAATGACCCGTAGGCGATGGAGAGCGGCTCGGACGGTGTCAGAAGAGCGAGAGTGTTCGGATACGGCAACCCGGTCGACGGATTCGTGCCCGAGATGAGGTCACGGATCATCGGTGTGATGGGAATCTCCACCGTCGACCCGACGTCCGACGAGAAGAAAGAACCGCTTATGCCGAGCCCGCCGCCGCCCACGAGCGCAGACCCGAGCGGGGCCTTCGGCAACGCGTCCGAATCCAGAACGGGTCGCGCGTCGACTCGGAGCGAGTCCAAGGGGAGATACGCTCCCTCGGGCTCTCGGGAGGTGAGCACGAGGCCCGCGAAGCTGACCTCACCCGGCTCGAGGGTGACCGGGCACCCGACAGCATCGCAGAGCTCGGACGGCCCCGTAAGCGTGGTCGGTACGGCGAGGTCCAGCACTGTGCGCCATGACGGGGCCCCGCCGATCCGGATGCCGACGGCAGGCGGAGCGGCCGGCGGATCGTAGATGAAGGTCAGCTCCGGGTTCTGCACGGGCACCTCGATGAGCGTGTCCGGATTCACGCTCGGACGGGCGATGAGCGTCAACCCTACTGAGCTCACATGGACTCGGTGTCCCGCGGTGACCATGTCCAATCGGGCACCGAGGTCACGGGCGTCCTCCTCCTCCCAAGCGGCGATTTGAGCCGAATCCAGCGCAAAAGCGACTGAATCACCACCGCCAATGGGTGTCCACGTGGCCGTAACCAGCGGCGACACCGTCCCACCGCCCGGCGCACTCCAGGCGATCTGGCTCCCGATCGTATCCTCTGCCAACGTCCAGGAGGCGGAGGGCCTGTGCCAGGACTCGTCCATCAGCCCGAGGCTCAACTCCACGGGATCGGAAGCGCTACTCGCGGCTCGTCGGAACCGGGCGACAACGCGACCAGACACGAACGTGAGATCCGTGTCCGTGACGGTCGTTCCCGCGGTGTCCGTGACGGACGCCGCCGTAGGGTAGGACCCGAAGCGCATGAGCGATCGCGCGTTCAACGTGCCGGCGTAACCGTTCGCCAAGACCCCGGTTCCGAGCTCCGACGGAGCGCCGTAACCGCCCAGAACTTGCAGGTTGCTAGCAAACTCCTCCCAGGGGATCTCGATCTGGAGCGTCACCGGCGCTCCAGGGAGAACGGATTCTCCAACGGAAGTCGGCGACTCTTCGCTGCAGGCGGTCACTCCCACGACGGCTGCCAGGCCGAGCGCCGCGAGGCGTGCTCCCACGTGCTTCTGGTTCGAACGTTTCACGTAGCCTTCTCATCTGATCGGGAGAGCCAGCTCGACGATCGCCCGAAACGTTCGGGCAGCAGCTCGTCCAGCGACCATTCCACAGGTTGCCCACGCCCCTGGGAGATGACACGCAACTCCGGAGCGAACTCGGAAAGTACTTGAAGGCACGCACCGCAAGGAGGGACGGCCTCGTCGGCCGTGGTCACCACGGCCAGGGAAGCGAATCCACGGCGTCCTCCCACGACAGCCCCGAAGACGGCCACTCGCTCCGCGCAGACAGTGAGGCCGAACGACGCATTCTCCACGTTGCATCCGGTCCAGACCGTGCCATCCTCGGCCAGCAGGGCAGCGCCGACGCTGAAGCCCGAGTAGGGCGCATACGCTGAAGCCATGGCCGTGCGCGCCTCGGCAAGCAGGTCCTCAACCTCCATTCGTCCCCTCCCAGACCCGCGGAAGACGTGCCGTGAAACCCGTCAGGATCTCGTACGATATCGTGCCGGCCCGGGAGGCTACCTGATCCAACGTGATCTCCTCGGCGCCGTCGCGACCGATAAGGGTCGCCACATCGCCGACCCCTACCCCAGGGGCCTCGGTGATGTTCACCACCGTAACGTCCATGGAGATCCGGCCGATGATGGGCACGCGAGTCCCCCGGACCAGGGCAAACCCTTTGTTTCCTAGCACCCTCGGCAGGCCATCACCGTACCCCAATGCCAACGTGGCCCAACGCTCGGGTGCGTGAGCACGGTAGGTAGCACCGTAGCCCACGGTCATACCCGGATCGACGGTCCGCACATGCACGACCCGCGCCTTGAGGGACACCACCGCCTCCGGAGTCGGCGCATCGGGGCCGCACTGGCCTCCGTACAGGAAGATGCCCGGCCGCACGAGGTTGCCGACCAGCGGCGGAGCACGGAAGGCCCCCGCGCTGTTGGATATGTGGAATCGGGTGTCGCCCCCATCACCCAACGCCTCCATCCAGGTGCGGAAGCGATCGGCCTGGCGCCGTACGCTCGCCGCATCGTCCTCGGCCGAATGCAGATGCGTGAATGCTCCGGAAAGGCGCACGCGTTCCGTCAGAGCCTCTCGGAAGTTGGACAGTCCTCGGCTACTCAGTCTCCAGTCGACACCGGAGCGCCCCATGCCCGTATCCACATCGAGGTGCACGTCAACGACCCGCCCCACACGATCCGCCGCCGTCGCCACGGAACGGAGGGCCTCTGGACTACCGACGGACAGCGTGAGGCCCGCCTCGACACCGGCCACGACGGCATCCGGGGGCTGCGGGCTCAACACGAGCACGGCGCCCGACCAGCCCAGGTCCCGGAGCTCGACCCCCTCGTCCACGGTGGCCACGCCGAATCCGTAGGGCTCCGTCGGCTCGAGCGCCCGGACCACCTCCCGCACGCCGAGCCCGTAGGCATCCGCCTTGACCATGGGCAGAATCGCAACCGAGGGATCGAGCGCCGACCGCACACGGTCGTGATTGGCGAGGAGCGCCCGGCCGCGAATTTCCAGCCAGGCCCGTTGTTTCGGGTTCGTTGACATGAGGGACCAAAGATGCCAAGAAGAGGACGCTTGAACGACCCCTGCCCGCTCCGCACGGATGACCATGACCGAGCCCCCATCCTCCCCCTCCTTCCGCTTCTCCGGACCCGGCACCTTGGATCGCGCGCTCGAGCTCGTTCGCTTCCTCCGGCGAGAGTGCCCCTGGGACGCGAAACAGACCGCGGAATCGCTGGTCCCCCACCTTCTGGAGGAGGCGCACGAAGTGGCGGACGCCATCCAGGAAGGGCGCACCGAGGATCTGGCTGGTGAACTGGGAGATCTGCTTCTGAATCTCGCCTTCCAGGTGGTCGTCGCAGAGGAAGAGGACAGGCTGGACGCCGGCACCGTGTATGCTGCCCTGGAACGGAAGATGGTCGCCCGCCACCCGCACCTTTTCGGTGAGGGCCCACGCGAGGAGTGGGAGACGTTGAAGGCAAGAGAGCGACCCACCGGTCAAGGAGTCCTCTCAGGACTCGCCAAGGGGCTAGACCCTCTGAACAAGGCGTTCAGGATCCAGGAGCGCGTCGCCGCCGTCGGCTTCGATTGGCCGAATCACGAAGGCGCCTCGGAGAAGGTCACGGAGGAGCTGGAGGAGGTCACCGCCGCACTCGCTGATCGTGACGTCGACGCCGTTCAGGAAGAGTTGGGAGACCTCCTCTTCGCCGTAGTCAACCTGGTGCGCCTCGCCGGATGCCACCCGTCCACGGCTCTGTCCAGAGCGAACGCCAAGTTCCGCGCGCGGTTCGAGCGCCTGGAGGCGCTGGCCGCTACACGGGGGATCGAGCTGGAGGACGCCGGGCTGGAAGCGCTGGACCGGTTGTGGGACGAGCTGAAAGCCCAGGACGCCACCCGCGCGGCGTCCTCCGACTGAAGCTCAGGGTCCGGCGGGGCGCCGGGCGAAGGGGATCAACCTCAGTATCCGGCCCGCTTGTCCACAACGTTCTCCCAAGTGGCGGTGGGATCGCCGCGCAGGAACCGTTCGAGATTTCGCACCATGACACCGGTCTCGCGCTCCCAGTATCCTCCGGTCACCGCTGACACGTGCGGCGTTACGACCACGTTGTCCATGCTCCAAAGTGGATGCCCGTCCGGCAAAGGCTCCCGTGCGAACACGTCCAATCCGGCGCCACGGAGCCGGCCGGACCGAAGCGCGTTCAGCAACGCTGACTCGTCAACGAGCTTACCCCTGGCGACGTTCACCAGGAGAGCGCCTCGCCGCATGCGAGCGAAGGCGGAAGCGTCGATGATGCCCCGGGTCTCCGGCGTGTCGGGCGCGCAAACCACGACCACGTCGCTCTCCGTGAGTACGCTGTCCAAACCCTCCGGACCGTGAAACAAGGCGAGCCGGGCACTCAGGTCTCCTCCGCCGGCCACAGCCTGGAGCGCGCAGTCCTCCCTTGTCGGCGGGGTCCGCTTGACGGCTCGGACCCACCCCCCCAGAGCGCAGACACGGCGAGCGATCTCCCGCCCGATTCCCCCGAAGCCCACGATGCCGACGGTGATCCTGGACAGCTCCGTCGGTGAGGCACCGGCTTCGTAGAAGGGGTCTGTGGACCAGACGCCGCGTCGTTGGTTCACCAGGGCTCGATCGAGTCCCCGGCTGAAGTGGAGAATCATGGCAAGGACCGACTCCGCCATGGGTGGGGCATGGATCCCCGCGGAGTTGGTGAACACTACCGCGCTGTCGCGCATGGTGTTGTGGAGCGAGCTCCCCACCCCAGCGGCTCCGGAGTGTACCCACCGGAGCCCAGGGCCCGCCTCGAGAAGCTCCGGGGCCATTCCGTAACCGAAATAGATCTCGGCGTCGCGGACGGCATCCAGGACCGCGGGAGTCACCCTGGCGACGCCATCGCCCGACCCGTCGGCAGGTTCGTCCATGACCATGAGCTCCCAGTCCTCCGGAAGAGCCTTCCTCAGGGCCGCCGGGACCCAGTCGGGCATGGCCCAGACGGGGCGGCGATCCATCATATCCAGAACCGCGCGCCTCACCGACATCCCCCAGGTCGCACGCTACGGGTACAGTCGGTTCATGACCCTCGGGAACGGGATCAGCTCCCGCACGTGTCGTCGCCCGGTGATCCACGCTACCGTGCGCTCGATGCCTAGGCCGAAGCCCGAGTGGGGAAACGTCCCGTAGCGACGAAGGTCGAGGTACCAGGCATACGCATCTTCGGGAAGTCCCTCCTCGCGGATCCGTGACAGAAGCCTGTCCAGGTCGTCCTCCCGTTGGCTGCCCCCGATGATCTCACCGTACCCTTCGGGCGCGAGCAGATCGTCACACAGCACGGTGCGCGGATCCGCCGGGTTCTCCTTCATGTAGAATGCTTTCGCCTGCTTCGGGTAGTCGTGGACGAAGAGCGGAAGCTCCCTTCCCTCCATGAGCGCCATCTCGTCCGGGGCACCGAGGTCCGCCCCCCACTCGATGTCGCTCCCACCGGCACGCAGCTGCTCCACGGCTTCCGTATAGCTGATGCGCGGGAAGGGAGGGCACACGGCTTCCAGGAGCGTGGTGTCCCGCTCGAGCACCTTGAGCTCCTCGCCGCACCGCTCCAGCGCCCGCTCGACCAGGTAGGAAACGAACTCCTCCTGCAACCGCATGTTGTCGTTGGAATCGGCGAAGGCGACTTCCGGCTCCACCATCCAGAACTCGGTGAGGTGTCGACGGGTCTTCGACTTCTCCGCGCGGAAAGTGGGTCCGAAGCAGTACACCTTCCTGAACGCCGGACAGGCCGCTTCGACGTAGAGCTGGCCCGTCTGCGCAAGGTAGGCGGGATCCCCAAAGTAGTCCGTCTCGAACAGCGTTCCGGCGTGCTCACCGATGGCTCCGGTGAGGATGGGCGTGTCGATCCGGACGAAGCCACGATCGTAGTAGAAGTCGTGAACGGCCTGCTCCACCTCCGCCCGGACGCGCAATCCAGCGCGCTGCTGCGAAGACCGCAGCCAGAGGTGCCTGTGGTCCAGAAGGAACTCGACCCCATGCTCCTTGGGCTGGATGGGATACCCCTCCGCGGAGCTCAGAAGCTCCAGCGCCGTGACCCCGAGCTCGAAGCCGCCAGGCGCCCGGTCATCGGGGCGGACCTCGCCCGTGACCGACACCACGGACTCGGCCGAGAGAGTACCGTGCGCTTCCCAGACGGCCTCGTCGACTTCCTTCTTCAGGACCACGGCCTGCACGATACCCGTGCCGTCCCGGACGACGAGGAAGGCCACCTTACCGTGGGCGCGCGTCGCTTCCACCCACCCCTTCACGGTGACTTGCTCGCCCTCGTGCTCACCCAGCTCTCTGATCTCGATCATTCGGCGCCGTCCGACCTTCTCTGTCGTCCATTCGTCACGGATGGGGCATCACGGCCCCCTCAAGGGCTCGAAGCTATCAGCCTCAGCCCACCCCGAACATCTCCATTCGCTCTCCATACCGCTCCAGGAGGATCTCTTTGACCCGTAGGTTCTCCGGCCGAGCCAGATCCGGATCGCGCTCGATCAGCGCCCGGGCCTCGCGTTGAGCCGCCTCGACGATCCACTCGTCCTCGAGAATTCGGGCGAAGCGTAGGTTCGGGTCGCGCCCATGCTGGCGACTCCCGAACAGATCCCCTTCCCCCCGGATGCGCAGGTCGGCGCGGGCGACCTCGAAGCCGTCCGTAGTGTCACGGAACACCTTGAGGCGCTCCGTGGCCTCCTCTCCAGGTTCCGCGACGAGAATACAGTGGCTCTCCGCGCTACCGCGGCCCACGCGACCGCGCAGCTGGTGGAGCTGGGACAGCCCGAAACGCTCGGCATGCTCGATGACCATCACCGAAGCGTTCCCCACGTCGATTCCGACCTCGACGACCGTGGTGGCCACCAAGATATCGATCTCGCCAGCAAGAAAGGATCGCATCACTCGGTCCTTCTCCGCGCTATGCATCTGCCCGTGCAGAAGGCCCAGGCGACGGTCGGGAAACACCTGCGTCCGGAGTCGTTCGTACTCCTCGGTCGCGGCGAGCATGTCGACCTTCTCGGACTCGGCAACGAGGGGGTAGACGACATAAGCCTGTCGGCCCTGGCCTATCTCCTTGTCCAGAAATGCGTAGACCTGCGACCTGCGGTCGGGCGACCGGAGGGACGTCGTGACGGGTTTGCGACCCGGCGGAAGCTCGTCCAGCACGCTGAGGTCGAGATCACCGTAGAGGGCCATGGCCATGGACCGTGGAATGGGCGTAGCGGACATGACCAGCACGTCGGGCACGGCGTCGTCACGCTCCAGGAGGGCCATACGCTGGCGAACACCGAAGCGATGCTGCTCATCCACGACGACAAGTCCCAGAGCGTGGAACCGGACCGTATCCTGGATCAACGCATGCGTTCCGATGACCAACGCGGCCCGCCCCGAGGCCACAGCGTCCTGGGCGGCTGCACGATCCGGCGCCGAGAGACTTCCGGTGAGGAGTGCCACCTCCACTCCCAGTGGCTCCACCAGCTCACGGATTCCCCGGGCATGTTGCTCGGCCAGGATCTCCGTCGGAGCCATGAGGGCCGCCTGGTGTCCCCCCTCCACTGCGATGAGCATGGAGAACAGGGCAACGAGCGTCTTTCCCGCCCCCACGTCTCCCTGCAACAGCCGACTCATCCTCCGCGCCGAGACCATGTCGGCAGCGATGTCACGGAGGACCCGCGTCTGCGCATCCGTCAGCGCAAACGGAAGCGCATCCAGAAGCGCGCGGACTAGCTCGTTGGTGCGGCCGTGGGCGATGCCCGGCCTCGTCTCCAGAGCGTCACGTCGCGCTCGGGCTTGAACGAGCTGGAGGAAGAAGAGCTCGTCGAAGGCCAATCGTTGACGCCCTTGCTCGGCCCCCTCCAGGGAGGACGGACGGTGCAGCCAAGCCAAGGCCTCGGAGAGTGTGGGCAGCCTGAGGCGCTCCCGGAGGTCGTCGCCCAGGTATTCGTCCTCGCCGGCCCAGCCGAGGAGCTGGTCGAGGTTCTTCTCGAAGATCCCGCGAAGCACCCACTGCGGCACATCCTCGCTGGCCGGGTAGGTGACGAAGATGGTGCCGGTACGCCCCGAACCCTTCCCGGGGCGATCCACGAGAGTGAACTCCCTGGGCTGTAGCTGCTTCCCGTGGAAAAACTTCACAGGTCCGGATGCGAGAAGGCGATCCCCCTCCCGGAGCTTTCGATCAAGCCACGGCTGTCCGGGCCACGCCACGGTGATGAGGCCGGAATCGTCCTGGAGTACCGCCTGGAAGATTCGGAGACCGGAGCGTGTCGGGATGACGCCCTTGCTGCGCACCGTCCCCGCCACCGTCACGTCCATGCCCACATCCACCTGTCCGATGGGCGTCACCGTCGAGGCATCGTCATACCGGCGCGGCACGTGGTACAGCATGTCCCTCGCGGTTGCGATACCCAGCCCCACAAGCGCGTCGGCCCGCTTGGGGCCGACGCCCTTCAGGAACTGGACGGGTCCGTCGAGACGGGAGTAGCGGCTCATGCTACGTGCTGAATACACTCTCGACGAACGCGTCCACGTCGAAGGTCTCGAGGTCGGTCAGCTGCTCACCAGTACCGACGAGCTTCACGGGCACGCCAAACTCCTCCTGAAGCGCCAGCACGATGCCACCCCGCGCGCTGGAGTCCATCTTCGCCAGCACAATTCCGCTCACGTCTACCACCTTCTTGAAGGCCTCGAGCTGCCGGACGGCGTTCTGACCCACGGTCGCATCCAGGACGAGCAGCGTCTCGTGGGGTGGACCACCCAGTCGCCGCCGCACCACGCGATCGATCTTCTCGAGCTCCTTCATCAGCCCTTGATTGGTGTGCAGACGCCCTGCCGTATCGATGAGCAGGACGTCCACGCCCCGGGCTTCAGCGGCCTCGATTGCGTCGAATGCCACGGCGGCGGGGTCCCCACCCTGCTGACCGCGAAGGAAGTCCGCTCCGATCCGCTTCGCCCAGGTCTCCAGCTGCGCCACCGCTCCCGCACGGAACGTGTCAGCGGCTGCCACCATCACGCGCTTGCCGTCTTGCACGAGGAAATGCGCGAGCTTGGCCACGGAGGTGGTCTTGCCCACTCCGTTCACACCGACGATGAGATAGACCGTCGTTCCCTCGTCCGCGGCGCGGAGCTCCGACGACCGAGCCGGTGCGAGAATCGTCGCGATCTCTTCACGAAGCGCGTCCGCGAGCGCCTGACCGCCACGAGCCTTTCCCCGGCGCAAGGCCTCCTCGGCATGGTCAACCAATCGCAAGGTCGCCGGCACTCCGAAGTCTGCCGAGAGCAGTCGTTCCTCCAACTCCTCCAAAGAGTCGTGATCAAGGCCCTTCGCCACCACACGCACGTCGGTGAGCGCCAGGTCGACCACGCGCTTCCACAGTCCCTTCTTCTTCTCGAGCTTCTTCTTGAAAAGGCGAGCCATTAGCAGGTCGGGGAGGCCAGGTTGGGTGCCGCGAAGCCGCGCGAATCGCGGGCCTCGACGGCGATGTCTTCGGACAGTAGGTGGGTGAAAGCTATGACGAGGCGTCCGCGTGGTGGAGACACGCCCCCTCCTTGGTTACCGAAGGCCGACCCGACGGCGACCGATCCACTCGGCCAACAGCAGGGCGAGGATGAGCAGATACGGCCAAGGACTGGTGCGCAGCGGACTTCCGCGCTCCCCCGCATGCACAGAGTTGGATCCCGCGCGCAGCCACGCGGACGGGTCCACCGGTGCGGGAAGCATGTCTCTCGTACCGGAAGCAACCTCGAACCGACCCCAAGCCAAGCTGTCGCCATCGGGACCGAATACGGCGTACCGATAAGGACCCGGCTCGAGCGGGTCCGAATATACGGCGCCGCCTCCGGTAAGTGCCGTCTCCACCGCTGAGCCGGACGGTGCCGCCCCGGAATCAGGTTGTACCATGACGCGGGCGCCCTCCCGCTGGGCCGGGACCAGCCAGGATACACGCTCCCCCCTCGGCACGACGCGCCGAGCAGGCCGGACCTCCGCCCCCGCCGCTGCCGGCTCGCGGAGCAGCCACCCGGCAACGCCCGCCCAGAGCGCCTCGTAGGCATCCCTCCCGGCATCCCGGCCGGCCCATCGCCAGAATCCACGCGCCAGGACCAAGGCCTCTCGCCGCCCTTCGACGGCCCGTAACCGGAGCGGCGCCTCAGCGGGTCCGGTCCCCCGGAGCCGTGCCGTGAGCGGCGTCACCCATTCCTCTTCGCTCTGAGTCACGAGTAGCCCGCTCAAGGGAGGCAGCTCGGCGCGCTCGAGAGATCGCAGGACCCCCGAAAGCGGCGATGGCGGCGTCTCTTCCGACAGATACCACTCCCCAGCCCGGGGCGGTGACGTCACGAGGCCGAAGCCAGCCGCACTAGCGGCGTCCGTGACAAAGGCGATCAGACGCGGGGCCCGTGCGGCCAGGCCCCACACCCAATCGTCGGTCTCTTCTCCCAGGCCGTGGAGGACCAGGAGTGAAGCTCGCTCGGCAGCAGCACGGACCGCGGCCGTATCCACCGGTGCCGTTCGATCGGAGGCCCGCCCCACCGTCAGGTAAAGGTCGGGCCCCGCCCGGAGGTATCCAGAGCCAGTCAAGCCCGTCGTCCGGGCCAATGTCGGCAGCAACGACCGGGGCTCCCAATCAGGACGGACCGAAATCACCACAACCCCACCCTCGGACGCAGATCCGATCCGCGCATAAGCCACGCCCGTATCATCCAGCGCGAAAGCATCTGCACCAGACGCGAGCCGAGCCTCGAAGCGGCGGAGTCCGTCGGACGACGCTGGTGGCAGGGTGATCTCCAACGTGCGACGCAACCCCGGGCCCGGCGCCTCGACAACCGCGGACGCCACGACCGCGTCCTCTTCCAGAACCTCAAGTCGCAGGGAGTCCCCCGGGACGCCGCCGTGCACCTCCACCCGGGCGGTGCCCGCCGTCCTCGGGTCCACGCGATCCTCGACCTCGAATCCGTATACCCCGGCGTTTTGAATCTCTCCGCCCATCCGCTCGACTTCGAGGGACACTCCGAGGTCCTCCAAAGCCGCCCGCACGGCGACCGCATCCTCTATACGTAGGTCGCTCAGCACCAGGATCTCCTGGGCGCCGCTCTCGGCCACGCGGATAAGGGCGGGGGCGAGGCGGCTGCCGGTCTCATCCGGGATGGAAGGGATCGTGTCGGCAGGGCCGAGAGCGTCGCCAAAGGTGACCACACGCCATCCGTCGGCAAGAAGATCTCGTGCGCGCGTCGAAGCTCTCGCCCAGGGAGAGCGATCGGCCGTGCCCGCCGTCATGCTCAACGAAGCGTCCAGCAGGACCCATCGCGCCTGAGATCCGACATGGCCGGTAAACGGAAGCGGCGGGTCGAAGAGCAGGGCGATGACGAGGACGAGCGTCGCGGCCCGGAGCGGCCACAGGAAGCCGGCCTGGCGCACGGGAAGATCCACCTCCCGGTAGATCCACCGTGCGTATCCGACAGCTCCCGCGCCAAGGAGCGCGAAGACAAGAACCGAGAGACCTACCGCCGGCCTCCGTCGACATCGAGTGCGCGTGCGGCGCCGTCTTCATCCGACACCTCGCCGGACTCCTCCCCATCCAGGCGAGCGGTGCGGACGGGTCCCGCGCCGGGGATCGACTCCAGCAACGCGACCCTGGCCATCATCTCGTCCATCCAGCGCACCATGTCGTCGGCCGGGACCGGATCTCCGGCGGGTAGATCCACCGACAGGGGATCGATGTGCCGCCCTCCTCGGAGCATCTCATAGTGGAGGTGCGGCCCGGTCGCCAACCCTGTCATTCCCACGTAGCCGATGATGTCACCTTGTCTGACCCTCGTACCGAGCACGACGTCTCTGGAGAAGCCGCTCATGTGGCCGTACCGAGTGACGAAACCGTTGGGATGACGGATCTCCACCGCGTTCCCAAGCCCACCGTTCGGTCCGCGATGGATGACCACGCCGTCGGACGTCGCCATGATGGGGGTGCCCCGGTCCGCCGCGTAGTCCACACCGCGATGGGCGCGCCAGGTCTGAAGAATCGGGTGGAAACGGCCCGGCGAGAATCGGGAGGAGATCCGCCGGTACTCGAGCGGCCTCAAGAGGAAAGCTCGCCTGACCGATCTCCCCTCCAGGTCGAAGTACGATCCCTCGCCGTCACCGTTGGGATCGAACCAGATCGCGTGATAGGCCGTGCCGCTGTTCACCAGCTCCGCTGAGAGCAACCTTCCCGCTCGGAGCGACCCGTCGGGGCGCACTTCGCGCTGGAAGGCGAAGCGGTAGGTGTCGCCGACTCGAATCTGGCGGGAGAAGTCCACCTGCCATTGGAAGACTCTGTCCAGATAGTCGATCAGCCTATTTCGGTCCCCGACCGGCATGGACTGCAGGTCCGGGTTGCCCACCACCGACGTCCAAAGCACGGTATTGATGGAGCCCGACGCGAAGAGGGTGTCCACGAACACAGGCGTCTCGACGAGGCTCGCCGCCCATCCGCCCCCGGATCGCGTGAGGCGAACGGTCTCATCCCGGCTGACGTGTACGTCGACCCCCCTGAGCTGCTCCTGGCTCGGAAGGTACCGGAACGTCACCTCCGTCCCGGGGCGCATGCGTCGGGGGCTTGCATGCTCCCGGAACGCCAACAGCAGAGAAGCCTGCTCGTTGGCCGACATTTGCGCGTCCAGCAACTCCCCGAAAGTCTCTCCGGATCGGAGCTCCCTGATCGCCAGACGCTCGGCTGGCGGCACCTGCACGGCCGCCAGCTCTCCCACGTCCGGAACCGATCCCAGATCACAGGCCGACAACGCCCCCGCAGCCACTGCGGCGATCACAAGAAGTCGAACACACCTCGCCACGCCGGCGTCGTATCGCACTCGCTGTCGCTCCGGAATGGTGTGATGGTCCGAGGCCGGCGGCTCGATCCGCCGGCCGACATCGCTGATGCCGCCAGGGCTCAGTCCATCTGACGCCTGATAAACGTCGGGATGTCCAGCCCAGAGATCTGGCTGCGCGCGATGGTCCGCTCGGGCAGGCGGTTGAGCGACAAGACCTCGTCGGAGGCTCCTCCCCCCACCGCTGCCCTCACCGGCGCACGCCGCGCAGCTTCGACTCCTTCGGACGAGACGGATACCTGGGAAGCTACAGAAGGCTTGGCCGCACTGACCGGCCCTGCCGCCTTGGGCGTGCGAGCCCTCAGGAAGCCCCCCGAGATGACCTTCTCATCCTCAGCCTGGTCGAAGCCGGTGGCGATAACGGTCACGCGCACGTTGCTCTCCAGCGACGCGTCGTGTACCGCTCCGAAAATGATCTCGGCCTCGTCCCCGGCTTCTTCCTGGATAATCGAAGATATCGTCATAACCTCGTCAATGGCGAGATCCATGCCTCCGGTGATGTTGATCAGCACGCCTCGAGCGCCGGCGATGGAGATGTCGTCCAGCAGGGGCGAGGAGATGGCCTCTTGCGCCGCTTCCTGAGCGCGATTGTCCCCTTCCCCGAACCCGGAGCCCATCAGAGCAGGCCCCCTGGAGGCCATGATCGTGCGGACATCTGCGAAGTCCACGTTCACCTCGCCGGTCACGCTGATGAGGTCGGAGATGCCCTGAGTGGCGTTGAGCAGGACCTCGTCGGCCTTCTTGAGCGCGTCCCTGAAAGATGTCCCCTTGGGCACCACCGACAGCAACCGGTCATTCGGTACCAGGATCATGGTATCGACGCAACGACGCAGCTCGGCTAGACCCTGCTGGGCCTGCCGCTCCCTCTTCTTTCCCTCGAAGGAGAACGGTCGAGTGACGATGCCGATCGTGAGGGCACCCATATCCCGGGCGATCTCGGCCACCAACGGCGCCGCCCCCGTGCCCGTGCCGCCACCCATCCCGGCTGTGACGAAGACCAGATCGGTGCCCTCGAGCGCCCGGCGCACATCTTCCTCGCTCTCGGCCAGGGCCTGCCGACCGACCTCGGGGCGGGCGCCCGCGCCGAGGCCCCGGGTCAGCTTCCTGCCGATCTGAAGCGTGACCTGCGCACGGGACGTCTTGAGCGCCTGTGCGTCGGTGTTCATCGAGATGAACTCGACCCCGTCAAGCTCCTCGTCGATCATGCGGTTCACAGCGTTCCCTCCGGCACCGCCAACGCCCACGACCTTCATCTTCGCGTTGCGCATCGGGGTTTCTTCGAATTCAAAAATCACTTGTCGGTCTCCTGTTGAATGGATCGAGTGGATGGTCTAGAAGAATTCCTTCAGCCAGGTGCCCAGCTTGGTGAGCACGCCAGAGGTCATGGTCGAAGCGCCACGGCCCGTCTCACCGAACCGATCGGCCCCCCAGAGCGACAGGCCCGCCGCTACGGTGAACCGCGTGCGACCCGCCGAGTCGGCCAGCCCACCGAGCCCCTCACCCGGCACGCCGAGACGAACGGGGCAGGCGTAGGTCTGCTGGGCCAGCTCGACCAATCCCGGGATGGCCGCCGTGCCTCCCGACAGGACGACTCCGGCACCGAGGCGGTCCATGAGTCCCTTTTCGTCCAGAGATTGGTGGACCAGCCCGAACAGCTCGTCGAGCCGTTGCTCGAGAATGTGCGCGATGAGCTCTCGAGCCACGGCGCGTGTCTGGCCCGGCGCGGGACCGGGGAGCTCGACGGTCTCCCGTGGATCCACGAGCTGGCTGTAGGCGACGCCGTATTCCTCTTTGGCGCGACGGGCTTCCGCATACGGGATGGAGAGTCCCCGCACCAGATCGGCGGTGAGTGTAGCGCCACCGAACGGGAGAATCGCCACATGCTGAACCTTCCCTTCGTAGTAGGCCGCGATGTCCGTGGTCGTGGCGCCGATCTCCACCATGGCCACGCCGACTTCCTTCTCGTCCTCCGTGAGGATCGAGCGAGCCCCGGCCAGTGGCTCCAGCACCATCTCCTGAACCCGGTAGCCTGCCCGATTCACCGCTTTGCGGATGTTCGTGGACGCGGTCACCTGGCAGGTCACTAGAAAGACTTCTGCTTCGAGGCGGACGCCGGCCATGCCCATGGGATCCTTGATTCCACGCTGGGTGTCCACTCGGTATTCCTGCGGAATGGCATGCACCATCTCCCGATCCGGTGGAAGGGCAACGGCTCGCGCCACGATGTGGACCCGCTCGACATCGTCCGGCCCTACCTCGTCGTCGGAGATGGCCACGACACCCATAGAGGTCGACGCGCGGATATGGTCACCGCCGATGCCGGCATAGACACGGTCCACGGTCACGCCAGCCATGAGCTCGGCCTCCTTCATGGCGGAGCGCACCGACTCGGTCATCTCGTCGATGTTCGTGACCATGTCGCCGCGGAGCCCGCCCGTCCGGGCCTGGCCCACACCGAGCACCGTCAGCCCAGGGCGGCGCGGATCGGTGACCACCTCGCCGATGACCGCGCATGTGTTCGACGTCCCGATGTCGAGTCCGGCAATCAGATTGGAGCGCATGGCGATTCCGTCAGTCTCGGGTTCGGCGGACCACAACCTGGTCCGCGAATCTCAGGTCGATCTCTTCCGGCGGGTCCGTCGGTCGCGCAGATACCGCGTCCGCCAGCGCCGCAAGCCCCTCTCGGAGCCGCACGCCCGGCGTGCCGGGAGGCAACAGGAAGTCCACCGGTGGCTCCGTCCACCGGACTCGGAGGGCACCGCCAGGTGCCCAGCCTATCTCGGACACGCGCTGCAGAAACGCAGTGTCACCGTTCATCATCTGACGCAGCTCTCCCACCAGCTCACGCACCTCCCTGGGCATCAAGCGTGCGCCGCGGGCCGGACTGGATGAGGTCGCCAGCACGGGCAGGTCCAGGCGATGGCGTGACGGGTCCACGGGAAGGCGATAACCGTCCGCGTCGATCGGCTCCAAGAGCGGCGTGGGTGCCAGAGCGACCGGCTCCCGCTCGTCCACCGTGACTCGGAGCCCTCCGGGGAACCGCCGGGAGATCTCTGCCGAGCGGACCATGGGATGCCGCTCCACCCGGTCAATCCAAACGTGGTGATCATCCCATATCGAGCTTGAAGCACTAAGTGACATGAGAGATATGATCTCATCATCTTCGATGTATTTGGATCCTCTCACCTCAACCGTTTTCACAGAGAACGTACCGAGACCCGCAAGCGCCTCACGACCGTGCCCCACGGTCAAGAGGGAGCCTCCGAGAAGGAGCGTGCCCATCAGGATCTTCACGTCCCTACGCATGGACGACCTCCCCCATGCGTCCTAGCACACGGGGCCCAAGCGCCTCAATGGATCCGGCGCCCATGGTGATGAGGACATCTCCGGAACGGAGCTCGCTGACGAGCTCGTCAGCAAGCGTGTCCAGCACGCCGTGATACCGCACCTCGGCCCCGCCCGCGTTCCGCGCGTGCTCGGCCACCAGCGCTCCGGTGACACCGGGGATGGCAGCCTCCCGGGCGGGAAACACGTCGGTAACCCACACGAGGTCCGCCTCCGCCAGCACCTCACCGAACGCCCCTGCGAAGTCGCGCGTCCTCGAATAGAGGTGCGGCTGGAACGCGACGACGATGCGGCGGTCCCCATACGCCGCCCGAGCTCCTTCCAGCGTGGCGGCAACCTCGGTGGGATGGTGAGCGTAGTCGTCCACCACCACCACGCCCCTGACCTCTCCGAGGACGTCGAAGCGGCGACCGACGCCCCTAAAGTCGGCAAGAGCTCTTTTCACGCACGTCCAGTCCGCACCGAGGTGGCGCGCGGCGGCCGTCGCCGCCAGCGCGTTGAGGAGGTTGTGCCGACCGGGAATCCCCAGGCTCAGGGTCCCTCGGTTGTTGCCCGCCTCCCATACGGTGCAGACGGTTCGACGCTCCTCGAAACGAACGTCCACGGCCCGTAGCATGGCGCCCGGCACGGTCCCGTACGTGGTCGCCGATGACGCGAACTCCGGGAGTAGCGAGGAAGCTCCAGGGTCATCGGCGCAGGCGATCACGCGCCCCCCGGATTCGAGGCCGCGCAGGTACTCGCGGAAGCCCTCTCGCACTCCCTCCAGATCTCCATAGATGTCCAGATGATCTGCTTCGACGTTGGTGACGACAGCCACATCGGGCCGGAGCGTATGGAAGGAACGATCGTACTCGTCCGCTTCCACCACGTAGAGCGCCTCGCTACCTGGACGGAGGTTGCCGTCCCAGCCACGTACCTTTCCTCCCACGAGACCGGTGGGATCCAATCCCGCGGCTGCGAGAATCTCAGTAGTCATGGCCGTGGTCGTGGTCTTGCCGTGTGTCCCGGCAATACCGACCAGTGTCCCATCCGCGACCCAGTCTCCCAACGCCTCGGCTCTCTTCAACACCGGCACACCCAGCTTCCGAGCTCGTACAAGCTCGGGGTGGTCGGAGGGAACCGCGGACGTGACGACCAAAGCGGCGGCGTCCTCGATGTGTGCCGGATCATGCCCCTCGGCTACACGAATGCCCACGGCCCCCAGGTCGGCGGCGTCCGACATCGGCCGGGTATCGCAGCCCGTGACCTGGACGCCCTGGCGAGCGAGGAGCTCCGCGAGCGCGCGCATTCCCGCACCTCCGATCCCCATGAAGTGCACGCCTCCCTCCTCGGCGAATACCCTCAACCGCGAGATCGGAGCGCTCATGCTGCTTCCCCTGGAAGAGGCATGCACGCGACCACGGACTCGGCGATGCGCCGGGCGGCTTCGGGGCGAGCCAGAGCGCGGGCGGCGCGGCCCATGGCCTCCAGTCGCGAGCGATCTTCAAGGAGGTCCAGCAGGGTGTCCCACAATGACTCGGGGGTGAGACGGGACTGCGGAAGCACCGTGCTGGCCCCGGCCTTGGCAAGCGATTCGGCATTCCGGGCCTGATGGTCCTCTGCGGCCGTGGGCAGCGGCACCAGGACGGACGGGAGTCCTTCCCCCAGCAGCTCCGCCGTGAAGGTGGCTCCTGCCCGGGCCAGGGCCAGATCGGCGGCGGCCAGAGCTACCGGCATGTCCTCGATATAGGGCACGGGACGTACCCAGTCGACCGGGTCTCCGAGCGCGTCCACCACGGCGCGCATCGCCTCGAAGTGCTTTGGCCCGGTCGCCCAAACCACGGCCAGGTCGGGGAGTGGCTGCGCGTCTCCAGCGACCACTCGTCGCACCGCGCCCGCCACGGCCTCGTTCAGGGCCTGCGCTCCCTGGCTCCCTCCCACGACGAGCAGCACCGTGGCATCCAGGGGCAGACTCAACCGTGCACGCGCACGTTCGGGCTCCAACTTCGCCGATGGACGCACCGGGTTTCCACTCATCACCGCGCGTTCACGTCCGGCGGGAAGCCGCTCCACCGCTTCCGGAAACGCGAGATGGATCTTCGTCGCCCAACGGCTCAGAAGCTTCGTCACCAGCCCCGGCACGGCGTTCTGTTCCTGCAGAACCAGCGGCACTCCGGTGAGCGCTGCGGCGATCCCCGCCGGGGCGCCCGCATACCCTCCGGTCACGACGACCGCCTTCGGGCGAAGGGTGTGGAACAGGCGCACCGCGCGGACGACCGACCCGAGGAATCCTGCCAGGCCGAGAATACTCCTGACCGGCCGTGAACGGTCGATGCCCTGGACAGGCAGCAGTACGTGCCACTCGCCTCGCTCGGCGAGGATGCGACCCTCGATTCCACGTCGGGACCCCAGAAACAGGATCCTCGCGTCGGGCCGTAGCTCACGAAGCACATCGGCCACGGCCAATGCGGGGTAAAGGTGCCCACCGGTACCTCCGCCAGAGAAGGCGACCACCGGAACCTCATGCACGGATGGGCCCTCCTCTCCTTCGGGGACCGCCGCGTCCGGAAGCCCGTGCCACGGACATGAGCATACCGAGGGCGATGCACGTGACGAGGAGGTTCGATCGTCCGAACGACACGAGAGGCAGCGACAACCCCGTCGCCGGGAGCAGGGCCAGCCCCACCGCCATATGGAGAAGGGCCTGGAGTGCGATGAGGCTGGTGAGCCCCACGGCTAGAAGCTCTCCGAAGAGATCGGGCGCTCGACCCGCCACTCGGAAGCCCACGAGGACCACGACCCCGTAGCACGCCACCAGGAGGAGCACACCCATGAGCCCCCACTCCTCCCCGATCATGGCGAATATGAAATCGTTATGGGCCTCGGGCAGGAAACCGAACTTCTGGCGTCCCTCGCCGATCCCCACCCCGTAGACGCCCCCGGATCCGAGGGCCACCAGCGACTGCCGCACCTGGAAGCCCGCGCCCGTCGGATCCGAGACCGGATCGAGGAAAGCCGCCATCCGGTCGGCGCGAAAGCCCACCGCCAGCTGATTTCGCAGCACGGGGAGCGCCAACAATGCCAGGAAGCCGAAATGCGCGATCCGCCCGCCGGCGCAGAACACGACGAGGGCGCCCAACATCCCCACCAGAAACGCCGTGGACAGGTCGGGCTGGAGGACGATAAGGCCCAGCACTACGCCCCACACCACCAAGAACGGCAGCATCCCACGGGACATGGACTTGAACTGGGGGGCCTTCCGAACCGCCAGCGCTGCTGTCCACACCACCACGGCGAGCTTGGCGAACTCCGAGGGCTGCACGCCCACCCCGATGTTCAGCCAGCGGCGGGCACCGTTGACCTCCGGAGCGATGGCATGCGTCCATGGAAGCACAACCAGAATCAGAGCCAGCACCGTCAGGCCCAGGAGCGGCCACGCGAGGCGGCTCCAAGCCTTGTACGGTATCGCAGCGCAGAACGTCAATGCCACGAGCCCGACTGCCCCGCCGACGGCCTGCCGCAGGACGTAGTACGTGTCGGGGAGACTCTGTCGCATGGCCAGGACGGAGGACGCGCTGTAGAGCACCACCAGGCCCGAGGCAAGAAGAAGCACGGTCACACACAGGAGAAGGGGCGCCTCCCAGCCACGACCCAATCCGGACTCGGGGAGTCGCACGCGCCCCGTCGGGGCGACGTCCATGGGACGAGCGGTCATGCGCCCCCCTCCACCAGGGCCACGAACTGCTCACCCCGTTGCTCGTAGCTGTCGAACATGTCGAAGCTGGAGCAAGCCGGCGAAAGGAGCACCACGTCGCCGGGCACCGCGAGGGCGCGAGCCCGGTCGACCACCGCCCGGAAGTCGGTGCCCATTCTCTCGACCGGAGCCACACCGCCCAACGCGTCGGCCACCCGGGAGCCGGACGCACCGAACGTCACCACAGCGCGCGCGTGCTCACGAAGGAGTGGGCGGAGAGGTGAGAAGTCCTCGTCCTTGTCCTTGCCTCCCAGGATGACCACCGCTGGACGCTGGAGGCTCGCCAACGCACTAGCGGTCGCAGAGACGTTCGTGGCCTTGGAGTCGTTCACCCACAACACGCCGTCTCGCTCTAATACCGGCTCCATCCGATGTGGCAACGGACGCACTGTGCGGAGGCCTCGACGCAGCCCGTCGAGTGACGCCCCGGCCAGGCTCGCGGTGAGGGAGGCTGCCAACGCGTTCCGAACGTTATGACCACCGAGAAGAGGAAGCTCCGACTCAAGAATGAGCGTCTCATCCGTGCCATCGACCGACAGGGTGAGCGCGCCGCCCCGGACGGCCGCAGCCGCGTCCTCCACATCCTCGTCGGTAAACGTGTACCTCGACCCCGGTACGCCTCGCGCCAGGTCCTCCACCGCAGGATCTCCATGGGGGAGCACCCAGCGGCTCGCCTCATCGGCGTTTTCGAATAGCTTTGCCTTGTCGGAGTAGTACGCGTCCACGGACGGGTAGCGGTCGAGGTGATCCGGAGACAGACCGGTGAAGACGCCGATGTCCGGCCGGAACGTGTCCACGTCGGAAAGCTGGAACGAGCTCATCTCGAGCACGTACCAGTCCGGCGCCTCACCTCGGAGCGCGAGATCCGAAGCAGCCGGAGCCAGACCACCGCCGACGTTTCCGCCCACGGCGACATCCATGCCCGCAACTGACAGCAGGTGTCCCACCATCAGCGTGGTGGTCGTCTTCCCGTTCGTACCGGTCACCGCGATCAGTGGAGCAGCATAGAACCGAACGGCGAGCTCAGGCTCGCTGATCCAACGGACGCCCCGCTCCTTGAGATGCCCGAGCACCGGAGTGTCCGGCGGGATTCCCGGGCTGACCACGACGAGGTCGGCGCCTTCGATGAGGGCCGTGTCATGGCTTCCGAGCTCCACTCGTGCTCCGGCCGACTCGAGGTCGGCTCCACGAGCTGCAGTCGCGGCATCAGTGCGCAGATCCGAGACATAGACTTCTCCTCCCTTGGAGAGGGCCAATCGGGCGGCGGCAGCGCCGCTCGCCCCGAGGCCGATGACGGCCACACGGATCCCGACGAGGTTCCTCGCCGTTCTCACGTGCGCCTGAATTCGCGTCATGTCCGCTCACCGGATCTTGAGGGTGCTGATGGCGACCATCGCGCACATCAAACCAAGGATCCAGAAGCGCACGACCACCTTCGTTTCCGGCCAACCGAGCTTCTCGAAGTGGTGGTGGACGGGAGCCATCCTGAAGACCCGCCTCCCCTCCCCATACCGAGCTCGTGTGTACTTGAAGAACGACGTCTGCAGGATCACCGACACGGTTTCGAGCACGAACACGCCGCCCACGATGACGAGCAGAAATTCCCCTTTGAGCAGGATCGCCATGACTCCGATGGCGCCACCCAGCGCGAGTGATCCCGTGTCTCCCATGAAGACCTCAGCGGGATGAGCGTTGAACCACAGGAATCCGACGGCAGCCCCGGCCAGGGCGACCGCGAAGATCGTGAGCTCGCCGGCCCCGGGCAGATAGAAGAAGCCCAGATATGCGGAGGTGTCGACGCGCCCGGCGATATACGCGAACACGCCGAAGGTCGCAGCAGCGATCGCGGTGAGTCCGGCGGCCAAGCCATCCAGGCCATCAGTCAGATTCACGGCGTTCGAGGAGCCAGACACCACGGCGCCCGTGAACAAGGCGAACACCGGAGCCGCGAACGCGGCCGCCATGTCCGAGAAGAACGGCACCGTGGTCCACGTCGTCGGATGCGGAGAGATGGGGTTCCAGAGGAGGAACACGCCCAGGGCCAGCCCGAAGGTCCACTGTCCCACCATCTTGTAGCGGCCGATGAGCCCCCGTGACTTTCCGCGCACGACCTTCAGATAGTCGTCGAGGAAGCCGATGGCACCCATCCAAAGCAACGATACCAGAGCCAGAACCGTGTACCAGTTCGTGAGCTCGGCCCAGAGCAAGGTGGAAAGGGTGGCCGCGGCAATAATGATCAGGCCACCCATCGTCGGAGTTCCGGCCTTCGCGAGATGGGACTGTGGGCCCACCTGCCGAATCACCTGCCCCACTCGGGCGGCTTCGAGCTTCCGGATGACCAGCGGTCCGAATGCGAAGGCGATCAGAAGAGATGTGACCACGGCTCCAGCGGCCCGAAAGGTGATGTACACGAAGACATTGAAGACCGCGTGCACATCGCTGAGGCCCGGAAGGAGATGGAAGAGCATCAGCGCGCCTCCTCCCCTTCTTCCGGCCCGTAGTCGGCCTCGAGGAGGTCGATCATCCCTTCCAGAGCCACCCCACGCGACGCCTTGAGCAGAATCACCTCGTCCCCACGAAGGCGGCTCTGGAGCCGTGGGTACCCGGTTCGCCAGTCGGCGTCTCTGAGCACCCTGTCGGGATCGGCGGACAGGCGATCCGCCGCACCCGAGAACCCGCCCACGGCGAGAATCAGGTCCACGTTCCGACTCAGCGCATCCCTCAGAACCCGGTCGTGGAGGGCGTCGGAACGCTCGCCCAGCTCCAGCATGGTTCCGAGGACGGCCACCCGCCCAGCCGTGGCCGCATAGGAGTCCAACAGGTCCAGCGCGGCCCGCACGCTCTGAGGGTTCGCGTTGTAGCAATCCACCAAGAGGGTGAGCCCGCCCACGGTGTGCGTCTGTCCGCGCATGCCGGAGATCTCCGCACTCTCCAAGCCCTGAGCCGCCTTGGCGGCCGGGACCCCGAGGAGATCTGCCACTGTCAGCGCCACGAGTGCGTTCGAGACGGCATGACGTCCGGGGAGCGGCACCGCGACCTCGTGTCCATGCCAGCGGAACCGGTATCGCCCGGAACGATCCGGCTTCGCCTCGACCGGACGAGCCCGCTCGTCGGCACGCTCGCCCCAACCGGTCACCCGCACCTGCGGTAGGATCTCCCGGGCGGAGGCGACCAGCTCGGAAGGCTGGTCTCCCACCACCGCCCGCGCACCCTTCGGAAGGCCGCGAAACAGGTCGAGCTTCTCCTGAAGGACCCCGTCCAACGACCCCAGGCCTTCCAGATGACTCTCACCCACAGTGGTGATCACGCCCACGTCGGGAATCGCGATGGCCGTGAGGGCCTCGATCTCGCCTGGCTCGCTGGTACCGAGCTCCACGACCACGGCCTCGGAATCGTCCGGAGTCTCGAGCAAGGTCAGAGGAACTCCCACGCGGTTGTTGCGATTGCCCCGTGTGGCGTGGGTCTTCCGGACCGTCGACAGCGCAGCGGTCAGGAAGTCCTTGGTGGTCGTCTTGCCGCTCGAGCCCGTGATGGCCACCACCGGGCATTCCAGCGCCCGTCGACGATGGCGCGCGAGTGCGCCGAGGGCCGTGAGCGTGTCCTCCACGGGATAGACGACGACATCACGCGCCGCGGGTAGAGCCCGAGACACGACGACGCCCGTCGCGCCACCCGCGACCGCATCCGCCACGAAGTCGTGGCCATCGAAGCGGTCACCGGACAACGCAACGTAGAGCGCTCCCGGCCGGATCGAGCGACTGTCTGTGGAAACCTCCGAGTATCCGAGGTCCACCCGGGCCAGATCCGTCCGCATCTCCAGGGCCCGTCGCACCTCCAGGTCGGTCCACCAGAACTGCGTCACGTAACCCCCAGGGCCCGCAGCGCGTCTTCCACCACCAACCGCTCGTCGAAGGGACGCTTCTCCGCCCCCACCACCTGGTACGTCTCATGGCCCTTACCGGCGAGCACGACGACGTCGCCCGATCGCGCGGTCTCCAAAGAGAGCCGGATGGCCTCGCGCCGATCGACGACGCGCTGATAGTCCGTTCCTGCCAAACCGGGCTCGAGATCGTCGAGGATCCGCTCCGGATCCTCGGTTCGGGGATTGTCCGAGGTCAGCACCACGACGTCCGCGTGGCGCGCCACCGCTTCAGCCATGGGCCTACGCTTCGCCCGGTCCCGGTCCCCGCCCGCACCGAATACGACGATGAGTCTCCCGGCCGTGAGCGGCCTCACGGCGCGAAGCATGCCGTCCAGGGCTGCCGGCGTGTGCGCGAAGTCGATGAGCACGGTGAAAGCGTCGGAGAAGACCACCTCGAGCCGCCCAGGCACCTGGGCCATCCGAGCCAGACCATCGACGATCTCTTCCACGGAGCATCCCAGGGCGTGACTCGCCGCGGCGGCGGCCAACGCGTTCTCGACGTTGTACCTGGCGGGCATCGGCAGACGGGCACCCGCGCGCTCCTGACCGATCTTCAGCTGGAAGGAGGAGCCACGGGGCCCGAGCTCGAGATCCTCCGCAGCCACTTCCGCCTCTCCCCCGGCCGAGAAGGTCACGAGTCGGCGCCCGGACGTGTCGAGGGCGTCCCACGCGCGCTCGTCCCGATTCACCGCCACCGCGCCCGCGGGGGCAACCAGATGGACCAACCGTACCTTGGCGGCACGATAGGCATCCATGTCGTGGTGATAGTCCAGGTGATCCTGGGAAAGGTTCGTGAAGACCGCGACGTCGAACGAAACGCCATCCAGCCTGCGTTGCTCCAGGGCGTGCGAAGACGCCTCGAGCACCACGGCTTCGAAACCTTCGTCCGCCAGCGTCCGCAACCAACCAGCCAACTGTACGGGCCCGGGCGTCGTGAGAGCGCCGGTGCCCGGCCGGACACCGTCATCGTCCATGAGGCCCAGCGTACCGATAACCGCGGTGCGCATCTTCCTGCGCAGGATCTCGCGAATGAGGAGCGCCGTCGTGGTCTTCCCATTCGTACCGGTAACGCCAACCGCAACGAGCGCCTCCGAGGGAAACCCCATGACACCCGCCGCCGCGACCGCGGCGGCCTGCCGGCCGTCCGTCACCACGAGTTGGGGCACCGCCAGGTCCATCGGGTGCTCCACCACCGCCGCCACAGCCCCACGCGCGACGGCCTGACCCAGGAATTCGTGGCTGTCGTGCTCGGTGCCCTTCCAGGCCAGGAACAGGTCCCCAGGTCTCGTCGTGCGCGAATCTTGAGAGACACCCCGAACGGCGACGTCCTCCGAGCCGCGCCGCTCCACGAGCAGGCCAGCCGACCGGAGGACGTCACCGACCGCATCCGTGGACCGGAGGGCGTCAGTCATCCGACCTGGCTCCGAGCCGAAGGCGGATGGTGTCTCCGGGCACGACCCTGGCACCCGGCGGTGGGGCCAGGCTCACGATGTCCCCCTCACCACGCCTCTCGACGCGCAAGCCCAGGGCATGGAGCCGACGCACGGCAACACGGGAGGGCAGTCCTCGTACGTCAGGAAGCGCTACGCCCTCAGCCATAAGTTCGACACCACGGGTGGATGCCCTGCCGGACTCGAAGGCGCCACCCAACGGCGGAAGCGGTGGGTCGATCGGCTGGCTGGCGAACCGCGCCAGCGACTCCTCGACCGGAATCCGGTCCTCGGCGTTACCTGCCGAACGTGCCAGCGCCGCCCGATCCAGAGGCGTAGCCCGGGCCGCGAGGGCGGCCTCCATCGTGGCTCTGGTCACGGGAGCAGCAACCGCGCCGCCGTAGTAGGCGCCACTCGGCTGGTCGAGCTTCACGAACACCACCAGCTGGGGATCGTCCGCGGGAAAGAAGCCGACGAAGGAAGAGTAGTACGCACCCTCCTGGTACCCCTCATTCGTGTACGCCCGCGCCGTCCCGCTCTTGCCCGCCACCTGGAAAGTCGCCAGCCGGGCGGACCCCCCGGTGCCGTCCTCCACGACCCCGATGAGCTCTCGACTCACGGCCCGCGCCACCCGCTGGGGAACGACCCGTCGGATGGGGGTCGGCTCGAATCGCTCGAGCATCCGACCGTCGGGAGCCCGAATCTCCCGGACCAGGAACGGCTTCATGAGGGTGCCACCGTTCGCCAACGCGCCATACGCCATCGCCATCTGCAGCGGCGTGACGGAGATCTCATAGCCGATAGCCAGAGATGCCGGCGACTGAGCGCTCCACCGTTCTGGTCGACGCAGGAGTCCGCCGGATTCCCCGGGTAGCTCAACCCCCGTAGGCAGGCCGAATCCGAAGTCTCGGAGATTCTCGTACTGCCCACCCGCTTCGAACACCGATGCTGCCTTGGCGATCCCGACGTTGGAGGATACCCGCAGCGCCTCCCCGATCGTCATCAGGCCCGAAGAGTGGACGTCGTGGAGCGTGCGTCCGGCCACCCGCCACGTCCCGTTCTCCACGTCGACGGTATCCTGGAGAGAGATCAGATCGTTGGCCAGCAGGCCCGCGACCGTGAACGGTTTGAGCGTGGAGCCCGGCTCAAACGGGCTGTGGATGGCCGACAGCGAGGCATCTTCGCCGTCCCGAACGGAAACCAGAGCCAGGACCTCCCCGGTCTTGGGATCCGTCACCAGCACGTCTCCGCCCTTTGCATCCGTCCGCTCGATGGCCTCCTCGAGCGCCTCGTGGGCGATCTCCTGGAGATCCATGTCCAAGGTGAGGACAACGTCGTCGCCGGATCTCGGAGCGGACACCATCAGTCGCTCCCCGGGGATCGGCGCCCCGAGGTGATCCCGGGCCACGACTTCGCGACCGGGCTCGCCGCGCAACACCTCATCGAAGGCCTGCTCGATCCCACCCTCACCATGGTCGTCGCGCACCCGGCCTACGATGCCGCGCGCCAGGTCCCCATGGGGGCTGTAGCGCTGAAGCTCACGCTCGAGCCTCAGGCCACGGATGCTGCGAGCGCGGTCGGCGATACCGGGAGCGTGGAGTCCCGGAACGACGCTCCACTGCCGATCGGGGGCCGTAAGCGCGCGAGCCCGCCGTGCCGGGATTCCGAGATCGTCCACGAGCAGGGCGCGGGCTTCGTCCAGGTCCGCCACCTCGCGTGGCGCGAAGGTCATCCGGTACCGCTCACGAGACACCGCAAGCGGCGCTCCGTCGCGGTCGAGTAATGCTCCCCGGGGGGCGGGAACCGCCACATCCGTCCGGTGCTGAGCCTCCGCCAGGCGCTTCCATTCCGCCGCCTGCACGACCTGCACCTGGCCGGCTCGCGCGACGATGACCGCAAGCGCGGCGAGCCAGCCCAGGAGTAGGAACCGACGACGCCAGGGTCCGGGAAGATGCTTTTTCGCGCTCACGAAGTGGGCTCCGAGGAAAGGATGACCAGCTCGGACGCATCCGGGGTGTGCATACCCAGGCGCGCACGCGCGGCGGGAACGACGCGACTTCGACTCTCCAAGGCCTGAATGCCTCGCTCTAGGTCGATACGCTCGGCCTGAGCTTCCGACTTGGCTCGCCGCACTTCCTCCAAGGATCCAAGAACCTCGAATGCCCGGCTCTGCCGCCACGTCACGAACCCGAGAGCCAGCAGGAGCACAGCCACTGTGAGGGCAGCTCGGCCCACGAACGACGACTCGATCATGCGGCCTTTCTCCACGCCCGTAAGCGCGCGCTCCGGGCCCGAGCGTTTTCCGACACTTCTTCGTCCGAGGGGCGCACCGGCTTCCGCGTCAGCGTCTCGCCCAACGGCTCGCCGCGGCAGGTGCACACGGGGATCTCAGACGGGCAGATGCACGCTCGACTCCACTCCCGGAACGCGTGCTTCACGATGCGATCCTCCAGAGAGTGATAGGCGATGACGACGAGCACGCCCCCGGCATTGAGCACGTCCCTGAGAGCAGGCAGCGCGCGCTCCAGCGCCTCGAGCTCCTCGTTCACCGCGATGCGAACGGCCTGGAAGATGCGGGCCTTGTCCTGGGCCGTCGGAGCGCGGCCGTATGCCGTGCCCATGGCGGCGACGAGCTGGTCGCTCGTACGGAACGGCTCGGTTCGGCGCCGCTTCACGACCTCCCGCGCTAGTCGACGAGCGCGGAGCTCCTCGCCGTACTCACGGAAGACCTGACGGAGCCGGTCCTCGTCGGCCTCGTTGAGGAGCGAGCCCGCGTCCGCAGGGAGCTCGGGATCCATGCGCATGTCCAGCACCACGCCACGCCGGAACGCGAAGCCGCGGTCGTCGGCGTCGAGCTGGTGCGAGCTCACTCCGAGATCCAGGAGCGCTCCGTCAAGCCCGCGGTCACGGATCTCCGGATCACTGGCGGCTTCATCGAAGCGCGCACGAATGAACCGGACGCGATGACCGTGGGTCCGGAGCGTGCGACGTGCCTCGTTCAGGGCCTCCGGGTCGCGATCGACCGCCACAAGCCGGCATCCAGGGCACGCATCTAGAATGGCGAGACTGTGTCCCCCCGCTCCGACGGTGCCGTCGAAGAGGAGTTGTCCATTCGCCGGTGCAAGCAACCCGACAACCTCGTCGACCAAGACCGGGGCGTGGTATTCCGACATGATCAGCCGAAGAGCTTGTGAGCGAACTGCTGCAGGTCCCCGGCGGCACCTTCGACGGACTGCCTGTAAGTCTCCGGATCCCACAACTCCACCCGATCGATATTCCCACTGAGCAACACGGCCCCATCGAGCCCGCCTGCCTCTTGGAGCGCCGCCGGCACCAGAATCCGACCCTGCTTGTCCGGAGACACCTCCAACGCCTGAGCGATGATCATCCGGACGTGATTCCAGGATTCCGGGTCGGTACGCCGGAACTCGAGCAGGCGCTGTTGCACCTCGAGCCACTTCGACTCCGGGAACAGCGTGAGGTAGGGCTTTTCCCACTGTAGGAGCACGAAGCGGTCGCCATCCGCCTCCCGCCGGAAGGCGGACGGAAGGCTGACGCGCCCCTTCGCGTCCATCTGGTGCTCGTACTGACCGACGAAGCCGTTCACTCAATGTCCAGGTGGCATAGAGTGGGTAGGAGTGGGAAACGATGGGAGATAATAGGGACCGGTGGTCGGACACGTCAAGAGTGGATTTTTGGGAAACTTTTGAACTGTCGCGGCAACCCTAGACAGGCCGGCATCCCTTGCCCTACAACGCGGATCGCCGATGAGCCTCAAAATCCAATTCGCGCGAAATGCGAACAAAAACCGAAAGTGTGTTCGGGTGTCCCTGCCAAGACGGTGGGACAAAGTGGGAATGAGCCGGCGTAAAGGGCCCGTTCAACCGGGAGAGACGGGTGGCGGCCCGTCGCGGGGCGCGACTCGGCAGATGGCAAGCAAAAGGGGGCGCCGCGACACGAAGCCGCGGCGCCCCCGGAAAGCCTTCAGTGAGGCTGCGTTCCGTCTACCTCATGCCACCGCGCTGAATGATGGCTTCCTGGATCTCGATGTACGTGTTGGCGTTCTCCACGAGCTGGGAGAGCTGCACGTTCACCGAAGCAGGATAGCTGCCCGACGCATTCAGCAGGCGTAGCGCCTCCTGGAACTTGGGTAGCGTCGACTGCGCCGTCTGGAGCGTCTGAGGGGCCTGCTCCTGAACGCCCTGCTGGTACAGGCTGAACCCATGCCAGAAGTTGAGCTGTTCGACGAGCGCCTGCGGCAGGTTGGGAAGCTGCTTCGCGGCGCTCATGGCCTCGATCGCGTACCCGTAGTTCTCCTGCTGGTACCCATTCTGGTATGCGTCGTTGAAGATCAAGCGCCCGGCCTGCTCAGCTCGCTGCGGATCCGCCTCGGCCACGGCGGTCAGGATGGTGACCGCGTCAGGGATACGGCCAGCCTGGATGAGCCAGTTCCCCTGCCGAAGAGCGGCACTCGGATGCTCCGGGTTGATCTCCCGTACCCGGTCCAGAGCAGTGATGGCGTCGTCAAGACGGTCGGCGCGCTGAAGAGCATCCGCGTAGATGGACCAGATCTGGTCCTCCTGCGTGTGCGTCTCCAACACCTGCTCCGCAAAGGAGATGGCGGCCTGATTGTCGCCCAGCTGGATGTTCGCGGAGATGATGTTCCGGAGCTGGGCCACCCGAGTCTCCGCACCGCGGCCCTCGTAAACCCGCTCGTACGCCGCGATCGCCTCCCGGTAGTACTCCGCCGCAGCGGGCGAGAGCGCACCGCTGTCCTCACCCGATACCGCCTGCTCCTCCTGGACCTGCTGCGCCGCGGCGAACGCGAAGCCGCCGTACTGCTCCCAGAGGTCCACATTCTCCGAATCGACATCCAGACCGACCTGGATGAAGTCCATCGCGCCAACGGGATCGCCAGCCTGGGCGAGCTCGTACGCGATCCGCATCCGGATGGCGGCATTTCCAGGCTGGAGCTCGAGGTACTGCGAGTAGTAGCCCCGGGCCAGGTCGTTCTGATCCGTCGTGGCGGCGATGAAGCCAGCAAGCTGGAGCGCGTCCTCATGGAACGGGTCACCGTCGAGCACGAACTGGAGCTCCGACAAAGCCTCGTCGTAGTTCTCCATCTCGTAGTAGATACGTGCCCGCTGATACCGCACGCTCACGGCCGCCGGGTTGATCTCGATGGCCTCGTTGCAGTTGCGTAGAGCGTTGTCCCACTGCTGGCTCGCGGCATAGTCCGCGCAGATGGCCGCGGAGCGAATCTGCGTGTTGTAGCGGTCGAATTCCTCGAAGACCTGCTGGGCCGCGGCCTCCCGGCCGTCGTCGTTCCGTGCCGAAGTGAACTCGGGGATATCGAATGACTCGCCGGCCTGGATATTCCAGACCTCGGCGTTCACCGTCATCGTCTCTCCCTGCTGGGTGTAGGTCGCACACACGGCCACGGGCGCGTCGATCTGCGAGGCAAGCTGCCGGGTGCGGATGCAGTTCAAGTCACGCATATCGAGGTCGAAATCGTCCGCAGCGTCCTCGATGTCACCCTTCGAGATCGCTCTGTGCGTGGCAAGCTCGTCGATCAGGTCACGCAACTCTTCTGATGCGTCCTCGCCGAAGCCCCTGTCGGCATCTTGGAGCGGCTCGAAGTAGGGAACCAGGACGCGGAACCGCCCGCCGTCCTGGGCCTGGGCGACGGTCGCCGGACCCAGCACCAGGGCGGCAACCGCCAATATGAATATCATCTTAAGCCGTCCGAACATCGTTCATCTCCCCGGGAGTCACCCGTTCTTGTCTCGTCCGCCAGGCGGACCGGTCCGGTGCGGCCACCGAACCTGATTTCACTACCCACATAACCCGGCCGGGGGTCGGAGGTCACACCCCCGGCCCTCGGCCGAAACGAAAAACGCTCGCCAAAGTAGGGGGGGGTTGCGGGTCACGCTAGGGTGACCCAATCACCTCGAGAGATCCCGACACACCGCATCGTCGTCTAGGGCTACTACATCGCCGAACCCCCTAGGTTTCATCACTGCGCGGACCGGGGGTCCCTCGGGCCGATGAGCCGGTCGCCGCTCACGCGCCGTTCATGGGACCGTCGAAGGCTTCCAGGCGTTCCCGAAGCTCCTCGGGCATTCGGGTGGATCGCTCCAGCTCGTAGTCGAACATGACCTGCGTGGTGGTGCCACTCACGAGGAGCTCCTCATCCTCACCGCGCACCTCGTAGTCCAGGTCGAAGTGCTTGCGGCCAAGGCGGCTTACGCGCACGCCCACGGAGACGGTTTGAGGCCAGAGCACTCGCTTGTGCCATCGGACTCTGGCTTCGGCCAGGACGTAGTCCACGTCTTCCAGCGATCCCCGGCCCAGGACCTCTCGCCAGTACGCCCACCGAGCTTCCTCGAAGTACATGAGGGCCTCCGAATGGTGCGCATGTCCCCCGACGTCGATGTCGCGGAAGCGAACAGTCACGGGGTGGCGAAAGCGAAAGGGGGAGGACTGTTCTGGCAAGCGACACCTCGGAGCAGGCTGGGCGCGATGGAGGAACGAGTAACGGATACTCTCATCGTCGCCAGGCCGGCGAAAGGCTGCCCGAGCTGGAGGCACGAGACCGGCTCGTCCCTACGATCGACCCGGGCCGGCACCGCCCGCCAGCGGCCCGGGTCGACCTGGAGATCAGCTGAGCGGGACGATCCGAATGCTCCCGGATCCGGTATCCACGGTGAGCCGCCCGCCACCATCTCCGATGCGGCCCCGCACATGGTCCCTCTGCGCCGTGCTGAGCTCCATGGGGAGCCCGACATCGATTCGACCGCTACCCGTGTCGAGCTCGACCTCTGCACCGAGTCCTTCGGGCACGCGAACCGTCACTCGCCCCGAGCCGGTGTCCACCGCGAACCGTTCGATGTCTTCGAGAAGCTCGACCTCGATGTCGCCGCTCCCGGTATCGAACTCGACGTCGTCGCTCCGGACGCCCGTGGCTCGGATCTCACCGGATCCGGTATCAACTCGAAGCCGCCGTGCCTCCACCCCCAGTACCACGATCCGGCCGGAGCCCGTGTCGAGCTCCACGTCCCCGCCGAACAGGTCCGAGGCGTCCACCCGCCCGGAGCCGGTATCCACGAGCACGTCACCCCGAACGCCCTGGACATTCACGGAGCCGGAACCGGTATCCACCTCGAGCGCCCCCGTGACATCCCTCACGGCGACGTCACCGGAGCCGGTATCGATCCGTAGGTCGCCCTGCACGTCCCGGGCCTCCGCCCGGCCCACCGCCAGATACACCTCGGTGCGCCGATCAGCCGGAACCTCCACGACCAGGTCGGCCCAAGCCTCCAGGCCACTCCCGGCCCCTCGGATCCTCACACGATCTCCGTCGCCTCGTCCGCCATCCGAGAACGTCCCGTCCGACCGCACCTCGACGCCCGTGCTCGAGCCTCGACCCATCTCCGGGTACACGACCTCGTCGGAGGGATAGATCACCCGGAGCGTCTCCCGGCCACCGACGCTGCCGGTCTCCACCGTCAGGCGACCCGCATCGGCTCCACCGCGTGTCATCCGCACCACCACCTCGGACCCTGTGCCGGCGACCACCTCCACATGCCCGGCGAGGTTGTATACCGCCACCTGGTCCCCGGTGAGCGTATGCGTCTCCTGGCTCGCCCCCGCACCGGGGAGCAAGACGGTGAACGCCAGCATCGCCCCCCATCCCATCACCTTCCCACCCTGCCTGCGTCTCATATCGCTGTCCCCTGCTCTTGATATCGTGTTGTTCGCTCGATGCGAGTCACCGGATTCGAATCGACCCGTTGACGGTCTTCAGGTGGATCGTGGGCCCACCCTGCCCCAGTGTCGCCGAAGCACTTCCACGGCTCATCGCAGCAAGCGTCATGGGAATGTCGGCGTCCAACCCGCCGTTTAGCCACCGGGCCTCCACCCTGGCGTTCAGGTCGTCGGGCACGTCCAGCTCGATCTCACCGTTCACCGTTTCGAACTCGCTGTCCGCGGTCGGTACCGAGCCCATGCTGACGTCGAGGCTGCCGTTCACGGTACGAGCCACCGCCGTGCCGGTTGTCGACAGCTCCACGCTGCCGTTGACGGTCACCGCCATGACGTCCGACTCGAGACCCGTGGCCTCCACGGATCCGTTCACCGTCCTTCCGTGCAACGGCACGCCGGCCGGCACCTCGACGCGGAACTCCACCTGGACGTCGTTGCGCCGTGTGCTCATGTGACCGCCGTCTCCAGGGGCGCACGTGTTCTCCTCATCGGCGCCTTCCGGAGTCGGATAGACGGCACAGAACGTCACCCCCCCCGCGTGCTCAACGCGCTCGACCCGCACCGTGGCAGGGTCGCTCCGCCGGCCGCTGAGCGTCGCAGTGACCACCACCTCCGATCCCGTGGCTCGCGACGCGTGAACCGATCCGTTCACCCCTTTGATCTCCAGGGTGCCACCGTCGGGCATGGCACCCCGCCACGAGAACGCCTCCTGGCCGCCCTCGTCGGGAGAGGTTGCACCGCGTTCCCCACCCTCAGCCTCCGCCAGCTGGCCGGCCGCCAGAGCGCCCGTAGCCATGAACGCGGCGGTCACCATCAAGGCCCATCGTCCGACGCTGGAGCGCCCACTCCAAGACTTCATCATCTTCCTCATCGTCATCGTCTCCTCTTCAGAGTGCTCGTCCACTTCTCTCGAATCCTTCGTTTCCCGGAAATCGTCCGGCGCGACCCTCACGGCTCCCGCGACAGGCGGATCTCGCCGTCGAAGACCTCGACCTCAATGGCCGCGCCCCCGTCCCCGACCGTGAAATCGAAGGCGCGCCCGCTGCTGAAATCCGAGACCATCACGGGAAAGTCCGACTCGAAGTCACCATGGAAGGTCGAGGCCCGAATCCGGGCGTTCAGATCCGTGGGCAAGACCAGTCGGGCGTCGCCGCTGTGCAGGTAGAAGGCGTATCGTCCTCCGACCCGGATACTCCCGGAATAGTCGATATCGCCGCTCTGGGTCTCGGCCCGGACATTCGATGCCGAGGACCCGGTGATGGTGATATCTCCGTCGAGACTCACGGCCTCCACGTCGCCTCGGGGTCCGCTTATCACGATGTCGTCCGTGTGCGCCGAAACCTGGACACTCCCTCGCGGATCGAGGACGTCGACGCTCCCTTCCACGGTACTCACGACCAGACGGGCCTCCGACCGTGACACGCGCACATCTCCCGTGATGGTCTCGATGGTCACGTCCGCGGCCATGTCCATCACTTCGACGTCCAGATTCACGCCCCCCACCTGGACGCTCGCCCAACGCGGAAGGTGCAACACCACGTCCGTGGGGCGCCGCCCGACGCGTCCGGCAGGGGTGATCCGCACAGAATCGCCGTCCCGGTGGACCACCACCTCATCGCCACCACGCTCCGTCGTGAGCCGCAACACTCCTCCCTCCCCACCTTCCACGGTCAGCCGACCGGACAGACCCTCCACCACCACCCGGTCACCTCGGCTGAGCGCCACCGTGGTGTCGCCAACCGCGGGCACGGCCACCGGGGGCGCAGGCGCGGCCCAGGCTGTCGTCGCAGCGAGGACGAGGGCCCACGCCGTCATCCGGCCAGCTCCGCCAGCCGCGAGACCTCCCGAAGGATGTCACGCTTGCGCGAATACGTCCGCTCGAGGTGGTCACGAACGAATTGGTTCTCAGGGTCCACGGCCAGCGCCTGGTAGGAATCCTCGATTGCCCGCTCTATGAGCAGGAGATTCCTCTCGAGCGCCTCCACCGTGCCGGGATCGAGCCTGTCCCGCACGGCCCCGACCACGGACTCCAACTCCCGGAGCTCCCGGGTCAGCGACTCCGGGACGGCAGATCCGCCGGTCACCGCCACGGGTCGCACGACCCCCTGGGCCGGGAGCCCCGCGGCCATGCCGGCCCCGGATCGCACCATCACACCTCTGCCCCACCAAGCCAGGGAAGCAGAGACCGTCACCAGGATCACTGCGGCTGCGGCCAAGCCGGACCGCGCCGGCCACGGCCGGCGGGCCAGGAACCCTTGGCGGCCCCGGGTCGACGGTCCGTCCCGGCGGCGGAGGGTCCTCACCGAGGCTCCCCGCCGGCTGGTGGATTCTCGACCCTGCGACCCAGCTCCGATCTTGGCGGCAATCCCCGGCCAGAGGTCCTTCGGCGGCTCGATGGGTCCCAAGGCCCGACTCATCGACGCAAGCTCCTCCAGATCGCTTCGCAGCACGGAACAAGCCGTGCACACGTCCAGATGGGCTTCCACCTCTCGAGCCTCCGCCGCGGACAGCGCCCCATCCAGGTAGTCGGACAGGTGTGCCGTCGTCCACTCGTGTCGATCTTCTGTGCTCATCGTTCCAGATACTCCCGCATGATCATTCGCGCCCTGTGCAGCTGGGACTTCGACGTTCCCACGGACACTCCTGTGAGCTCGGCGATCTCCTCATGGCTGTATCCTTCGACGTCGTAAAGCACGAACACCTCCCGGGCTCGGTCCGGAAGCATCCGGACCGCCGCCTCGAGGTCCAGGCGAACCAGCGGGTTCGCCAGCTTCGGGGCGGCTTGTAGCCCGACGACGTCATCCCCTCCCGCCCGCCGATTCTGCCGGTTTCGCAGCGTCCCACGACGGGACAGGATCAGGTTGACCGCAAGCCGGTGAAGCCAGGTCCCGAAACGAGCTCGCCCCCCGAAGGTGGACAGCTTATCCCACGCCCGAATGAACACCTCCTGGGTGAGATCTTCCGCCCAATCTTCGTCCACGAGGCGGACCGCCAGGGCATACACCCGGGCCACATGACTGCGATACAGGCGCTCGAATGCCCGTGCGTCACCAGCCATGGCATTCCGCACGTCATCCTGCTCCCGCTCCAACGTCACCGTTCCGCCCACGGGCCTCCCGCCATGATCTCCACTGCGCGATCGCTCACCCGACTGAGACGAAGCCATGCTCTCGAAGGTTGGAATCCATCCGGTACGCTACTCCTCCCTGAGTCTACCGTCTCTCGCATTGCGCCCCCAGAAGTCGACCCGCACCATTCCACGTCGCCCGGCTCACAGCCCACGTGGGCCCCTCTAGCTTCGTCCCTCGTCCCGACCCTACCCACATGCAGATTCTCCCTGTCGACCTCGTCGCCCTCGTGGGCACGATTCTGGGCATCTCGATCGTGCTGATCCCGGTCATCGGTGTCACCGCCCGTATCGCGCTCAAGCCCACCGCCGAGGCGCTGGCCCGATTCTTCGATCACCAGGGCCTCACGGACACCGTGCGCGTCCTGGAGCGGCGCTTGGACTTTCAAGAGCACCAGATCGACACCCTCGAGGGCCAGCTACGCCGGCTCACCGAAGGCAGCGAATTTGATCGAAGGCTCCTGGAAGCGCGTGGCGAGGCCCCGCGCCCGGCTCCGAGCCATCCTACGGAGCAGGAATAGCCGAAGGTTCAGAACGCCCCATGAGCCGATTCGCCCTGGCAGGGACCGTCGAAGTGATCGCGCACCGGGGATTTAGCGCGGTCGCGCCGGAGAACACGCTGGCTTCCCTGCGCGCGGCCATGGAGGCCGGGGCGGATGCGCTCGAGTTCGACCTCCAGGTCAGCGCCGACGGCGTGGCCTTCCTGCTCCACGACGACACGCTCAACCGAACCACCGACGCTGCGGGGCCCATTCGGGAGTGGTCGGCCAGTGATCTCGACGGCGTGGACGCGGGCGCTTGGTTCGGCCAGGCTTTCCGCGGTGAGCCAGTCGCCCCGTTGGAGCAGGCCCTGGACCTCGCAGCGGGATGGCCGGGCCGTCTTTACCCGGAGCTGAAGGGCGCCCCGACCCCGGACGAGGTGGCCCGGATGGTCGAGCAGGTTCGCGAGCGCGATCTTCTGGAACGGTCGATCTTCATCGCCATCGACTGGACGCTCCTGGACTACGTCCGGGCTCACGAACCCATGGCGGCCGTGGGCTACATCGTGAACAAGGCGCGGCGGACGGAGGCGGCGCTGGAGAGAGCGGCGGGCGACCCGCTGGCCCTGCTCGACTTCGAGCGCACGATCCCCGTACGTGACCGCGACGCCGCCGCCAGGGCGCGGTCACTCGGGATCCCCATGGCGGCGTGGACCGTGGACAAACCCGAACAAGCCCAGCGGCTCCTCGAGGTCGGCGTGCCACGGATCACCACGAATCGTGTAGACCGGATCCTGGCGTGGAAAGCCGGCCTCACCGCCGCTTGAACGGCGCGGAGGTCAAAGCTGCTCCCGTGCTCGCTCTCTGAGCTCCTTCTTGTCGAACTTCCCGGTGGCCGTCCGCGGAATCCCATCCACGAGCAGAATCCGGTCTGGAAGCCACCAGCTGGGAAACCGGTCCGTGAGCGGGTCAGCTAAGGCCTCGGGATCCAGAACGGCGTCGGCCTCCGGCACCACGAAGGCCCAGGGGCGCTCCTGCCATCGGGCGTCGGGAACCGCGACGACACAAGCCTCGGCCACACCCGGGCAACCCATGAGCGCGTGCTCCAGCCGGACGCTGGAGATCCACTCGCCACCGCTCCGGATCAGGTCCTTGGTACGGTCCACGAGCCGGAAGTAGCCGTGCCGGTCTCGTGTAGCGACATCGCCGGTTCGGAGCCATCCATCGTGGAAAGATTCCGGCGACTCGCGACGGTAGTATCCCGCCGTCACCCAGGGCCCCCGCACTTCCAGCTCACCCGGCGTCTCGCCGTCCGCCGGGGCTTCCGTGCCGTCTTCGGCCATGAGCCGAGCCTCCACGAAGGGTAGCGGGGTACCCTGGCTGGTCCGGACCGGGAGCAGGTCGGCGTCCGTCCAATCCGCCATGGCCGCTCTCGGGTGCGTGACCATCCCCACCGGAGTAAGCTCCGTCATGCCCCATCCGGTGACGATTTCCACGCCGAGCTCGCGCCGATAGGCCTCGACCATGGCGGGAGGCGACGGAGCTCCCCCCGCGTGGATGCGAAGCCCGGGTGCGAGGGTCCGCGGACGCGCGCGCAGCTCCGCGAGCACCGCCATCCACACCGTGGGCACACCCGCGGCGAAGGTGATTCCCTCTTCGCATAGCAGATCGGCGATCCGTCGCGCATCAGGGTGGACGCCCGGGAGCACGAGGCCCGCACCGGACATGGCCGCGGCATGGGGCAGGCCCCACGCGTTGGCATGGAACATGGGCACGGCCGGGAGAACGATGTCACGCTCTCCGATGGCGAACCCATCGGGCAACGAAATCGCCAGAGTGTGAAGGGCGATCGCCCGGTGCGTGTACGCGACCCCCTTGGGCTCGCCCGTGGTTCCCGACGTGTAGCACAGTGCCGCCGGGCGATCCTCTTGGACCTCTGCCCAGGCCGCTTCCGGTGCATCTTCGAGCAGGTCCTCCCATGAGCGCCACCCATCCGGGGTGTGCGCGGGGACGTCGAGGCAGATGAAATGCTGCACACCGGCGGCCTCGAGGCTCGCGCGGTCCGACTCGCGGGCTTCCTGTGCGTCCGCAAGGAGGACGCGCGCGCCGCCGTGCGCCACGATCTCGCGGATTTGGCGCGAAGAGAGCCTCACGTTGACGGTATGGAGCACCGCGCCCATGGCAGGAACGGCGAAGTACAGCTCGAGGTGCCGGTGGGTGTTCCAGGCCAGGGTTGCCACCCGGTCACCTTCCTCCACACCCATGGCGGCCAAGGCCGTCGATGCTCTCCGGGCCCGGGCGGCGATTCCGGCCCACGAGTGCCTGGCGCCGCCCGAACCGGCCGTCACCACCTCGCGTCCCCCGAAGAGCGAAGCCGCCCGACGGAGGAAATGCGTCGGCGACAGGGGAAACCGCATCATCGCGCTCATTGTTGTGCCTCCTGAGCTCCGTCAGGCGTTGTCGAAGGAAACCGCAGGATGAAGGTGGTTCCTGCCCCGAGCTCGGAACGGACCTCGACCTCGCCGCCATGAGCGTCGACCACACCCTTCACGATGGTCAGTCCGAGCCCTACCGAGCCCTTACCGTTGTCTTCACGCTGCCAGTAGCGGTTGAAGACGTGCGCAAGCTGATCGGGTGGGATGCCGGGCCCCGTGTCCGACACCTCGATGTCGACGTGGTCTCCTCTGCTACGGGCCGACAGCACCACCCGACCGCCCTTGGGCGTCAATCGCACCGCATTGTCCAGGAGATTGGCCAGCGCCTGGAGCAGGCGATCACGATCGACACGCGAGTGTGGTCCCTGGGACGGCACGTCGAGGACGAGCTCGACCCCCCTCGATTCGGCCTGATCGGCAAAGAGGTCCGCCGCCTCGGCCAGCACATCCGGCACGTGCTCGAGGGCGCGCCGCACCACCAAGCGGCCATCCTGGATGCGGGAGACGTCGAGCAGGTCCTCGGTGAGATTGCTCATGCGCCGAGCCGCCCTACCGATGATCTCGGCCTGCCGCTTCCGCCCCTCATCGTCCAACGGCAGCTCCAAGAGGATATCCGTGGCTCCGAAAATCACACCCAGCGGATTTCTGAGGTCATGAGACACGATCGACACCACGTCCTCCCGCTGCTGGATCGCGTGACGGAGCGCCTCCTCCTTCCTCTGGACCTCGGTCATGTCCGTGAACGTGAGCACGGAGCCCCTGAGCTCCGTCCCGTCGAGGAGAGGACGCTGAGCCCACTTCACTGGAATGGAAGTCCCGTCACGACGCCAGAGCAGATCGACGCCGTCCGAGTCTGCGGCTTCCCCGTTGGCCAGCGCACGCAGCAACCGAGACTGGTCGCGCGGGCGCGGCGCTCCATCCCTCTTTGTATGGTGCAGCTTGTCATGGAAATCGCGTCCGACGATTTCCCGCTCCGAGTACCCAAGGAGTTCGGCACCGGCACGGTTGAGCGAGAGACACCGCCCCTCCAGGTCCACGCCGAGAACACCGTCTCCCGTGGCTTCGAGCACCGCATCGATCTCCCGACGGGCTCGTACCGCGTCGCTGCGTCGAGCCCGCGCCTCACGGGTAAGGACCTTCAGCCGGTGCCCCACCCTACCGACGACGAGCGTCGATGCCAGGGCCAGGATAGCGAGCGCCAGGCTGATCCAGGACTGGAGGTCTCGCGCCTCAGCCATACGCGTCATCCCTTCCTGCACCTCGCGCTGGATGGCGTCGTCGAGAAGCTGCGTCCTAAGTTGGATCTCGGCGTAATCGGTGCGGCTGGACTCGAGGGCCGCCGCTCGCGTCGTGGCGTCCTCTGCCAACAGGACACCTTGATTGGCGAGATGCCAGCGCGTGGTCGCCGCGGAAACCTCGGCCAGGCGCTCCCGGACCCCAGGCGCCTGAGGTGCTCCCGGGTCCACGTCCAACGTCAGATCCTCCGCCAGCACGAGCAGTCGCTGAAAGACCTCGTCGGACTCGGCAATAGCACCGATGTAGGAGCGGCGGAACGACGGGTCTCCACCCGAAAGCACGAATCCCTCGAACCGCGCCATTTGGCGTGAATTCAGAATCGACAACCGCGAGCTGAGGTTACTGGCCGGCTGAAGGACTCTGTTGATGTGGTTCTGGGCATCGACGACCCGATTGCCCATGAGCGCCGGGAGGACGGCCAGCGCCACCAGCAACACCGCCACGAACCAGAGTGCCCAGAGGCCACGGGCCGGGACCTCCTCAACCGTCGACGAGCGGCGAGGCGGGGTCACGACACCGCCGGAGGCCTGGTCGGGCCCGGGTGGGGATGCGTCGGAGATCGGCGAGCGATCAGCTCGAGCCCAACGGGCCCAGGCTGATGCGTTCCAGGGTGTCTTCGTTCCACGCGTTCCCCGATCCCGAGGTGTCGAACCCGTTCAGTGACAGCATGTAGGCCACGATGTCCACATACTGCTCCGGCGACAGGCTCGCCGGCGCATCCTCGGGCATGGTCGCAAACATGAGCTCGTACAGGTCGGCAGCCGTGCGGTTGCTCCAGCGCCTCCGGAACGAGTTGGCGCTGAACTCGCTCGAGGCATGGCAAGCGGTGCACGAAGCCAGGAAAGCGTTCTCGCCCCGACGGACCTGCTCTGCCGGAACAGCCGATACCACGGGAGCCGGCGCCTCTGCGTCGGCCGCGACCGAAGCGGCAGCGGATTCCTCCGGCGGGGGCGGGGGGGAGGATGGTCCGGATGTGGCCGCGCAAGCGGACAGCGTGAACGAAGCGATAGTGACGCAGAATACGTGCTTGATTCGCATGGGGCGATTTGCGAGAAGGAGGCGTTGTCCGGGAGTTCCGCGCGGCTCCGGTCTCCCCCGGCTCCGCCGCTCCGAAACATGACCCCTGCCGGCCTCGCGCGGCAAGCTGTCAGGCGAGCGCTTCGACCAGATCGGCCAAGACCTGAAAGCGCTCCGGAGCGTCGATATCGAGGACCACGCAACCCGGGTCGAACCCCTCCTCGTCAGTGAGCACGGCCAGCCATCGGTCGGGATGCCCCAGTTCGGGATCTCCGAACAAGGGGCGAGGATGGGCGGCGGCACGATACACCTCGATGCAGGGGTACCCGGTGGCCTTGAACCCCTCGGCGACGACGATCTCGGCGTCTCCGGCGAACCGGTGGACCAACGTCTCGAGTGCGGGCTCCACGCCGCCATCGCGAGGTCCCCACCGGCCTACCACGGCGAACTCGTCCGGTCCGGCCATGACGACCCGCGCGGCACCTCCTTCGTGCCGATGCCTCCACGAGTCCCGGCCCTCGTGGTCGAGCACGAAGCCGTGCCCGTGCTTCACGGTCACCACCTCCCTTCCCCTCGCAACCAGCTCCGACACCAACCCCACCACCGTCGTCGTCTTTCCTGACTTTTTCTTCCCGATGACGCAGACCACGATCGGTCCGGTTCGCGACGGGATCCCCGTCCCCGCGCTCCATACTTGGAGATCATGCGGCTCGTTCAGATTCGGCAGACGAGGGGAAGGACCCGGGAGTAGCTGCCCCCCCACCCGTTCGAACAGCCCCCGCGCCTGGAGTCGGCCCTCGTCGAGGAGCGCCTTCAGCGGCTCGAGACACGACGTCCGGTATATGGCGCATAAGGGCTCGAAGCCTGGAGGGCCGTCCCGTCCGACCGATACCGCGGGCGCCTCTGCGAGACCCGACACGAGCCGACGGAGGAGCGCGGAATCGACCGCGGGCAGATCACACGCGAGGACGAGCACTGCAGGGATCCCTCGTTCTCGGGCGTGAGCGAAGGCCGCTTCCATGCCACCGAGAGGGCCCTTCTCCGGACGGATGTCGGGAATTCGTGGGACCCCCACTACGTCGTGCTCGGGCCGCGAAGACACGACCACCACGTCGTCGCACACAGAGTCGAGCACGGCCACGGTACGATCCAGGAGACGGGTGCCACCGACGACCGTCAACGCCTTGTCGGCGCCGAAGCGAGAGCTTCGCCCACCGGCCAGCACGACGCCTAGAACCCGCGGAGCTTGGTCGCCCTCAGGCTTCACACGACCCGCTCTGCGCCGGCGTACACGTTGAAGCCCCCGTCCCGAGCGAATCCGACCAGTGTCTGACGGAACCGCTGAGCCAGGTCCACGGCCAACGTGGAGGGTGCTCCTACGGCCACCAGCGCGGGGACACCGGCCATCACGGCTTTCTGGACCAGCTCGAAGGACGCACGACCACTCACGACCAAGATCGCCTGACGGTGCGGAAGCTCCCGAGCGAGGAAGGCCTCCCCGAGCACCTTGTCCACGGCGTTGTGCCGCCCGACGTCTTCGTGCACACCAAGACACGCTCCGGACGGGCTGAACAGTCCGGCGGCATGCAGTCCGCCGGTACGCTCGAAGGCGGCCTGACGGTCCCGCAGTCGCTGGGGGAGTGTGGGCAGGAGAGATGCCTTAATCTCCGGGCCGGCCGGGAGCGGCTCGCAGCCGGCAGCATGCACGGCGTCCAACGAGGCCTTGCCGCACACACCGCAGCTCGAGGTGGCATAAACGTTCCGGCGCATGCGCTCGAGGTCGAACGGCACCCCCACCCTGAGGCGTGCCTCCACGGTATTGTATTCCTGCTCCCCCTCGGCCCCCTTGCAGTACGTCAGCTCGAGAAGGTCCCCCGGTGCCTGAATCACCCCCTCCCCGTGGAGGAACCCGGCAGTCAGCTGGAAATCGGCTCCCGGCGTCCGCATGGTGACCGCCAGCGGCTCCACTCGACGGCCGCCGTCAGGAGCGGCGGCCCAGGACACGCGGATCTCCATGGGTTCTTCCACCACGAGGACGTCCCGGTCCCGCGAGCGGTCCCCGTCCCGGTAGCGGTCGACACGCTGCGTCCGGGTGGCTCCGCGGGTGCCGATCATCAGCTGCGTGAGGCGTCGGCGTGAATCGCCTGTGCCTCGTCATGGATGGACGGGAAGGCGTCGAGCACGTCCGGGGCGAATGGGGTCCCGCGCTCCTCGCGCATTACCGCCAACGGCGCCGTGAGGTCATGCTCCGTCGCGAGCCGCGACGAAGTCCTCGGCGCACTGCTCCCCGATCGTGAAAAGCGTGTGCATGCCTCTCGCTGGCGTGGTCCCGATCCACGTTCGGTGCCAGGTGATGACCGTCGCGTCGCCATCCGCTGACGGCTCATGCAGCTCGACCCTCGCGGCGAAGGCGATGAGACCGCTGTCGTACAGCGTCTCCACACGGCACAAGAGAAACCGGCTCGCGTCCGGATCGAGCGCCACCCCCAAGCCTTCCAGGGCCTGCTCGAAGGTCTGGGCCACGGCGTCGTGGAACTGGGGTTCGGTAGCGCCACCCGCGACCTCGGTGATGAGATCGTCCCAGTCGACCATCGCCCGGGCGCCCACGGGCTCGGCGTTCGCCAGACGTGACGGGTCTCCGAAACCGGCATCCTGGGCGGTGACGAAGCTCGGCGCAGTGACGAGTCCTGACATGATCAGGAACGCTATGGCGGACGCCGTCGAACGTGGCGTGGTCATCGGGTGCTGAGCTCCTCGGGAGACGGGACGGTCGGACAAGACTACACGCCCCCGATCGGAGGCGTTCCGGGGCCGGCCTGCCGGAACAGGGCCACGTTGGTGGTAGGACGGTCCAACGTCCAGCGGAAGTGGGTCGCGATCCACTCCAGAGTCTCGGGCGCATAGAACGCGACGTGTGTCGGATCACGAACGTACCACCAAGAGCCGAAGTCCAGGTCGTCGGTGAAGACCGCAGTCATGACGGCGAGCCACCCACCGGGCCGGAGCAGCCGGTCCAAGGTCTCGAACTCCTGGCCCGGGTCGAAGAAATGCTCCACGGTCTCGCTGCAGGTGACGAAGTCGTATCGACGGCGGAGTGGCTCGCGGCTCGGGGCGAAAAAAGGGTCGTACGTCTGTGTGCGGAAGCCCCTTTCCCCGAGCATCACCGACAGCGTCGGGCCCGGCCCGGATCCATAGTCGAGGCCCTCGGCTCCAGGCGAGAGACGCTCGGCGAGCGGCAGGGCCAGTCGGTCGAGGAAGGCCCGATATCCCGCATCCGCAGGATCGTTCTCGTGGGTCTCGTACCGGGCACGCTCCTCATCGGGCCCCGGGCGGTAGTCCGGCTCCACGAAGACCAGGCGACATCGCGCACACCTCCGGTAGGGAACGCCGTCCACCCTGGCGAAGGAGCGCGGCCCCGGACTGCGGCACAGGGGACACCTCACGGAACCGTCAGGCTCCCAGGAGCGTGCCCGTACAGATCTCCTCCACCGGCCCCCGAAGGACCACGTCCAACGACGCCGATACCGTGACCACAAGGCTGCCGCCGGGCATCTCCACGCGGATCTCGGACGGAGGCAGCCACCCTCGCTCCACAGCGGCGACGGCGACGGCGCAAGCGCTGGTGCCCGAAGCACTGGTGGGCCCCACACCGCGTTCCCAGATCAATGCCCTCAACCGACCAGGGCCCTCGACCTCGACCAGCTGAACGTTCGAGCCATGCGACAGGGCCGGGTGCGCCACGAGATGCCGGCCGACGCGATGGAGCTCGGCCTCGTCGAGCACCTCGGCCCGCACCACCAGGTGCGGATTCCCGACGGACACGGGGACGACAGGAATCCGATCACCGCCCGGGCCCGGAAGCGCGCCGGCGGCGTCGAGCGCATCCGGATCCAGGTCCACGGCTTCGGCACCGGTGCGGGCGCGCCCCATTTCCACGGACACGTCGAGCTCGGAGCCGGAGCGACCGTGCACGAGGAGCTCCACCACGGCGCCTCCCACCTCAACCCGATAGCGCGGGTGGTCGGGCGCCACGCGGGTAAGGTAGGCAGCCAGAACCCTGAGGCCGTTTCCGCTACGCTCGAACTCCGACCCGTCGGGATTGAACATCCGCGCCCGGAACAGGTCCCCGGCTCGGTCGGCCAACAGGATCACGATTCCGTCGGACCCGACCCCACGATGCGGGTGGCAAACCTCCCTGACCCTATCGGGGTCAGCGGTCCACTCGTCGCCTTCCTCGAAGACGAGATAATCGTTGCCAAGCCCATGTGCCTTGAAGAAGGAGCTGCCGGCACGAGGTGGTGGTGGCCAGTGATTTGGGGGCATCATCGGAGCGGTGTGGGCGATACGCGGGGTCCGACCGGCGGTTCCCCTGAGGGGCGACAACCGGAAATACGTAGTGATCTCGGCCTCGACGCAACCATTCGAGCGTCCATTACGTCCTATACGGAGAGGTCGCCGTCTAGGGGCCCGCAGGAGCTCGGGGCGTTTCGGTACCGCCCCAGAGCGTCGGATGCTCATCGAACGAAGGGTCGGACATGGGGAAGTGGACGGGGTGGATGTGGGGGATGGTGTTCGTGTGGCTCGCCGGCGCATCGGGCGTAGCCGCCTTCCAAGACGGCGCATCGGACGTGGCCGCCTTCCGGGACGGTGGATCGGACATGGGCCACCGGCAAGGCAGCAGAAGCGCAGGCGTCGCGCAGCTGCCCGTGTTGAACGCGGTGCGGGTCGGCGATGAGGACGTGGACGTCGACGGCTTGGCCTCCGAGCCCGCATGGGAGCGCGCAGCCCTGGCCACGAATTTCGTCCAGTTCGAGCCTGTGGAGGGCGCGCCCGCGACGGAGCGCACCGAAGCTCGGGTCCTCTACGGCGACGACGCGCTTTACGTATACCTGAAGGCGTACGAGGACCGCCCGGAAGACATCGTCGCCCAGCTCACCCGGCGAGACCTGGTATCCCACTCCGACGTGCTCGGCGTGATCATCGACTCGTACTTCGATCGCCGGACAGCCTTCCAGTTCGCGGTAAACCCGGTCGGAGTGAAGCAAGACGTCTACCACTTCGACGACACCAGCGAGGACCCAGGATGGGATGCTGTGTGGGACGTCGAGACCGCGAGGCAGCACGACGGCTGGTCCGCCGAGTTCAGAATCCCCTACTCCCAGTTGCGCTTCCGAGAGGACGATCTCCAGACCTGGGGCATCAACTTCACGCGGCGCGTGGCCCGCAAGCAGGAGATGGCCGTGTGGGCCCCGAGCACGCGGTCGCAGGGAGCCATCGTCTCTCGTTTTGGGGAGCTACGGGGACTCGAGGGAATCGAGGCCACCAACCGGATCGAGATCTTGCCCTACACCGTTGCCGGTGTCGAACGGGGGCCCGGGGACCTGGATGATCCGTTCTACCGACCTTCCGACGCTGTCGGCGCCGTCGGCGCAGACGTCAAGTACGGCGTCACGTCGGATCTCACCCTCGACATCACCATCAACCCCGACTTCGGACAGGTAGAAGCGGATCCGGCCCAGGTGAACCTCTCCGCGTTCGAGACCTTCCTGCCGGAGCAACGCCCGTTCTTCGTGGAGGGGTCGAGCATCTTCAACTTCTCCCTTGCGCTGGGCGACGGGCACGACGCGGTGGAATCACTTTTCTACTCGAGGCGGATCGGTCGGGCGCCGCAGGGCAGCGCGGACATCGACGACGACGCATTCTCCAGTCAGGCGGACCGCACCACCATCTACGGGGCCTGGAAGCTCTCCGGAAAGACCGCAGGCGGTTGGTCCATCGGAGCGCTCCATGCCATCACAGCTCAGGAACGCGCCATCGTCGCACCCTCGACGGGGCCTCGGTATCACGAGGCCGTGGAGCCCCTCACGAACTACGGTGTCTTGAGGGTCTCCAAGGACTTCCGAGAGGGTCGATCGGCCGTGGGGGCGGTGGCCACAGGGACGCGGCGGGACCACGAGATCGCCGATGCGCTGGAGCTTCGACGGGAAGCCTACGCAGGAGGCGTGGACTTCAGGCATCGCTTCGCGGCGGAAAATTGGCAGCTCTCGGGCTACGTCATCGGAAGCCGGGTCACCGGTTCGCCGGACGCCATTGATCGGGCACAGCGCTCGGCTGCGAGGTACTTCCAGCGCCCCGACGCGGGCCACCTTTCCTACGACGCGGAGCGGACGTCCCTCGAAGGAGTCTCGGCCAACTTCGGGATCAGCAAGAACGCCGGCGGTGTCTGGCGGGTCGGCACAGGGGTGCAGACGCGATCTCCGGGCTTCGAGGTGAACGACCTGGGCTTCTTGAACAACGCCGATTTCACCACGCAGTGGGGGTGGCTCGGATGGCACCACGCCAATCCGATCGGTCCGTTCCGTCGTCTCTTCCTGAACATGAATGCGTTCCAGAGCTGGAACTACGGCGGAGATCTCATGACCCGCGGCGGCAATCTGAACGCCAACTTCCAGCTCGAGAACTTCTGGAACGGCTGGGTGGGGGTGAACCACGAGCTGGAAGGCCTGGACGGACGCGCGCTCCGTGGCGGGCCGATGTTCCGACGGGAAGCACAGACCAACTTCTGGGGCGGGCTGGGCTCCGATCCCGGGAAGGCCGTGCAGGTGAACGTGAACACCTTCGGAAACGTCCGTCCGGAGAGTGACTCCTGGCAGGTGAACGTCTCGCCCAACGTACGCATCCGCCCCTCGGGGCGGGCGACGTTCAACATCGGCGCGTTCGTGAACCGGCGAGCAGACGATCGGCAGTGGGTTCGGCGCATCGAGACAGACGAGGATCACTACCTCTTCGGACGCATCGACCAGACCACGGCCGGTGCGACCCTCCGCATGGACTACGCCTTCACCCCGACCCTCTCCCTGCAGCTGTACGCCCAGCCGTTCGTGAGCGCGGGGACCTACGGCGCCTTCAAGCAGGTGGCCGACCCGATGGCGTCACGATACGAGGACCGCTTCACGGCGACCGATGTCCGCATGGAAGCCGACGACTATCTCACTGACCTGGATGGCGACGGTGAGTACGAGTCTTTCGGCAACCCGGACTTCAATGTGCGGCAGTTCCAATCGAACGCGGTGCTACGGTGGGAGTACCGGCCAGGGTCCGCGCTCTTCGTGGTCTGGTCACAAGGAAGAAGCGCCTCCGTGGGCGACCGCGGCTTCGACCTCTCGAGGGACTTGTCCGGGCTGTTCGATCTCCACCCCACCAACGTGTTCATGGTGAAGCTCTCCTACTGGCTCGGCCGCTGACGGCCGGGCGCTTCACCCTTGGACCCGGGGCGAGCCGCTGCTAAATTGGAAGTCTGAAAAAAGAGGCTACGGGGCGATTTGAGGCATATTGCGGCCCGTTCGAACTCCCCCCCTCGGGGAGGTGACGGACAAACGAGCTAAAACGCCGTGCCCCTTCGCGAACCCTCGCGGCGGGGTTTTTCCGTTTCGGTCATTGAGAGCGAGCGCGAGACATCGATACGCTGAAGCAGCATCTGGAACGTCGGATCCTGGTCCTCGACGGGGCCATGGGCACCATGATCCAGCGATACGGACTGGCCGAAGCGGACTTTCGCGGAAGCCGGTTCGAAGACGTCCATGCGGACCTCAACGGTGCGAACGACCTGCTCTGCCTGACCCGCCCGGACGTCATCGAGGAGATCCACACGGCATATCTGGAGGCCGGTGCCGATCTCATCGAGACCAACACCTTCAACGCCAACCGGATCTCCCTCGCAGACTACGCGCTGCAGGAGATCGCGGAGGAGTTGAACGAAGCCGCGGCCCGGCTTGCGCGGCGCGCCGCCGACGCGGCCATGGAAGCCGACCCCGACCATCCGCGCTGGGTTCTCGGAGCACTCGGTCCGACGAACAAGACGGCATCGATCTCTCCCGACGTGGGCGACCCGGCGGCGCGGGGCGTGACCTTCGAGGAGCTGGTCACGACCTACGAGGAGCAAACCCGGGGGCTCGTAAGAGGCGGCGTGGACGCACTCCTGGTGGAGACCGCCTTCGACACCCTCAACGCCAAAGCTGCGTTGTTCGCCATCTCCAACGTCATGGAGGCGCTGGAGCGTGACCTGCCGGTCATCGTGTCGGGCACCATCACGGACCGGAGCGGGCGCACTTTGTCCGGACAGACGGCCGAGGCTTTCTACAACTCCGTGCGCCACGGTGTCCAGGCCGGCCCCGGACGGGTGTCCGGTCTTCTGGCCGTGGGGCTCAACTGCGCACTCGGCATCGACCAGCTCCGCGCGCACGTGGAAGCGCTTTCCGACGTCGCCGAGATCCCGGTGAGCCTCTACCCGAACGCCGGTCTCCCCAACGAGTTCGGTGAGTACGACGACACCCCGGAGCACATGGCGCAAGTCACCCGCGACTTCGCCGAAGCTGGCTTCTTGAACATCGTCGGCGGCTGCTGCGGCACCACTCCGGCTCATATCCGTGCCATGGCCGAAGCCGTGCGCGACGTGAAGCCGCGGACGGTGGAGAAGAAGCCGGTCAGGACCCGCCTGTCGGGTCTCGAGCCCCTGGATATCGGGCCGGACTCACTCTTCGTCAACGTGGGAGAGCGCACCAACGTCACCGGTTCCCGCCGCTTCGCACGCCTCATCAAGGAGGACGACTACGAGACCGCAGTCGAGGTCGCGCGTCAGCAGGTGGAGGGCGGCGCGCAGATCATCGACGTCAACATGGACGAAGGGCTGCTGGACTCGAAGCGGGCGATGCGGCACTTCCTGAACCTGTTGGCGTCGGAGCCAGAGATCGCACGCATTCCCGTCATGGTGGACTCCTCGAACTGGGAGGTCATCGAAGAGGGGCTCCGCACCCTTCAGGGCAAGGGGGTGGTGAACTCCATTTCGATGAAGGACGGCGAGGATTCTTTCCGCAGGCAGGCTCGGCTGGTCCGACGCTACGGCGCGGCGGCCGTCGTCATGGCCTTCGACGAGGAGGGCCAGGCCGACACCGTGGAGCGTCGGGTCGCCATCTGCGAGCGTGCCTACCGGATCCTCGTGGAGGAAGAGGGTTTCCCGCCCGAGGACATCATCTTCGACGCCAACGTGTTCGCGGTCGCCACGGGTATCGAGGAGCACGACCGCTACGCCATCTGGTTCATCGACGCGGTCCGGAAGATCAAGGAGGCGTGTCCCCACGTGCTCACCAGCGGTGGCGTGAGCAACGTGTCGTTCTCGTTCCGCGGCAGTCCCGAGGTTCGCGAGGCCATGCACACCGCCTTCCTGTACCACGCCATCAAGGCGGGGCTCGACATGGCGATCGTCAACGCGGGAGCGCTGCCGGTCTATGACGAGATTCCCGAGGATCTCCTGACGCCGATCGAAGACGTGCTGTTTGCGCGCGACCCTCACGCCACGGAGACGCTCACGAAGATCGCTGAGGCGAGGAGCGGCACGGAGCAGCGACGCTCGGAAGCCGACCTCGCCTGGCGGGAGCAACCTGTCGAGGCGCGACTGACCCATGCGCTCGTGAAGGGAATCGACCAGCACGTGGAGGAGGACACCGAGGAGGCTCGGCAGAGGTTGCCCGGCGCGCTGGACGTGATCGAGGGGCCGCTCATGGACGGCATGAACGTGGTGGGCGACCTGTTCGGCGCGGGGAAGATGTTCCTCCCGCAGGTGGTGAAGAGCGCCCGCGTCATGAAGAAAGCGGTGGCTTATCTCCTGCCTTATCTCGAAGCCGAGAAGAAGGAAGGTGAGAAGAAGGGGAAGGTCCTGCTGGCCACGGTGAAGGGCGATGTCCACGACATCGGGAAGAACATCGTCGGGGTGGTGCTGCAGTGTAACGGCTACGACACCGTGGACCTGGGCGTCATGGTGCCCGCCGAGCAGATCCTGGAGCGAGCCCGGGAGGAGCAGGCCGACATCATCGGTCTCTCCGGCCTCATCACGCCGTCACTGGACCAGATGGTTCACGTGGCCAAGGAGATGCAGCGGACAGGCTTTGACATCCCGCTGCTCATCGGCGGCGCGACTACCTCGAAGGCCCACACGGCCATCAAGATCGTTCAGCATTACGAGTCCGGCCCGACGGTGCACGTGCTGGACGCGTCACGGGCGGTGGGCGTGGTCGGCAAGCTCCTGGATGCCAAGCGCCGGGACGCATTCCTCGAGGAGGTAGCCGCACAGTTCGCCTCGGAGCGGGAGCGCCGTGGCGGGCGTCACGAGCGCACGGAGCTTCTGGACATCGCGGAGGCTCGGAGTCGAAAGCACCGCATCGACTGGACCGCCTACACACCACCTCGCCCCCGAGAGCCCGGCGTCCACGAGTTCATCGACATCCCTCTTTCGGATATTCGGCCATACATCGACTGGACGCCGTTCTTTCAGGCCTGGGAGGTGCCGGGCCGGTACCCGGATCTGCTCGACGACGAGAACGTGGGCGAGCATGCTCGCACCCTCCTCGAGGACGCCCAGGACATGCTCGACCGGATCGAAGAGGAGGGCCGCCTGGAGGCCCGTGCCGTGGTCGGGCTCTTCCCCGCGGCCTCGGTGGGTGACGACATCCGGCTCTACACCGACGAGTCCCGGAAAGAGGTGCGGGCGACCCTGCACAACCTCAGGCAGCAGTTCGCCAAGCAAGGGCGGGAGAATTACGCCCTCTCCGACTTCGTCGCTCCCGAGGGGAGTGGAAAGGACGACTGGGTAGGCGGCTTCGCCGTGACTGCGGGGGTCGGCGCGAAGGAGTTCGCCGACGAGCTCGCCCTCGCACACGACGATTATGCATCCATCCTCGTGAAGTCCGTTGCTGACCGACTGGCGGAAGCCTTGGCCGAGTTCATGCACGCCCGGGTCCGCGGGGAACTTTGGGGATACGCTTCGGACGAAGAGCTGGACAACGAAGAGCTCATCAGAGAATCGTATACCGGCATCCGCCCGGCACCCGGGTATCCCGCTTGTCCGGATCACACGGAGAAGCGCACGCTGTTCGAGCTCCTGGACGTGCCGGCGAGAGTGGGCATCGAGCTCACCGAGAGCTGCGCGATGACGCCGGCGGCTTCCGTGAGCGGCTGGTACTTCTCCCATCCCTCCTCCCGCTACTTCGGCGTCGGCCGTGTTGGACCCGATCAGATCGCGGACTACGCCCGTAGGAAGGGTTGGAGCGTGACGGACGCGGAGCAGTGGCTGGCCCCGAACCTGGGCTACGAGCCGGGAGGCGAGTCGTGAAACAGCTGATCGACGACGGTTTCGTCCATGTGTTCGACGGTGCCATGGGCACGCTTCTCTACAGCCGCGGTGTCTTCGTCAACGTCTGCTACGACGAGTTGAACGTCGATCGTCCAGACACGATCCGTGGCATCCATGAGGAGTACGTGGCAGCTGGCGCGGAGGTCCTGGAGACCAACACGTTCGGCGCGAACCCGGTCAAGCTATCCGCCTATGGGTTGGCCGATCGGACCGAGGAGATCAACGAGGCGGCCGCGACCCTGGCGAGACAGGCCGCCGGGAGCAACGTGTCGGTTGCTGGCGCGGTGGGTCCGCTGGGCATTCGCATCGAGCCGTTCGGACCGACGTCGCGGGACGAAGCCCAAGAGCTGTTCGGCAGACAGATCGACGGGCTCATGGCGGGTGGCGTGCACGGGTTCGTGCTGGAGACCTTTTCCGACCTGACGGAGATCGAGTGCGCCTTCTTGGCCATCCGTCAGCGCACGGATCTGCCGGTGGTGGCGCAGATGACCGTCGGGCAGGATGGTCGCACTTCGTACGGCGCCGATCCGGCGCAAATTGCGCGGGCACTCACCGACCTGGGGGCCGACGTCGTCGGGCTGAACTGCTCCGTCGGACCGGCAGTGATGCTCGATGCGATCGAGACCATGGCCCAAGCCACCTCCATCCCGCTGGTCGCGCAACCCAACGCGGGACTGCCGAGGACCGTCGGGGACCGCAAGATGTACTTGGCGAGCCCGGAGTATATGGCTCAGTACGCCCTCCGCATGATCGACGCGGGCGTCCGCTTCGTCGGGGGATGTTGCGGCACCACACCCGAGCATACCGAGAAGATGTGCGCGGCCGTGGCCTCTACACAGCCGAAGCACGTCAAGGTCCGCGTGCCGGAAGTTCCGTGGCGGGCGTCGGAAGCCACGCATCGGTCCGTGGTACCCCTGGAGACCCGATCCGCCTGGGGTCGGAAGCTCGCCCGTGGCGAGGAAGTGGTATCGGTCGAGATTCTCCCTCCCGAAGGTTGGGCCACAGAACAGCTGGTGAGGCCCGCGCGCAAGCTCAAAGTCGCGGGCGTGGACGCGGTGGCGATCCTGGAGAGCCCAAGCGTCCGAAGCCGAATGAGCGGGCTGTCGGCGGCGGCGATCGTGGAGCGGGAGGTGGGTATCGAATCCATCCTCCACTACACCTGCCGAGACAAGAACATGCTCGGTATGATGTCTGACCTGCTCGGAGCGGCAGCCTCGGGGCTGCACAACCTTCTGGTGGTGAGCGGAGAGCTGTCCACCTTGGGCCCCTACCCCGACGCCACGGCGGTCTTCGATATCGACTCCATCGGGCTCACGAACGTCGTCCGCGGCCTGAATCACGGAATGGATCCGGGCGGGAACTCCATCGGAGCTCCCACGGAGTTCGTGCAGGGCGTCGTGGTGAACCAGGGTGCCGTCGACCGGGACCGGGAGCTACGCCGATTCCGCTACAAGGTGGAGGCCGGGGCCGACTACGTCGTCACCCAGCCTGTCTTCGACGCGGACGCGCTACAGCGGTTCCTGGAAGAGACCGGACACCCTATCCCCGTCATCGCCGGGGTCTGGCCGCTTCTGGACCTCAGGAACGCGGAGTTCCTCGCCAATGAGATGCCCGGCGTGCGGGTTCCGGAGGCCGTCGTGGAGCGGATGAGGAAAGCCCAGGAGGGTGGGGCGGACGCGGCCCTGGAGGAAGGTATCCGTATCGCGGTGGAGACCGTCGAACGTGTGCGCCCCTTCGTCAACGGGTTCCATGTGAGCGCTCCGGAGCGGCGGGTGGACGTGGCGCTGACGGTGGTGCGCGAGGCCGGGCTTCGAGCGACGGCCTGAGCCGACCGGCGATCGTCAGACCTTCTCGAGCACCCTGTCCAGCGTCCTGGCGATGCCTCGAGTCGGGAGGTTGCTGACGTAGATCTTGTCAGCCCCCACGGTACTCAGCCCCCGAATGGTCCGGGCCAGCAGCTCGTCCGCGTCGGCGCCGGCATCGAACTCACGGACGATCTCCTCGGCGGGCACCGGAAAGAAGTCCCCGAGGATCGATAGGGTGCGGGGGTTCGCGCTCCGGTAGTAGAAGACGCCGAACACAACAGGAAGGTCGAGACCTCGCCGGTCTGCGGCCTCCAAGAAACGCTCCACCACCGGCAGGGAATGGTGCGACACGATCTGTGCCAACGCGTAGTCGTTGTTCGCGTCGTGCGCCATGACGAAGTCGATCTGTCGGTCGGGGTCGCTGTGGGGATTCACCCACCCACCCAACGCCAGGGAGGGGAGCCGGCCCCGCACGAGGGCACGTAGGTCGCGGCCGTGGGGCACACAGCGCGGTCGCCCCACGGACTTGTCTCCTCCCAGGACCGTGAGGGTCTCGAAGCCGTCGGAGGCCGCTCGGGACGCGAACATCTTGCAGTACTCCAGGGAATGCTTGCACGTCAAGATGGGCACGATATAGCGCAGGTCGACTGTCTCACCGACGTTGGCACCCACGTGCGCCAAGCTCTCTTCCTCCCGGGCCCCGACCGCGTTGTCGGTGAGGAAGACGAAGCGTCGGTCCCGAGCCAGCCCTCCCAGGGCGTGATGGAGGTCGATCCACTCAGAGATACCCACGCCGGGGTCGAGGTCCGCTTTCGGCGGACGTACTTCCACGGATACGAAGGGCTCCGGTCGAGCGAGCTCCTCCAGAAGGAGGGCACGGGTGCCTGGCGTGGTGATGTTCATCCACCAAGAATAGTGATTCCAGGTCCTGGCTCTACCCCTCAGCCGCCTCCGTTCGAGGCGAGCACAAGAGCTTCAACCTCGTCCGACGAGGTGGGCAGCGCCTCGGTAAGATTCTCACGCCCCTCTTCGGTGACGAGGACGTCGTCCTCGATACGCACGCCGATTCCGTCATACGGAGACCTCTCGTGGGCGCTCCCAGGGCGGAAATACAGGCCAGGCTCGATGGTGAGCACCATCCCAGGCTCGAGAACGCGGGCGACTCCGTTGCGGGCGTAGTCGCCAGGATCGTGCACGTCGAGCCCCAGCCAATGAGAGGTTTGATGGGGGTAGAAGGGCTTGTGTGCCTCCTCCGAGACCAGCGCGGACACGTCTCCCTCGAGCAGGCCCAGATCGACCAGCCCTTCCACGAGCACGCGGACGGCCACCTGATGGACGGAAGCCGTCGTAGCACCAGGACGGACAGCATCGACCGCGGCGGCCCGGGCCAGATCGACGAGATCGTAGATGCGGCGCTGGGCCGTCGAAAACCGCCCCGAGATCGGATACGTCCGGGTGATGTCCCCATTGTACAGCCCGAGCTCGGCGCCCGCGTCCACCAGCACCAGCTGCCCGTCCTCCATCCAGGCGTCATTGGCCCGGTAGTGGAGCACGCACGCATTGACACCCGACCCCACGATGGTGCCGAAGCCCGGCCCTCCCCCGCCCCGCCGAAACGCGGCCTCGAGCTCGGCCTGCACCAACCACTCGCCGACGCCGGGACGCACGGCGGCCGCGGCCGCCCGATGACCGACCACCGACAGCCGAGCCGCGTCCCTGAGTCGGCCCGTCTCGTAGGCATCCTTACGAAGACGCAGCTCGTCCAGGATCTCACCGGGATCCATGACGCCCCGCGGCCCAGTCCCTCTGCGTGGACCCCGAGCCCGGGCGCGGTGGAGCGCGTCCCGCACCAGCTGGTCCGTCTCCAGTCCCGATCCGAGTCGATAGTGGACTCGGTCGCTCTCGTCCAGAAGCGCGGGCAGACGCCGCTCCAGCTCCTCCAGCGGATAGCAGGCGTCGGGGGCGAAGCGCTCCTCGGCTTCCTCCGGGCCCATGCGTGGACCACCCCACAGCTCGGCGTCGGGGTCACGGCGGGGCACGAAGAGGGTCCACGAGGGTGCGTCTCCACCGCTGAGCACGGCGACGACGTCCGGCTCGTCGACCCCGGTGAGATAGAACAGCTCGCTGTCGGCCCGGTAGGGGACGTCGGTGTCCCTGGACGAAAACTGGACCGGCGCGGCGGGCAGCACCATCACGCCCGCGCCCAATCGCTCCCATGCCGCGGCGCGGCGCGCTTCCAGACTCTCCGCGGGCGTCTCCCGCGCACGTTTCGGATCCATGCTGGACATGGTAGCCCCGTGACGGCGGCTGCGTCACCCCGCGCCACGGCGGCAGGCAGACGAGAGGCCGCCCATCCGATATCTTCTACGCTTAAGCCAGCCTCCAGGAAGAGACCCGAGAGGACCAGGGCAAGACACGAGAGATGCTCCAGATGCAGAACCCCATGGCACGACACGCTCGACCGGTCGTCCTCCGATTCCTGCAGTGGGCCCGGCCAGTCCGGTGCGGCGCCACACTGGGCAGCATAGTCCTCACAGCAGGCCTCGGTGCCACCGAAGCGGCAGCATGGCAGACGCCGAGCCAGCAACAACCCGACTCGGTCTTGGAGATCGACCCGGTGCTGGTGCGCGTGTTGGGAGGCGCGATCGGAACGGGTGGCCCTCAATCGGTCACCGTCGTCGAGGGTGCGGAGCTGACCCGGGCGTCCGGCAACTCCTTTCTCGTCAACGCCCTACGAGCCATCCCGGGCGTGCAGATCCAGAACCGATTCAACTTCGCCGTGGGAGAGCGTCTCGCCATTCGCGGCTTCGGTGCACGTGCCCAGTTCGGAATTCGTGGCGTGCGCGCGCTCGTCGACGGGATTCCCGCCACCCTCCCCGACGGCCAGTCGACCCTGGACCACCTCGACCTTTCGAGCCTGGGGCGGGTGGAGATCCTCCGCGGCCCCAACGCGACGCTATACGGCAATGCCGCGGGAGGCGTGCTCCACTTCCGGACCCTGGAGCCCGGCGCGCGCGGCACGAGGACCCGGTTGGGCACGACGGTCGGATCCCACGGCCTCGTCACGGCACGAGGTAGCACCACGGGATCCGCGGGCACGGCCGCCTACCGGTTCGGGTTCAACCACGTGGAGTACGACGGCTTCCGCGAAAACCCGGAAGCCTCGGACGGATCCCCGTACGGTGGCGCTACCCGCTCTGTGGTGAACGGAGTGCTGAAGCTGCCCCTCGGCTCCGGGTCCTTGAGCTTCGTTGTCAACGGCGCGGACCTGGATGCCGAGAACCCGGGCTCCCTTCCCTCCGAAATGCTGGAGGACGAAGGCCGTCCGGCTTGGGGCTTCAACGTTCGCAGTGGGACGGGAAAAGAGCTGAAACAGGGCCAGCTCGGGGTCACATGGTCCACCGACTCGGGCGGCGAACTCACCGAGTTCGCCGCCTGGGGCATCCGCCGCGACCTCACGAATCCCATCCCCGGACGGGTTGTCGGCGTGGACCGCTGGGCCGGTGGAGCACGGGCCCTTATCAACCGAGCGATCAATCTTGACGTCGGCACGCTGACGCTCGGGCTGGGCGGCGAGCTGGAGGTCCAGCGAGACGACCGGACGAACTGGACCAACGAGAGTGGAGCGAAAGGCGACGTCACCCTCTCACAGATGGAGAACGTCCGGGGCACCGGCCTGTTCGGCCAGGCCCGACTGGATCTTTCCCAGCGCATCTCCTTCCTCGCCGGGCTCCGCTACGACCGGGTTCGATTCCGCGCCGAGGACCGATTCCTGGAAGGGGGCGATCCCGACGATTCGGGCTCCCGCACCATGAGCGCCGTCAGCCCGTCCATCGGGGCCGTGGTGGCGACCGACGCGGGAGTGGAGCTCTTCGCCTCAGTGGCTCGCTCGTTCGAATCACCCACCACGACCGAGCTCGTGAATCGTCCCAGTGGCGCCGGAGGATTCAATGCCGGGCTCGATCCCCAGACGGGGACCACGTTCGAGGGGGGTGCGCGCGTTCGGCAAGCTTCCTGGCTGCTGGAAGCCACGCTCTTCCGCACGGAGTTGGAGGGCGAGCTGATTCCGTTCGAGGTCCCGTCGGATCCCGGCCGCACGTATTTTCGCAACGCCGGAGCTTCACACCACTCGGGCGTCGAGATGGTCGGCGAAGCGCGCCCGGTACCGGGTGCCGATCTACGGGTGGCCTACACGTTCGTCAACGCGCGATTCGACGCGTACGTGACCGACACGGACGACTACTCGGGAAATCGGATACCGGGGCTGGCGCCGCATCGTCTCGACGCCCTCGCTTCCTACACCCACGGCGGGGGATACGTAGAGCTTCACGGTCTCTATCAGGATGGAGTGCCCGCCGACGACGGCGGGGAGACGTCCACGGACGCGTACTTCCTGGCGAACGTCCGATTCGGAATGGAAGACCTCGGTAGCGGATCCGCACGCATCTCGCCCTACGCCGCCGTGGAGAACCTCTTCGATCGACGTTACACCAGCTCGGTAGCGGTCAACGCCTTCGGGAACCGGTTCTTCGAGCCGGGCCCCGGGCGCACCTTCCGGGTAGGCGTCGAGATCTCTTGGGGAGGTTGAGAGGGATGAGAACGAGCCATCTCCGGACGATCGTTGTGCTCGCTCTGGTGCTTTGTTTCTACGCGGCTCCGTGCGGGGCTCAAGGGTCGGACGCAGGATCCGGGTGGAGGCTCGGGATCACCTTCGGTGGGATCAGCACGTTCGGAGTCACCTACGAGACCTATCGGGACGGGACGGCATTGGAGGTGACCCTCGGGACCTTCGCCTTCCGAGATCTGGGCGTGGCCGTTTCCGGGAAGCAGTACTTCGGCGGTCGCGCGGCCCGGCCTTTCGCCGGGTTGGGTCTTTGGGCCATCGTGGCCTCCTCGGATCCCCGCAGCGGGCTGGGACTCGTCGCCCGGATGCCGCTCGGACTGGACTGGAACGTCCACGACCGGCATTCCGTCGGGACGGAGATCGCCATCAACCGGGCCTTGGCCGTGCGCCGCCCGGACCCCGAGGACGACCGCCCGCTGAACCGTCGACTGGTGCCCCTTCCCGGGATCTACTACCGGGTGGCGCCCTGACTTAGGCGGGGTCCCGGCCCGATGTGAGCCGTTCCCACGTCTACCAGTCCTCGGGCTCGTCCCAGGTCTCCGACCAGAAACGCTCCTCCTCCTCCTCGATCTCATCGAGATCCAAGGGAGGATCCTGATCTACGACGACGCTACCGGTGTCCACGATGCGGCGGATGGCCTCGTCGTCCAGGGAGTGCTCAGCATCGTCCAGGGCTGCGCCCAGCTTCCGCCGGACCCCGACTCCCCCGGCAACTGCGAGCACCGCGAGAACGACCCAGATCAGCGCACCCGACATGGCTAGCCGTCCAGCGGCTCCATGCCGACGTATTTTAGGCCGCTTCCGGTATTGAAGAGCACAACCTCCTCGTCATCGTCGATGAGCCCCTTCGCCATGAGTGCCTCCACCGCCGCCGCCGTGGCACCTCCTTCCGGTGCCGCGAAGATGCCGGTGTCCGCCCCGATCTTCGCGACCCATTCGGCCATCGAGCGGTCGGTGACCGCCACCGCCGCACCGCCCGACTCCCTCAGGGCACGAAGAATCAGGAAGTCCCCAACCGCACCAGGCACGCGCAGGCCCGAGGCATAGGTCGCGGCACCCTGCCACGTCTCCGCATGCTCCGCTCCCTGCTCCCAAGCTCGGACCATCGGGGCACAACCCTCGGCCTGCACGGTGAACATCTTCGGTCGCTCGGACCCGATCCATCCGAGGTGCTCCATCTCGTCGAAGGCCTTCCACATCCCGATGAGCCCGGTTCCCCCACCTGTGGGATAGACGATCGAATCGGGCAGCCGCCCAAGCTGCTCGAAGAGCTCGTACCCCATGGTTTTCTTGCCTTCCACCCGGTACGGCTCCTTGAGCGTGGAGAGATCCCACCAGCCGTGCTCCTCGACCCCACGCTTCACGACTTTGCCGCAGTCGGAGATCAGTCCGTCCAGGAGCTGAAGGTCGGCCCCCAAGGCACGGATCTCCTCGAGGATCGGCATGGGCGTGTCCGACGGAACCACGACGTGCACCGGAAGACCTGCGGCTGCCCCATAGGCAGCCGCCGCGCTCCCCGCGTTCCCCGCGGACGGGATGGCCAGCTCGCGTGCACCGAGCTCCAGAGCACGAGACACCGCCAGGCTCAGGCCTCGGGCCTTGAAGCTACCGGTCGGGTTCTGTCCCTCGTCCTTCACGAGGACCCGGCGCACGGAAAGACGTGCCGCGGTGCGTGGTGCATCCATCAGCGGCGTCCACCCCTCGCCGAGGCTCACCTGGGCCGACCGGGTCCGGACGGGGAGCACCTCCTCGTAGCGCCAGAGGTCAGCCCGTCGGCACGACACGGTCTCGGGGGTGAACGACCCACGGGTGGCCTGAAGGTCGTAACGCGCGAACAGCGGCTTTCCCGCCTCCGACAGTCCGATGAGTTGCTCACTCTCCACGGTCTGTCCGGTGCCGGTGCACTCGAGGTGGGTCGCGCCGCGAAGGGATTCTTTACGATCCATGGTCACTGGTTTGTGGTGGTGGTTGAGGGGGGGGCGCCCGCGGCGCTACGGGGTGACATGGCCGCTATGGTACAGGGAACCCGTCCTTCGCGCATCATCCAAGGGTCCAGAGGCTCGAGGCAACCCTTTCGCCCGCGAGCGGTATCGTATTCGAAACAATGATGGACGCACATGAGGCGACTATGAACCCAGAGCTCCTGGAGCTCGCTTCGGAAGGTGACGCCCGGGCGATTCGGACCCTGTACGATCGGTTCGCGCCCAGGGTGTACGCCGTCGTGCGCAGGATCGCCGGCGACGACGACACTGCGCAGGACTACGCGCAGGAGGCTTGGATCCGCGCGATCCGTGCCCTGCCGACCTTCCGCGGAGACGCCCGCTTCTCGACGTGGCTGCACAGGATCGCCGTGAACGCGGCGCTCCAGGCCGTTCGCAAGTCCAAGACGCGGTTGAAGCGGGAGTTGCCAGCGACGGTGGAAGAGGGTCATGCACACGACCATGCAATCCCACCGAACCATGGTGACGCCTTCCTCCAACGGAGGTTGGCGGGAGCGTTGGACGAGTTGCCCGAGGGGATGAGGAGGGTGCTGATCCTGCACGACGTGGAGGGTTACACCCATCAGGAGATCGGGGAGGTGCTGGGGGTGACGTCCGGAACATCGAAGTCACAGCTGTCGAAGGCACGTGCGAAGATGCGCGAGATGCTGGCCGCCCTCGACGGCGAATTGCACGAACCCGGAGTGGAATCATGGAGCATCTGACGACCGAGACCCTGGCGCGCCTGGTGGACGAGACACCCGAAGGCGATGCGCGGGAGCACCTGGAAGCCTGTTCGATCTGCGCAGCCGAGCTGCAAGCGCTGGTCGACCAGACCCGTGCGCTCTCGTCGCTGCCCGAGCTGATGCCACCGCGAGGAGACTGGAGCCTGCTCGAGGCTCGTCTGCGCTCCGAGGGCCTGCTTCGTGACCAAGGGCTCTTCGCGCGGCTCTCCCTCACGCGCACGCCTCCTTGGATGCGGGCGGCTGCCTCGTTCCTCTTGTTCGCCGTGGGGGCGATCTCGGGCGCTGGGTGGGCCAGCCGAGAGGTATCGCCGGCGATTCCGGCGGTAGCCCTGGGGGAGGCCACCGACGTGGAGTCGGCGGCGGCCCGAGTCCAGGCGGCAGAGCGTAGCTATGTGCAGGCGATGAGCCAGTACCGGGAGATCCTCGGCCGCACGGGCACCGACACGGACGTCTCGGACCCCTACAGCCGGTACGCGGCCCTGGAGCACCTGGTGCTGGTGAGCCAGGCCGCGGTGCGACAGGCTCCAGGAGACCCATTCCTCAACGGGTTCCTGGCTTCCGCTCTGGCGGAGCGGGATGCGGCGGCCCAACAGGTGTCCACTTCCTCCGGAAGATGGTTCTGATGTCCTGGGGCCGTTCCTTGCTCTTGACGCTCGGCATCTGCAGCCTGGGCGCCGCGACGGTCACCGCGCAGGAGCCCCGGGGTTGGGTCGGCATCTCCATGGACGTAGTCAGCACTTCCCAGGATGGCACGCCCCGCACGTTCGTTCGTATCGCGGACGTTCAGATGGGCAGCCCAGCGGCCCGGGCGGGGCTGAGACCGGGAGACATGCTAGTTCAGGTGAACGAGCTCTCGGGCCCGACGGAGCTCGCCCGACTCCCTTCCCTGCTTCAGCTGCACGTGGGCGACTCCGTCCGTATGGTGCTACGCCGCGGTGCCGAGACCTACGAGGCTCGCATGGCAGCCGGAGCCCGCCCTATGGTGATGGTGGCTCCCAAGCCAGGGCCCGCGATGGTCCCGGATCCGGACTCGATGGTCGAATCCATCACCCGGGCGATGGACTCTCTCCGTACTCAGCTCACTCGAGGTCGACAGGAGGCACGGGTACGCGTGTGGACGGAAGCTCCCTCTCCATCGTCCTCCCCCGCGAGCGCTCCGCACCCCCCGGAAGGGGCGACCTGGCGACTGGATGCGTCCGGGTCCTTCAGCCCGCTGGCCCCGTACGTGCTAGGCAGAAACCGAATCGCGGGTGCCGAGGTCATCGATGTCCGCCCGGAGCTCGCCGGCTATTTCGGGGTCACCGGCGGCGTGCTGCTCGTGGATGTCCCCGCCGGCACGCTGGCGGCCGCGGCAGGGCTGCGCCCAGGCGACGTCATCGTGGAGCTGGCAGACCAAGGTGTGGAATCGGTACGGGATCTCAGGATGCAGCTGGCCCAGCCGGGTGACGCTCTGGAGATGTGGATCATCCGACACGGTGATCGCGTGCGCCTGGTTCTCGCCGGACGCTAGATCCCCCGCGACCGAGACCGCCGAGAGGACCCTCCGACATCAGGCGCCTCTCCCGATCATTCGTACCGCAGGGCGTCGATAGGATCGAGCCGCGCAGCCCGTCTCGCCGGCCAAAGGCCGAAGAAGAGGCCCACTCCGGCGGAGAACGTCAACGCCGCCAGAACGGCTTTCGGCTCCACCACGGTCTCCCAGGTCGCTACGCGGGTCATGACCTCGGCGGCCCCGTAACCCACTCCGACCCCGATGAGCCCTCCCAAAAAGCAGAGAAACAGCGACTCGACCAGAAACTGAAGCATGATCGCGCGGCGGGTCGCACCCAGGGCCTTCCGCACCCCGATCTCTCGAGTACGCTCGGTGACCGACACCAACATGATGTTCATGATGCCGATCCCGCCCACCAGGAGGCTGACGCCCGCGATACCGGCCAGAAGCATGGTGAACGTCTGGTTGGTCTCATTGAAGGTGGCCAGCAGATCGGCGGAGTTGCGGATGTTGAAATCCGCCTCCTCGCCCGGCTGGATGCGGTGCTCACGTCTCATGATCTGGTCGATGACCGCGAAGGCCTCATCCAACTCCTCAGTCGTCGCCGTCTTTGCGTAAATGGCGTTCAGGCGGTCCCGTCCGCCCATGACCCGGAACTGGGCCGTGGAAAGAGGGATGAAGACCTGGTCGTCCGGGCGAATAAACGCAGCATCACCCTTCTCTTCGAGAACCCCGATCACCTCGAACGGAATTCCGCGTACCTGGACGGTTTGACCCACCAACAGCTCCGGAGGGGTATCCCCCAGGTCTTCGGTCACATTGTTCCCCAGGACCGCCACCCGGCGGCGCCCCTGGAGCTCTCCTTCGTTGAAGAACCGACCGGCCACGAGGCTATGGTTGTAGATCTCGAAGTACTCTGGCCAGACGCCCATGATCTGGTTGTTGGCGTTCCACCGCAGGTAGGAAAGCTGGAGCCGGGAGGATATCTCCGGGCTCACCGTCAGGAGCCCTGCCCCTCCCTCTTTCAGCGCCTCGGCATCGTCCACGGACATTTCCGCGTCTCCTCGGGAGATCCCGAAGGAGAACTGCTGGCCGGGGCGAATGGTGAGCACCGTGGTTCCCATGCGGTTGATCTGCTCTTGAACCCGCTGCTGCGCTCCTTCCCCGAGCGCGACCATGGTGATCACTGCGGCGACACCGATGACGATACCCAAAGTCGTCAAGACGGAGCGCAGAACGTTGGCCCGGATGGCGCCCAGAGCCACCATGATGATCTCGTAGATCAGCATGCCACGGCACCCAGTCTCAACGACCGCCGCGGCCGCGCGGTGCGCCGCCTCCGAATGGGCTGCCGCCGGCTCTCGATCTCATGCGGTCGAGGAACTCTTGCTGCTGCGCCTGCAGCTGGGCCGGTCCGACCACCGCGAGCGTTTCCCCACCCTCCAGGCCGCTCACGACTTCGGTGTAGTCCCAGTCATTCAATCCCACCTGCACGAGGTGCGGCTCGGGCTCTCCGGTGTCGTTGACCACGAAAACCACCGCTGGCCGAGATGCTGACGGATCGCTGCCACTCGGCTCCGACGCAGACCCCGGCCTCCGGCCCGCGAATCCACTCGCCGCACGAAGCGCGCGCATGGCGGCACGCACCGAATCCTGAGAGATCTCACCGCGCTCAGCCTGTGCCCGAAGCTGCTGAATCCGCTCCATGGGGGCCGCATCGCTAGACGGCACCTGGCTGGAGGTCTCGCTCGTGACGGCAGGAGCCTGCGAGACCTGTCCCGGCGCTGGCGCCCCGTCGCGTGCACCAACACCCCGTCCGCCGCGCCCCGCCCTCATGAACTGCGTCAGGTCCAGGGCATCCACGTCGAGCCCCAGTGCCAACGCGGCCGGGCCCACATCCGAGGGCTGAACAACGGCGTTGTTGGGGACGAGTAGTACGTTGATGGCATCGTCGATGAGGATGGCCACCTCGGCGTTCATCCCCGGCCGGAGAAGGCCCGAGCTGTTGTCGAGGCTCACGATGACCGGGAACATCGTGACGTTCTGCTCCACCACGGCTTGGGGCTCGATCTTCTCCAACGTCCCGCGGAAGCTACGGCTGGGGTACGCCTCCACCGCGATCTCCACGTCCATGCCGGACTGGAGCTGGCCCATGTCCGTCTCGTCGATGAGCGTGCGGACCTGCATGTCCCCCAGGTTGGCCATGGTGAAGAGCGTGGTCCCTCCGGAGACGTTCTGGGACGCCGACTGGATCACGGTGCCGACTTCCACGTTCTTCTGGATGATGGTCCCGGCCATGGGTGCCCGGATCCGTACGTCCTGGAGCTGGAGGTCCGCGAGCTCGACGTTCGTGACCGCCTTAACCAGGGCGGCGCGAGCGTTGGCGTCCTCGAGTCGAGCGCTCTCGTGCTCGCGCTGGGTGATCACACCGGCCTCAAGCATCTGTCGAGACCGATCAAGCTGAGCCGCGGCGATGTCGGCCCGCGCTTGCGCCACGTCCAGGTCCGCCTGAGCCTGGTCGAAGCGGTTGCGCACGTCGCGGGGATCGACCTCCGCCAGGATCTGCCCCGGGGCCACTTCGTCTCCGATGTCCACCTGCAGGGTGAGGATCTCACCGGAGGCCTTCGACTTCACCTCTACCACGCGGACGGGCTCCACGGTGCCGATCGCCTCGGCTCGAATGCTCAGATCGCCGCGATCCACCTCCGTGGTCTGAAGCCGGGACGCCTCCACGGCAGCCTCGCCGGAGCTGCACGCGGACATCCCCAGCGTGAGAACCAAGATGGGCGCGGGCGCGCACCGGATCAGCCATTTCATGCGGGGGCCTCCGCAGGCTCGTTGAGGAAGTCACGCTCGATCTTGCCGTCCCGCAGGTGCACCTGGCGCTTCGCGTACTGGGCAATATCGTGCTCGTGCGTCACAAGGACGATTGTCTGCCCTTCTTCGTTAAGCGCCTTGAACTGGTCCATGACCTCCGTGCCGGTGGCGGAGTCCAGGTTGCCGGTGGGCTCGTCCGCCAGGAGCAGGGCCGGATCGTTCACAAGAGCACGGGCTACGGCCACCCGCTGCCGCTGCCCACCCGACAGCTCGGGGGGCCTGTGATCCATGCGGTCTCCGAGCCCGACCATCTCCAGCTTCGCCACGGCTCGCTCCTTCCGTTCCTTGGATCCCACACCCGCATAGATGAGGGGCAGCTCCACGTTGTGGAGCGCCGTCGCCCGTGGCAGCAGGTTGAAAGTCTGGAAGACGAAGCCGATCTCCCGGTTCCGCACCTGCGCCAGCTCGTCCTCGGACAGCTCACTCACCAGCTTGTCGTGAAGCCAATACCGGCCCGCGCTGGGCGTGTCCAGGCAACCGATCATGTTCATGAACGTAGACTTGCCGCTACCGGACGGCCCCATGACCGCCACGAATTCCCCCCGAGCGATCTCCAGGTCGACGCCTCGAACGGCACGAACCGTCTCGGCGCCCAGAACGTAGTCCTTCCGGAGGTCCTCGGTGCGGATGATCAGATTACTCACAGCTCCCTCCCCAGGATGGCCTCGAGCTCGGCTCGAGCCAGCAGATAATCGTAGCGCGTGGTCACGCGATTGGTGTTGGCCTGGTCTGCCGCGGACTGGCTTACCAGCACGTCCAGGATCGTGGCCGCGCCGACCGAATAGCGCTCTCGAACGACTCTGAGGTCCTCCATGGCCACAGCCGCAGCCTCCTCGGCAATCTCGATGGCCCGCTCGGCCGTCACCAGACCCTGGTACGCTGCATCGGCTTCCTCCCTGGCCGTAAGGCGGGCGACGTCTTCCCGAAGCTCGGTCACGCGTTGGGACAGCCGCGCCCGCTCTACCGAAGCTTCGCGCTGGAATCCATTGAAGATCGGGTAGCTCATGCGCAATGAGAGGCTCCAGCTCGTGGTCCCTCCAGAAAATGACGCCGACTGGTTCGCCCAGTCGTACCCGGACGACAGGGAGATGGTCGGCAGATAGGCCGTGCGCGCGGCGGAGACCGACGCCCCGGCCACATCGGTCTCCTCGGCGGCCGCCACCACGGAGGGAGCGCCTTGCTCCGCGACGAGCAGGATCTCCTCCGCGGTCATGCCCAGCGGCGTGGGCTCGAGGCCGCCAGGACGCACCGGGCTTACAGGTCCCGGCTCACCGATCTGGCGCCCAAGGGAGAACTGGGCGGAGCGCAGAGAGGCCTCACCCTGGAGCACTGCTTGCTGCGCGTTCACCCAATCCAGCCGGGCGCGCAGCGAGTCGGACACCGTCGCCTCACCCAACCTGGCTCGGCTGCGCACGATCTCGAGGTTCTGTTCCGCTTCGACGATTCTCTGCCGGGCCACCTCCAGGAGGTCCTCCTCCCGGAGCGCCTGGAAGAAGAGTGACTTGGTCTGGACCGTGACGAGGAAGCGCTGCTCTTCCCGTCGTGCCTGCGCAGCCCGGACCTCGGCATTGGCCGCCCCGTATTCGGCGAACCGACGCCCCCCTGCGAAGACGGTGTAGCTGGCGGACAGGCCTGCGCTGTAGGAATCCGAGCTCCCGGTCACGATTCGATCGGTTGTCGGATCGAATCGGTCCTGGCTCCGGAGCGAGCCGCCAGAGGTGGCGTTGAGTGACGGAAGAAACTGTCCGAACGCCGTGCGCCGACCCTCGAGCGCGTTGCCCAACGTCTGCTCTTGTTGAGCCATCTGGGGACTACGTACCAGAGCGCGCTCCACAGCCTCTTCGAGGGTCACCGGCATCTGCCCCGCAGCCGACCGGGGAATGATGGAGACGAGGGCCAACCCCGCGAGGCCCAGGAGGCGGACCGAGGCCCGAAGACATGCACACATGGCTGAACCCTTGTTCGGATCGAGGTGCCGGCCGCGGCCAGGCGGCGGCGCTTGCTCCAATGGGACGGCGGCACAGCTTCCTTCGTTAGCAGGAAGCGCTCGACCGTACGGCCCCCTATCGTCGCCGGTTACGCGCAGGCAAAAAAAAATCGGGCCGGCGGAAGCCGGCCCGGTCGTTACCTCGCATCACTGGTCTTGTTCTTCCTCCTCGTCTTCCCCGCCGCCCGCTTCCTCTTCGGCGCGACGCCGGTCCCGCTCATCCGTCAGCGCCTGGTACTGTGCGGCTTGCTCCGGTGAGAAGACGTCACGGATCGCAGCCCTGGTCTCCTCCACGATCTGTCGGAGCTGAGGGTCGTACTCCTCCTGGAACTGCCGATTGAGGAGATCGATTCGCGCGCGATGCTCCCGGACGATGGAATCGATGACAACGCTCTGAGCAGAGTCCGGTCCCACCTGCTCATACATGGGAACCCGCTCGTCCACCCCATCGTCTTCCCCATCGACTTCGTCCCCGGCGACGAGCGCAGCCGCCGGTGTGGGCTTGAGCGTCGAATCCGCCGCGTACCCCAACACGACTCCTGTACCGAAGACCGTCAGCAACACACCTGCGGTGAGGAGGCGGGTTCGCGTCTGCTGACTCATGTCAGAACATCTCCGCCATCAGGGCGAGTGGGTTCTCGGGCGCATTCGGCAACGAGAGTTGGAGAATCGTCAATCCCTCCAGCTCGCTGACAAGCATCTCTTCAATGCCCAGGGGAGCCGGTTCGGTCCCGTTGCCCCCGTTTACCAACACCAGACCGGCCAATGCAGCAGCGACGAGCGCCGTCGGGACCAAGGTCCTGCCCCACCCCATCAACACCTCGGTCACGGTCATGGGGACCAAGCGCCTACGTCGCCCCAACTCCCGCGCGGCACTGGCGAGCACCGTGTTGCCGAATCGCGTCCAGTAGCCAGGATCGTGCAGCGCCGGATCAAAGGTACGCAGCATGCCGTGAATCTCCATATCAACTTCGAGCGACTCCCTCGCCTGCCCGTCGAATCTGTCGGTCATTGCGTTTCCTCTTCGCCTCGGCGACCGCCGGGAAGATCCCGGAGCGTCCTCCTCAGCGCTTTCCTTGCGAAATGTAAGTGAGAGCGTACGGTGCCTGCTGGCAACTCCAGGCGTTCCGCGATCTCACGGTGTTTCCATCCTTCAAGGTCATGCAGCATCACGATCTCACGCTGCACGTCAGGGAGCTCCTGCATGGCCCTCTCTAGCCACTGCCTCAGCTCGGCGGTCTCCGTGACTCGATCGGGCGTCGGGGTCCTCGACCTCGTGCCCGCCGGTACTTCGTCCGTCTCCCGGAGCGTCTCCCGGCGGATGAGGTTCTTCGACCGATTCCGCACGATCGTGAGCAACCATCCCCCGAAACGCTCAGGGTTCCTGCACTCCTCCAACCGCTCGAGAGCCACCAGAAAGGCCTCTTGAGCAGCGTCCTCCGCGTCTTCGTGCCTGCCGACCACGGAAAGGGCCACCGCATACGCCGGACGTTGATACCGTCTGACGAGCAGCCCGAACGCCACCTGATCGCCCTCTCGGGCTCTCTCGACCAACTCACGGTCGGTCGGCTGGTCCTGCTGTTCAGATGACACCTGGAGCGCGGAGCGTGTTGAGACGTATGTGCGATGACCTGGTGAAAGTACCTATTTCGGCTCCCCTGCCCCAGCCACCGAGAAACCCTCAGCGGCCCCGCCGCCCCCCTTCGTCGGCGAAGAACGGACGATCGATCACCAAGCCCTTCCACGGCTCGGCACGACCGAGCGCTTCGATGAGGGCTGCCAACCCGACTTCGGTCAAGCCGGCCCCGACGACCCAGGCCTCGAGCGGTGGCTCGGGCGCCCGGTCCTGCGCGGCTGGGTCCCCGTCGTCCGATCCGTCAACTGCCTCCGGCTGCATGAACCGGACCAGCAGAATCGACGATCCGCCCCACCCTTCGGCGCGCCCCATCTCTTCAGCTACCCAGGCGCGTCCGGCCACCTGAAAGCTCACGGACTCCGGAGGAGGGGCATCCTGCTGCGTCGCCCCGCTCGAAGTGTCCCGCAAGGTCCGCACCGGGGTCGGCTTGGCTGGGCGCGGTCGCCTCCCCTCGGCGTCGGGTGACTCGTTGGCGGTCACTGGCTGAGTGTCCCGGCGGGATAGAAGGCACCGAGCTCGGTGCCTTCCCACACGTACACTCGCCCCATCCTGGCCGGACGGGAGATCTCGGCACTGAGCCGCTCGTGAATCCAGCGTGCCAGAGACTCCGTGCTCGGCTGCATTCGCCCCTCCTTGACATCGGGAATGAGCTCGTTCAGGTCTCCTCCGTCCCACCCGCCGATGAGGTCGTCGAGAGCTTCATCCAAAGCGGTCAGATCCGTGACGAAGCCGGTCGTCGGGTCGATGGGACCACAGACCTCGACCCTGACGGTCCAGTCGTGTTCGTGCGACCGGGCTTGGGCACCGAAGCGCTTTCGGTTCTCCTCGTCTGACACGCCAGCGAGCCCATAACGGTGGCGAGCCACGAGTCGGAACTCACGGACGAGAGCAGCGTCCAAGTCAGCGCTCCACCATCGGGAAATCGGGCAAAGGAGTGGAATGCGTACGTAATACGGGGCCCGCAGGTCAAGCCCGGCACCCCACTGCTCCCACAATGGTGGAGGCGCACGGTTGCCGTTGGACGCCGGAATCCCCTTCTTTATCGTCCATCTTGGCTTCCACGCCCGGCATACCCCGCGTCCGCGAGACCCATGCATGGCAAACGGAAAAGAGGCTCAGGCAAAGCGGGAATACACCCAGCTTCTCCGACTTCATGAGCAACTCCTCAGCCAGCTTGTCCGGGCTCGCGACGAGTTGGCTGCCTCCGCTACGGAGGGCCTTCTCAAGGTCATCAAGGGCCGGACCGGTACCGCCCCAGACCTGACGCCCGTCGCGGAGGCGGTCGAGAAGGCCATTCGCGCGCTGAAGCTCTCGGAGTCCCAGATCCGGCTCACGATCGAGGACGACCCGGACGCCTCCCTCGACGTGGAAGGGATCGTCAACATGCCCGCCTATCTACAGCGATTCCTCGCCGAGCGGGCCGACAACCCCGGGTTCCGCTACGAGATCGAGCACGATCCCGTACGCGGATGGATGGTCCGCTGGAAGGAGTACACGAACCGGGGCACGGTTCGTGGCTATGGTCAGTTCTGCGAGCGCCCCTACGCTTGGCTGGACGACTGAGCCGGCCCGTCCTCGACACCGAGTCGAACGTCCTCGAGGACGCTGTCGCCGTAGAACATCTGGATGTACTTCGCCTGCAATCGAGTCACGCGCCGAACCACCCAGACCAGATGCACGTAGTTGGGCTCTTCCGGCCGGGTCCGGAGCTTCAGCCCGGCCTCACGCGGAAGGCGACTCCCTTTCCGGTTGTTACAGGGTGAGCAGCTCGTGACCACGTTTCCCCAGTCGTTGGCTCCCCCTCTGGATACGGGGATGACGTGGTCCCGCGTGAGAAACTGCCGCCCCCTGAGCTCCCGACGATGCCTCCCGCAGTACTGACACGTGTAATCGTCCCGCGCGAAGAGAAAAGTGTTGGTCACCTGACGCCGGAATCGGCGTGGCACGTGGACGTAACGCACGAGTCGGATCACCGCCGGAGCAGGAACCGCATCCCTCTCGGATCGAAAGCGCCGATCACCGTCCTGCTCCACGATCTCGGCCTTGCCGTCCAGCACGAGGCGCACCGCGCGCCTGAGCGGCACGATCGTCAGCGGCTCGAAGGAAGCGTTCAGCGCCAGGCAGCCCAAGATTCCTCCTCGTCGTCGATCTGGAAAAGCAGTGCAAGAGCCCGTTCAGGCTCATCGTCGGTGCCAGGGCCTCGGCCCCGCGACCCGGCTCCCGGCCCAACGCAGCCGAACGTATTCCGTTTCCATCCGGACGGGCAATGGGGTTCTCCGGACGGTTACCGTTTCGGAGCACCGACACCCACCCGGCAGTAGTCTCGAGCGGCGGCTCCGGCCAGGACGGGTCTTGAGCTAGAGGACTGCCACCGGATCCCGGTCCAGCGCAAGGCGTACGTCACCCGCGGGAAGGCGGTGACGGGTCACCACGGCCCGGGCGGCGAGCCCGAGCGCGCCCGGAGACTCGGCACGAAGCAGGAAGTGCCAGCGCCACCGCCCGTGAAGCTTCTCGATGGGTGCCGGCGCCGGACCTACGAGCTCGACGGGCTCCCCCCGCACACCTCCCACCAGGTTCTTGCGGAGCCAGCCAGCGGCACCTTCGGCGGCTTCCAGCACCAGGTTCTGGTCCGGGCTACTCAGCACGACGTTGCAGAGTCGCACGTGTGGGGGGTACCGGGGGTGGCGCCGTTCCTCGAGCTCACGCTCTACGAAGCCCTCGTAGTCGTGGGTCACGGCGGCCCGCACGGCATAGTGCTCAGGCATTGAGGTCTGAATGAGCACCTCCCCGCCCAGAGCACCCCTCCCGGCCCGGCCGGCAACCTGAGAGAGGAGCTGAAACGTGCGCTCGCTGGCCCTGAAGTCCGGTAGGTGGAGACCGACGTCGGCGTTCACCACGCCGACAAGGGTCACCCTCGGGAAGTCGAGCCCTTTCGCAATCATCTGAGTCCCCAGAAGGACATCGACTTCGTGCCGCTCCACGCGGTCGAGGATTCTCTGGTGGGCCCACTTCCCAGAGGTCGTATCCACGTCCATGCGGGCGATTCGCGCCTCGGGGAATGTCTCCACCGCCACGCGCTCCACCTGCTCGGTGCCCACGCCGCGGAACGACAGGTCGTCGGAGCCGCAGCGAGGGCAGCGCGATGGGGCCGGTGCCTCGAAGCGGCAGTGGTGGCAGACGATGCGGCGCGTGACCCTGTGATAGGTCAAGGAGACGCTGCAGTTCTCACATCGCTCCACCTCTCCGCATTCCCGGCACTGAACGAAGGAGGAGTAGCCTCGCCGGTTCAGGAGCAGGATGACCTGCTCGTTGCGCTGGAGCCGGGCCCGGACCGCCTCGACCAACGCTCCGGAGAAGATGCCCGACCCGGGCGAGGGCACCGTGGCCGCCGCCGCCGGACCTTGGTCCCTCCGCTCACGGCGGCCGACACGGAGGTCCACGACCCGGACCTCCGGAAGCGACGCGCCACCGGCTCGCTCGGGAAGCTGCAGCCGCCGAAATTTTCCGGTGATGACGTTGTGTCGGCTCTCCAAGGACGGTGTGGCGCTTCCCAGCACGCACACGGCTCCGTGAGCTCGAGCCCGGACCACAGCCAGATCTCGGGCCTGATAGCGCGGCGCCTCCGACTGCTTGTAGCTCCCGTCGTGCTCTTCGTCGACCACGATCAGGCCGAGGTCCTCAAGTGGCGCGAATAGCGCTGAGCGGGCGCCCACGGCCACCCTCCGCTCTCCGGCTCGCAAGAGGCGCCAGGCGTCGTAGCGCTCTCCGTCCGACAGCCCCGAGTGCAGCACGGCGATCTGGTCTCCGAAGTGGGCGCGGAACCGCGACACCGTCTGCGGCGTCAGCGAGATCTCCGGCACCAGCACGATGCCCGTCCGACCCCTGGCGAGGACCTCGCGCAAGAGCTCGATGTACACGAGCGTCTTACCGGAGCCAGTGACCCCCTGAAGGAGGAAAGGGGCCGGTCGGGGCTCGTCCAGAGCCGCAACGAGATGGTCGAGAGCGGTCGCCTGTGCGGGCGTAGGAACGAGATCCGCCGGTGTGGGCGGCGTCTCCGCGGCGAACGGGTCCCTGATCTCCTCCTCGTCGGATACGCGGACGAGCCCCTTCTTCTCCAGCCCCGCGATGACCGAGCGACTGAACCCTTCGGAGCCCGTGAGGTGCGCGAGCTCGACAACCCCTCCAGATGCCTGCAAAAGGTCGAAGGCCTCACGCTGGCGTCCGGCTCGTCCAAAGAGCTCCTCCCGTTCCTCCAAGGTCCCCGGGTTCCTGTACACGCGCACGACCCGGCGGGTGCGCACGCTGGGTTCCGCCGGCGGCACCGCCTGGTGCTCCAGCAGCCCCCGGGCCTCCAGAGCACGGAGCTCTGGCCAGATGGAGCCCATGCCCAATGCCCGTCGCAGGGTGGCGACCCGCTGGGGTCCATCCAATTGGGAAAGATGCTCTGCGACCGCGCCTTCTCTGGGCTTCAGGTCCGCGCGCGCACCTGCGTCGCCGCGCCAAGTGACGTAATCGCGGGAGGCATCGGTGAGCACGGCGGGGAGCGCCGAGCGGAGCGTGATTCCCAAGGGGGAAACGTAGTAGTCCGCCATCCAGCGGCAGAGCGCCAGCAGGTCCGGCGGGACCGTAGGGCGTCGATCCAGCACCGAGAGGACCTTACGTAGACCTTTTGGCGGTGCGTCTTCTCCCGGGCCCACCACCCAACCGATGCGCTCGCCCCGCCGGAAGGGGACCAACACGCGCGTCCCGGGAGCGGGCGCTGGGCCGTCCACGGCGTACGTGAACGTACGGTGGATGGGCAGCGGAAGTGCGACCTCTACTCTGGGAGCGCTCAATCCTCGAGCAAGAGGAAGATCTCCTCCTGCGCCTTCGAAGGCGTTACTTCCAGACCGCCCTCTCCCCAATAGACGTTGATCTCGCTCCGTACCCCGACTTGGCCCGGAACGTAGACACCGGGCTCGACGCTGAAGCCGACGCCGGGGAGGAGTCGTCGGTCGTCCCGGGTCTCGAGATTGTCCAGGTTGGGACCGCTTCCATGAAGCGCCGTATCGATGGAGTGGCCCGTGCGATGGACGAAGAAGTCGCCGAAGCCGCGGTCTTCGATGACACCGCGCGCCACATCGTCCACCTCGTACCCACGCACGTCCCGCCTCGCTGCGTGCATCTCTTGCAGGAAGGCGACTGCAGCGTCACGAGCGTCGCGAACCGCCAGCCAGACCTCCTGAGCCTCATGAGGCACAGTCGAGCCCAGGTACCCCATCCACGTCTGATCGGCAGGCACCGAGTCGTGAAGTCCGCCCCACAGGTCGATCAGAAGTAGATCCCCCCTTCGGATGGTCGACCCTTCGCCGTCTGGTGCGTAATGGGGATCCGCGGCACCCGCGCCCACCGCGACGATGCAGTCGGTCTCATGGACCAATCCGGCATCCCGGAGCGCGGCCCGGATCCAGCTCGAGAGCGCGCCCTCCGAAGTGGGCTTACCCGAACGGACGGCAGCGGCGGCGCGTGCGAATGCACCCTCGGCCACGCTGGCCACGATTTCAGCTGCGCGCCGGTGATCCTCCAGCTGCGCCTCGGACCACACGCTGTGGAAACGAGAGACGAGGTCGCCCGAACTGACGATTGCGAGCCCGGATTCCAGGAGCGAGGCGACCAGACCTCCGGGCACGAGGTCGAGAGTGGGAACGGCCCCACCCGGCGATACCTCCATGGCGACCCGGCCCCTGTCGCCGATGAGCCGCTTCAACTCCGTGTCCAACTCCCTCCATCCAGCATAGCTTCGGCGCTCGTACGGCCAGGATCTCCACGCCGAGGCCTCGATCGCGTGAGTCAGCGCCACGGGATTACCGGAATCAGGGATCAACACGAAGCCCCTGCGGGTGGTCTTTCCCAGACCCAACATCCGGGTCGCGATCGGATTCAGTCCGTGGAACTCATAAAGGAGCCAAGCGTCCACGCCCTCGGCCCGGAGGAAGTCCTGGACGCCGCGGACCAGGGCCTCGTCCAGGAGGGGAGCCATCGGCCGCGCCTCAGGCATGGCTCCCTTCGTCCTCTTCGGTACCGAATAGCGGTAGCCCCTGGATTTCTCGGGCCGTCGCCGGAGCGGATTCCGACACCTCGGCATCGACCTGCGCTCCATCACCCTCCCCCGTATCGCTCACGCCTGCCGGTGGCTCGACGGCCTTCCGCCCCCGCACCAAGTCGAGGCCGAGGATCCGCTCCCGGGTGAGCAGCCTATGCACCGCCCGCTCTCGCGCCATCGCGGTCCAGACACCCCGCCACCCCCAGTGCCGCCACGCGCGTCGCATGATCCCAATCTTCTCGCCTGCGGAGAAGAGCTCTGCGAAATCCGGGAACGGCTTGGCCACAGACGCCCGGAATGACGTCCGGGCGTCGGACCAGTCCTCGGTGTGGAGATCCTCGATACCGGCATCCCTGAGAAGCTGCTTCCACTGCACGACCATCCTTGGTCTAGCCCCGAGGTGGGCCGCCAGCACCTGCTGACGCCCGGCGTCCACGGGCGCCTTCCAGACCAGCTGCACCAGGACCACGAAGCCGCCGGGTTTGGTCACCCTCGTCAACTCCCTTACGCAAGCCGCCGGATCGCACCGGCTCGCCATCCCTATCTCGCCCACGGTAACGTCGAAGATCCCGTCCCTGTATGGCAGACCGTCTGCGAGACCCGTTTGGAACTGGAGTCGGTCCGCGATGCCGAGCGCTCGCGTTCGGCGCTCGGCAAGATCGATGAGCGCCGGGTCGGCATCCAACCCCGAGCCTTGGACTCCGAACTCCCTTACGAAGTATTCGAGCGACACACCCTTCCCGCAGGCGACGTCCAAGACCTCGTGGTCGTCGGACATTCCGGTGAGAAGCGCAATCTGCCGATAAAGCTCGACGCCGCCCGGCGGAAAGAGTCTCCGCGGGCTAAGACGGATGAGATCCAGCATGGACGGCGGCGAGGCGCTCGTCGGTACCGATCCCGTTTCGTTGGCAGGCATGGGTCAGAAAGGTAGGGAGCCGGGCCCCTCGGGCAACGACCCACCCCTACCAGTCCGGGTACTCGGACGCCTCCAGGTCGTCCATGGCTCGGCGGAGACGCTCCTCGGCTTCCTCCCCCACCGGCTTCGGCGGCAGACGATCGAGCGCCTCCTTCCGCCTCCGTCGGAGGACGACCGCCACGGCCGCCAGCCCGACCAAGAGCGCCCCAAACGGCATGAGCCAGGCCCACCACCCCCACCCTTCTCTTCGAGGGAGCGCCCGCCACTCCTCTCCATACTGTGCGATAACCCGAGCCACGATGGAGTCGGACTCGATTCCAGAGCGGGCGAGGGCATCGATCGAATCCCGGAGCGCCGCCGCGTCCGGCGAGGGACACACCTCGAGCATCAGCCCCGGGCAGTAAGGTGAGCGGAGCTCCGAAATGGCCTGGCGCGCCTCCGGGTGAACGGATACAGAGGGCACTTCCTGGGTCGCCACCCCGCCCCCTGTGGCGCGCACCGTCGACTCGCAGGCGGAGGCGAGGACGAAGACAGCCACCAGGAACACGGTCCTCCGACCGCGGTCCCAGCCGCTCACGGCGTATCCAGGTCGGCCAGCGCCCGGATCACGGCGACGGCGCCGTCGCCGAGACGCTTCGGTGCATAACCGCCCTCCAACAGAGCCACGACGCGTCCTTCGCAAGACGCGGCCCCCACCTCGACGATCCGCCGGGTCATACCATGCAGGTCGGCGGGCTCCAGAAGCATCCCACCCAACGGATCGCCTGCGAGCACATCGAAGCCTGCCGACACGAGTACGAAGTCGGGATCGAACCGGGACGTGATGCGTGCCAGCGCGTCGTCGAAGGCGGCCAGGTATTCCGCTCTCGGAGTCCCAGCCGGCAGGGGCACATTGAGCGTGGCTCCCTCTCCTGGGCCCTCACCGGTCTCGGTCGCCGCTCCCGTGCCCGGGTAGTGTGGGGCCTGATGAAGCGAAAGGTAGAATACGTCGGGATCGCGATAGAAGATGTCCTGCGTACCGTTGCCGTGGTGCACGTCCCAGTCCACGATGAGCACGCGGTGGGCATGCCCCTCAGCCTGAAGCCACCGGGCTACGACGGCCACGTTGTTGAAGAGACAGAATCCCATGGCCCGGGACGCCGTGGCATGATGGCCCGGCGGCCGAGTCGCCACGAAGGCCGAGCGCATGCGCCCGGCGGCCACGCGTCGAGCGGCCTCGATGGCAGCGCCGGCGCTTCCCAGGGCAGCCTCCCAGCTCGCCCCTGACACCTTCGTGTCAGCGTCCAGCGAGATTACGGTCCCCCCTTCCTCAGCCAGGCTACATGCCCGACGGACCTGCTCGACATGGTCCGTATCGTGCACGCGTAGGAGGTCCGACTCCAGCGCCGCCCCCGGCTCGAATTGGGACACGTGCCCATGCAGTGTGAGCATGTCCCGGCCCACTGTGGAAGCCAGTGCCCTGAGTCGGCCCTGATGCTCCGGATGGCTCCAGCCCGTGTCGTGGAGCGGCGAAGCGGGATGGAGGAAGAACCCGGTCGTCACGAACGGCTCAGCCGTCACGTGGGGGTCTCCGCCCGGCTTCGAGACTTCCCCCATCGCGGATTCAAGCCTCCGCTGCAGTCACCGCGCTCACCGATGCGATCCGTTCCTGGATGGATCTCACCTCGCGCCGACGTGATTTCAACGCGATGAGCGCGTCGCAGGCCGCGGAGGTCGCCGACATCGTGGTGAGGTAGGGAACGTTGTGGGTGATAGCGGCCCGCCGCATGGCGTAGTCGTCGTATTTCGACTTCTTGCCAAGAGGCGTGTTGACCAGGAGCGCGACGTTCCCCGACACCATTTGATCCACGATGTCCGGGCGCCCCTCACTCACCTTGAAGACCCGTTCGGCCCGGATTCCGAGGCCTTCCAGATAGTCGAGCGTGCCCCCGGTGGCCATGAGATTGAAGCCCATGTCGCCGAATCGTCTGACGATCGGCGCTACCGACTCCTTATCACGGTCGTTGACAGTGACGATGATGGTGCCTTCCTCCGGAAGCACATTCCCCACGGCCACCTGTGCCTTGGCGAACGCCATCCCGAAGGAGTCGTCGATACCCATCACCTCGCCGGTCGATCGCATCTCCGGTCCCAGCAGGACGTCCACGTCGAATCGGTTGAAGGGAAGCGCCGCCTCCTTCACCGCGACACCGGGCACGGGCGGCTCGGCCGGCACGGCGAGGTCGGCCAGCGCCTCCCCCGCCATGACCCGTGCGGCCAAGCGCGCGAGTGGCACGCCGGTGGCCTTGCTGACGAAGGGCACGGTCCGCGACGCCCGGGGGTTCACCTCCAGCACGTATACGTCTCCATCCTTGATGGCGTACTGCACGTTGATGAGCCCGACGACCCCGAGCTCCAACGCGAAGCGCCGGGTCAGATCGCGAATCTCCTCCAGAGCGGAGGTGGAGAGCCGGTATGGCGGCAGCACGCACGCGGAGTCGCCGGAGTGCACCCCAGCCTCCTCGATGTGCTGCATGATGCCGCCGATGACCACGTCTTTGCCATCGGAAAGCGCATCCACATCCGCCTCGAACGCATCCTCCAGGAAACGGTCTACCAGGACTGGATGGTCCTCGGAGGCGCGAACGGCTTCCTCGAAATACTGCTCGAGAGACCCGGCGTCATAGACGATGCGCATGGCCCGGCCACCAAGGACGTAGCTCGGACGGACGAGAATGGGGAAGCCGATGCGCTCGGCGATCGCCAGGGCTTCGGCCTCGCTCGTGGCGATACCGTTCGGCGGCGTCAATGCTCCGATGCGCCGACAGACCTCATCAAAGCGGTCGCGGTCCTCGGCGCGGTCGATCGCGTCCACCGGGGTGCCCAGCACCGGAGCACCGAACGCTTCGAGCCCCCGGGCGAGCTTCAAAGGTGTCTGACCGCCGAGCTGGACGATGACGCCCTTGGGTTTCTCCAGATGAAGGATCTCCAGGACATCCTCGAGGGTGAGCGGCTCGAAGTAGAGCTTGTCGCTCACATCGAAGTCCGTGGATACCGTCTCCGGATTCGAGTTGATCATGATGGTCTCGAATCCTGCCTCCCGAAGGGCTAGGACCGCCTGCACGCAGCAGTAGTCGAACTCAATACCCTGCCCGATGCGGTTCGGCCCACTCCCAAGAATCACCACCTTCTCGCGATCCGACGGGACGCTCTCCGACTCTGCCTCGTAGGACGAATAGAAGTACGGTGTCTCTGCGGGAAACTCACCCGCGCACGTGTCGACCACATTGTACGTAGCGTGAATTCCCCAGTCCCAACGGCGCTCACGAACCTCCTGCTCGGCCTCACCCCGGAGCGCGGCAAGCTGAGCGTCGCTGAAGCCCTCCCGCTTCATGCGGCGAGTGAGCTCAGACGTCACCTCGGCCGCTTCGCGATAGCGGCGCTCCCACTCGATGATCTGTACCAGCTGATCGATGAACCACGGATCGATCCACGTGGCCTCGTGAATCTCCTCAGGGGTGATGCCGGCCTCCAATGCACGCTTGAGCTGGAAAGGACGCTCTGCCGTTGGTCGGCGAAGTGCGGCGAGAAGGGCCTCGGGATGGTCCGCATCGAGTCCGTCATCCTCCAGTCGCGCTCCGACCGACCATCCCGTCCGCCCGATCTCCAGCCCGCGGAAGCCCTTCTGCCAAGCCGCACGGAAGGTCCGACCGATCGCCATGGTCTCGCCCACGGACTTCATCTGCACGGTGAGCGTGTCGTCCACCTGCGGGAACTTCTCGAAGGCGAACCGGGGCAGCTTCACCACCACATAGTCCAGCACCGGCTCGAAGGAGGCGGGTGTCGTCTTGGTGATGTCGTTGGGTAGCTCGTGCAGATGATAGCCCACGGCCAGCTTCGCTCCCACGCGCGCGATCGGGAAGCCTGTCGCCTTCGATGCCAGCGCCGAGGACCGGGAGACCCTGGGATTCATCTCGATGACGAGCATCTCGCCATCCGCCGGATTCACCGTGAACTGGATGTTGCAGCCCCCGGCCTCCACACCGATTTCTCGAATGATCTTGATGGCGGCGTCGCGCATCTCCTGATATTCGACATCGGTAAGCGTCTGCGCAGGCGCGACGGTGATCGAGTCCCCTGTATGAACCCCCATGGGATCCACGTTCTCGATGGCGCAGACGATGATGACGTTGTCGATGCCGTCCCGCACGACCTCGAGCTCGTATTCCTTCCAGCCGATGACGGACCGGTCGATGAGTACTTCGGTCGTCGGCGAGGCATCGAGCCCCTTCCGCACCTGGGCTTCGAATTCCTCTCGGTTGTAGGCGATGCCACCCCCGGTCCCACCAAGAGTGAACGAGGGGCGCACGATGGCCGGGTAACCCGTATCCTCGACGATGGCCATGGCCTCATCGAGGGAGTGCGCGAAGCCCCCGTGGGGGACCGCCAGGCCGATGCGGTCCATGGCCTTGGCGAACTCCTCCCGGTCCTCGGCCATCTCGATGGAGCGTTCGTTGGCGCCGATCAGCTCCACATCGTGCTGCTTCAGCACACCGGTCTCGTGCAGCTCCATCGCCACGTTGAGGGCCGTCTGGCCACCCATGGTGGGAAGGAGGGCGTCCGGCTTCTCACGCTCTATGACCCGCTCCACCCACTCGGCGGTAATGGGCTCGATGTAGGTCCGATCCGCGATGTCCGGATCGGTCATGATGGTGGCCGGGTTGGAGTTCACCAGAACGACCCGGTATCCCTCCTCCTTGAGCGCGCGGACCGCCTGCGTACCGGAATAGTCGAACTCGCAGGCCTGGCCGATGATGATCGGGCCGGACCCGAGGATGAGGATCGTCTCTAGGTCGTCGCGTCGGGGCACGTGGAGCGCTCGGGTGTGCCGGGCCGCGCCGGGCGGGGGCGTGCGCTATTCGCCAACGGTCTCGCCGGACTCCTTACGAATCGCGGTGACCAGGACGAGGGCGAAGCCGCCCCATACGGAACACGTGATCGCGATCATGGTGATCCACGTGGCTCCGGTCATGGGCTGCTCCTCGCCGTGCGGGCGGCCTGGAGTGGTAGGCTGGGATGTCCGGGTGCCCACCCGACCTCTCATCGCAAGAGAGGCCGCGGGGAAACCCGCGTAAGGTGGCGCAAGGGCCGGATGCCGGCAAGCGTCGAGGGCCAGGCTCCCTGTACCTGCGGAAAGGCGTCGACGGGCGTGGTGGCTCGTCGCCTAACCTCCCGATAGGATCCGCTGTCTCACCCGCACACGGAAGATCCGCCGGAAGTCCTCGAGGTCCACTCGATTGAGCACGGCGTTCGTCAAGCGGAGCCAGAGTCGACTCTGCAGGTCGACGGCGATCACGGTCGGGCTGTTCTCCCAGACATCGAATCCGGTGTACGTGACCGTGCTGAAGCCCTCGCCGGCCAGCTCCACGGACACCGTCCCTTCGACCGGCTCGCCGTCGATGACCAGTCCGCTCTCGATGTTGGCCTCGATGCGACCGAAGAACGTGCGCACCGCATCGTAACGACCGGTCGGAACTGCGCGCCGGGCGACCTCTACCGCCTGCGGGTCGTTCAAGGGCAACGTCACCTCCTGAACACCGTCGGTCAGCTCCACGAAATCGCCGACGCCCCGCCGTGCGAAGCTGCGAAGGCGCAGGGTGAGCGTGCCTACGATGGAGTCGGTGTGCGAGCTCTTGGCTGGCGCGCCAAGCTGTGAATACAGTGCCGAGGCAGCGGTCTCCTGAATGTCCGCGACTTCGTCGGACGATACCAGCACCTCCACGTCTCCGAAGCCGCCCGACGTCACGTTGCCACATCCGGACAGGAGCAGCCCGAGGACCACCGGAAACAGTCGAGAGCCGCGGCGTTTGACACCTAGGGCGCGGAACGGATCGATGTTCTTCATATCGTTCATGATGCGCCTCCTGGGCGCGTATGATCAGGGTCGTCGGGCCATCCCGACGTCCCTTGCGGATGTTCGCTCAGTAGCTCGTCTGCCTGGGTTCGGGCCTGCGACGCCAGGTCGTGCTCTCCCTGCGCCTCCCGTAGGTCCGCCCAGGTCCGCAGCGTGAGGGCTTCCTGGAAGGGAGGAAGGCCTGCCCCCCGTGCGATCTCCAGAGCCCTCTCCACCAGAACGAAGGCCTCGCCCTCCCCTCGCTCTGCCACGACACGCGCAAGAACCCGATAGACTCCCGGGAGGCGGCCGAGGTACCTGCCACGGATGGCTTCCTCCTCTGCCTCCCTGGCGACGATCCCGGCCTCCAGCGTGCGGCCGCGGAGGAGTAGGGCCTCGGCCAGGTTCGTGCGCACGGCGACACGGATCTCGTCCGGTCCTTCGGCACCGATCGCCACCAAGGCCCGCCGAAAGCTCGCCTCCGCTGCCGCCATGTCTCCTCGCGCCAGATGAAGCTGCCCTCGCCCGTTGCCGATCTCGACGGTGGACGAGGGATCCTCGAGGCCCTGGCTGGTCTCCTCCGCCATCGTATACCACGCGTCCGCGCCATCCAGGTCACCGCGCTCGCGATGCGTGATTCCCAGATTCTGGCAGAGTCGCCACCGCAGGCCCCGCTCGACGAGCTCACTCAGGCCGTGGTTCGCGTCCGCCAGCACGTCCATCGCCCGCTCGTACCAGATCTCGGCGTCTCGCCACCGTCCAAGATCCACGGATACGTTACCGCGGCCCGTGGCCGCCACGACCGCATCCTCCCAGAGATCTGCGTCGGAGGCCCGGGTCCATGCCTCCTCGTACGCCTCCTGAGCCCGCCGGACGTCACCTTGACTGCGCGCGCACCGAGCGGTCCGTCGCCGAGCTTCTGCGGCCCGGGGGACGCCGAAGGTCAGCGCCGCATGGAAAGCCGCCTCCGCCCAGGCCTCGGCGTCCGCCGGCGCGCCGTCCCGCTCCAGCGCGTCCGAGTGCTCGAGCAGCGCGGCCACGACGTCCGGTCCGTCCCCGGTCGCGAGCCCTTCGGATACACGGGCTACCGCGTCGACGCTTCGGCGCAGGCGGGTCCGGGATTCCTCCACCCACGCCTCGGCCGAAGACCGAAACGCGGGAAGGTCGACGATTCTTCCACCCGTCGTTCCGAGCTCGCCCGACGCCGTCCAGCGCCGCCCTTCGTCGACCCGGGACGAGGCGAGCAACCTTGCGGCCAAGGGCCTCAGGGCGTCCGTGCGTGGCAGCACGTCGAGGAGACGTTCCAGCCGTAGCAGTCCGGGGGGTGTGGAAGCACTCATGCCGGTACTCCATCGCATGCCTCGTGCCAACCGGAAGCCCGCATGGTTGTGCGATGATCGCTGGTAGGGGGAACAACGTCGTCCCAATTTATGTGCATCATGAGCCCGTATCGCCCGATTCACGTGCCATGGGCGCCTGCGGGTCGATGCCGTACTCGCGGACCTTCGTCGTCATGGTGTTCCGGTGAACCCCGAGGATGCTCGCCGCCTCTCCCATATGACCGCCCGTGCGGGCCAAGACGCGCCGGATGTGGCGCGCCTCCACCTCCTGGAGGGACCAGGTCGCCGGGTACCCCTCGCTCAAGGGACCTCCCGATGGTGCCAAGCTCGGTGTCGTCCCCTCATGAGCCAGATCGACACTCCGCACCACTCCACCCCGCGCCAGTAGCACTGCGCGGTCCAGCACGTTCCTCAGCTCACGGACGTTCCCGGGCCAGGTGCGGCCTCGGAGCATGGCCACGGCCTCGCGGGACAGCGCCGCGATGGGCCGGCCGTGCTGCTCTGCGAACCGAGCCACGAAGGCCTCGGCCAGCGGCAAGAGGTCTTCGGGGCGTCTGCGAAGCGGGGGCAGGGAGACCCGAACCACGGCCAACCGATAGAGAAGATCCTCCCTGAACGCCCCCTCTGCCACTCGTTCCTCCAACGAACGATTGGTGGCCACTACGATACGTGCGTCCACCCGCACGACGTCGCCGGAGCCCAGACGCTCGATCTCGCCGGACTCCAATGCCCGTAGGAGCTTGGCCTGAACGCCCAGGCCCATCTCGCCGATCTCGTCGAGAAACAGGGTGCCGCCGTGCGCCCGCCCGAAGCGCCCCTCACTCCGACCCACCGCTCCGGTGAACGCCCCCTTCTCGTACCCGAACAGCTCGGCCTCCAAGAGACCTTCCGGAAGCGCCGCACAGTTCACTGGCACGAACGGGGCCCCTGCCCGAGGACTTCGTGTGTGCAGCGCTCGGGCCACCAGCTCCTTGCCCGTTCCGGATTCTCCCTCAACGAGCACCGGTGTGACGGCCGGGGCCACGCGGACCAGGGTGCGGTACGCCTCCAGAAGCGCGGCGCTGGAGCCCACCATCCCATCGTCGGGCGGAGTCTCCCCGGATACCGGATGGTCTCCGGATTCCTCCATATACGGGGCAAGGACATCAGGGATTCGAGCCGCCTCCTCAGGGAATCGCAGGAGAACGGCCGCTCCCGCCGCCTCAGCAGCCAGCACATCGTCGAAGCCCGGTTGAGGGTGGACGGCCACGACAACCGCGCTCGGGACAGCCTCCACCACCCTCGGGAGGAGCCGCATGTCGTCCTCATCCTCCAGCGAGACCACCACGGCCCGCCACGCTTCCGACGCGAGACGCTCCAACAACTCAGCCGTACGCTCCACCGTCACGACCCGGGCCCCCACCCGAAGGCGGTCGACAACCTCCGCGGCTGCCCCATGCGGGAGATGGACGAGAACCCGGACCTTCTCAGAATCGCTCATGCACAATGATTGGGATTACAGCTGTCGCTTGCGCAATGTTTTTGTGTACAATCCCTACGGAGCCCGCAGCTCGCAGACCTGTCCGATCGGCTGCAAATGCAACGTCCACAAATACTTGCAGTGCATGTCACGGCAACGGCACCGGCATTGCTCAAAGGAGGGTCGAATCGACGATCGCGACCATTTCAAGTCGGGATTCTTGAGCACACCGCCGGCCTCTTCCGGCACGAAAAGGAGACTTCGATGGACAACGCACACCCGCAAGACATGGGGCCGAGCGGCCACCCGCGACTTCGCGTGGCCCCAGGGCTCCTCATTCTCGGAGCGCTCCTCGCCGCCGGCTGCGACACCTCACCTACAGAGCCTGGCACCACCCTGGATGCAGCCCAACACGCAGCTGCGGTCCAGGAGGTCTGGACCGACCTACCGTCGTCCGCAGATCTCGAGGCAGAGGCCTGGGCGGCTGTCGAATCAGGAACCATTGCCGGCGATCCGGCCTCCACCCTCCTCGACGCCGCGGAGCTCGCGACCGAGGCGGCCCTTGCCCACGATGTCGGTGTAGCGGACGACGCCGAGCGGCTGGCGGACACGGCCGACGACCTGGCGCGCCACGGTTTTCTGGCTGCCCTCGGCAGTGATATCGCGACCCGCGTGTTGGACGGCGTGATGGACGCGCGTGCCCACTTGGCCCGACGGCTCGGCCCCAACGTCGGCGGTGGTGCGGCAAGCTACCTGTCGGAGGCCGACTCGGAGCTCGACCTGGCGGCCGGAGCCCGGGCTCGGGGCGACCACGCGGCTGTCCTGTTCCACGCCGGCCGCGCCTCGGACGCCCTGCGCTGGCTGGACCCGGAGGGCAAGGCGAAAGCCGCCGTGGCCCGAGCCCATGTCCTGCTGGACTACGCCCTCCGACTGGCTGGAGACGACCCGGAGACACCCATCGCCCGGGCGCTCAACCGTGCCAGCCAGCTTTGCTCCGCTGCACGGGCCGCGCTCGGCCGTGAGCAGTGGAGGCTCGCCGTGGCAGAGGCGCGGGCGTGCGCTCGCCTATCCCGAGCCGTCATCGTTCGGTTGGCTGGGGGAATCGATGACGACACTTTGGCGAAGCGGGCCGAGGAGGCTGTCGCTCACGCAGGCGGCCTGCTCGAGCGCGCGACGGCGATGGCGGGCGACGCCCCAAGCGCGCGAGTCGCCGAACTGCTGGCCGAAGCGGAGGCCCTCCTCCAGCGCTCTGAGGCGGCGTTGGAGGAAGACCGCTTCCGGGTCGCCATCGGCCTAGCCATAGAGTCCTCTGCCCGATCGCTTCGGGTCATGCGCCTCCTCTGGGACGGAGACCTTCCGGCCGTGGAGCTCCGTGCCCGAGCGGCCGTGGAAGTAGCTCTGGCCATGGAGGCGCGCGTGGACGAGCAGATCACGGACGAGACGGCACCGGAGGTCCTCGAGGCGGACGCGAGGGCCGACGCCCTCGTGCGGGAAGCAGAGGAAGCTCTCGAGGCAGGCCAGTACCGGGAGGCATGGGTAAAGGCCCGAACCGCGGTCGGCATCTATGCCCGAATTCTTCTCTCGTTGAGCTGACCACGCTTGAACGTGGGTGGAGTCCCGCGGCCCGGGGCAAAGGACTCGCCCCGGGCCGCTTGCACTCGACGGCGCTCCGGCTTCCCTACTCCCGAGCCACAGACACCTCGATACCCGCGCTCATCCGCTCCAGGTCGTCCGTCCCTGCCGCCGACACAACCGTGAGCGTCGGCCACGGGGCGCTCACGTCCTGGACCTGGATCCCGAAGCGGAGCTCCCCATCACCGGTGGGATCGACGACGACCAACCGATGGCGCCCTTCTCGGGCCGACACCGCGCCTCCATACGCTTCGGTGGATCCCATGCCCTCGAAACCCAGAACGCCTGGTCCCACGACCTCCAGCGACACGGCCCCCAACGCCTCCGGAGCGGCCACCGTAACCATGAGCGTCCCGGGTCCACTGTCACTGCAGCCCGGCGCCAGGACGAGGAGAGCCACCACCCCCCAAGACGCCTTTACGACGTTCCCTCCGGATCGCCATCGCTTCACTCGGCTCATTCTCGGCCTTCCCTGAGTTGTCGCACCCATGCCCTGAAATCTCCTATGTCGTAGCGGCCGTTGCCGTTTCCGTTCCGGTCGAGAACGGCGGCTTCACCCTCGCTCAACGGCCCCCCCAGCAGGAACGGCGTGGCCGCCCGCGCCGGGGTGATCTCTGCCGCTGCCACGTCCACGACAACCTCGGCCTCACTGGTGAGTCCAATCGCGTCCCGGGCCCGCACGGTCACCGTGAATCGCCCGGTCTCCAGCGGGACCCCTTCAAGAGCACCGGCGTTCCGGAGGCTCATTCCGTCGGGGAGGGCCCCGGCGACCAGGCTCCACGCGACCGGGGCGTTTGCGTTCAGCGCATCCAGCATAAAGCTCTGAGCCGCCGCCGCCGTTGCGCTGAACGCGGCGTCCGGGACGGAGTAATTGGAGGTCAGCATGGCACCGGCGAACACCGGCTCGACCATGGTGACGAACGCCGGATTGGGCTCCCCCTCCAAGTCTCCCGACCACCCGGAGAAGGCGAAGCCGTCTCGCGGTTCGACCCGGACCTCCACATCCTGCCCCTCCGTGAACCAAAGGTCCGCCGAGGCGGGGAAGCTCTCGACGACCGCCGGAACGACGGGCGCCGCGTCAGACTCCAGAGTGACGCCGAGCTGAACCTCTCGGCCAGAATAGATCGCTTTGAGCGTCGTGTCGGCGAGAGGGACGTCAAGGGTTCGCGTCCGACTGGACTCGCCGTCTTCCCATCCCCCGAACGGCCTGCGCACCCCCGGCTCCAGTGTCTCTCCGGATGCGGCCTCCAAGCGGCTCCTACTGAACGGGACCGCCTCGAACGTGCCTCCCGACGGCTGGAGCGAAGCCCCATCCACGCTGAAGATCGACTCGATCCCCGCCGACCCATCGGCGACCAGGGTTACCCGCGTAAGGCGGGTCGTGAGATCGAAGGTCGCGTCCGCGCCGGCCAGCGAGGGCGCCTGGATGTTCCGGATCGTTAGCCCGGTGGCCGTGCCGGCGTAGGAGACCGCGGCAGGGTCCGAGCCGGCGTGAAATCTGGTGTTCCCGGTTGCTCCGGGGAACGGATCACCCGCGTCTCCCCGACCGCCTCCGGTCCTGAGGAGATCCCCGCGGCCATCCGCCTCCCGGACGCGCACGCCCGGGCGATCGCTCCCGTTCACGGTATTCGCGGCCCAGCGGGCCAAGACGCGGACGGGATCGACCTGCCATACCACGAGGCCGCCGCCGCCGTGGAGATTCTGGTCGAAAGCCCCCAAGGGCTGGCGATTCTCCAGGAGGAAGTACTCACTCGAGCCATCCTGCGCATCGACACGGTAGACCGGACCACCCGTCTCCACCGGAGGGAGCGCCAGAGTCCCATGGTCCGTATGCGAATCGAGCGTCACGACATCCACCCACCCAAGCATGGCCTTGCTCCAAGCCCCCATGTGGCAGGGCCGCTCGGGCGTTCGGTCATCGCATCCCCAGGCTCCCGACGCCATGAGGTCCCAGGTCCCAACCCCAGCGTGCTGATTCCGGACGTCGTACAGATCTGGAAGACCGAACGCGTGCCCGACCTCGTGGGTGAAAACCCCGATCTCGTTGAGCGTGCTCCCTCCGCAGGATCGTACGGGCAGGACGAAATAGTCGTCGATGCGGATGAGCCCGCCCCCGGCCCGAGCCGACGGAGTCTCGATCGTCTCACCCCGCAGCGCTTGGCTTAGATTCCACTTGTGGGACCAGATCCTCGAAAGCGTTCCATCGCACTCGGCGCCGCTCGTAGGGTGCATCACCGCAAGGGCGTCGACGTATCCGTCGTCATCACCGGAATTCGGGACTCCGTCGGGCCCGTCGCTGTCGAACATCCCCCAGTCGAGGCCGGGATTCGCGACGAACACCTCGTGCATGAGATCATAGACGTAGTTGCCGATCCCTCCTTCGCCGGGAACGGCTGAGGAGAGGGCTCCGTCCCCCCTGGTGACCTCCGCGCGGGTCATTCCGACTCTCGCCCACGGCTGGGCGACTGCGTCCAGAGCGACCCGCCCTCCCGAGACCTCGTCGTAGTACGCCCGGACGGTCCCCGGGACGTCCGCGAAGTAGGCGTCGTAGATCTCGGCGGCGGAAAAGGGGCCCGAGCCGGCCGTGTCGTCGAACAAGCCCAGCACGATGGGGATCGTGAAGGCGCCGGCCACCGGCCCCTCACGAGGTCCGAGTGTCGCCATGGGACCGATGGTGACACCTCCATCCACCCCCTGCGCCCCGGCGGACCGTGAGGCTCCGCTCGGGAGGATCCGTCCCGACCGCCCGCGACGGAAACGAAAAGCGTCCGGATTGCGGGCCAATTCACGGTAATACGCCGCCGGCGGGCGCGTGCCGTGCCGGGCCGCGAGCATCTCTACGTCCTGCCCGCCCGCATGGTTGGCAGAGAACGTCACCATCGCGAGGGTGAGGAGCGCGAGGACGAGTGTGCGCGTCATTTGCGGTCCTACACGGCCCTCGAAAACGCGGTTCCCGCAACAGGGGCGCGGCACGGAGAGGCTTCCCCCGCACGTCTCACGGCATCGGTATCGCTCAGCCCTGAAGGTCCTGTCCCCGGAGGCCAAGCTGCTCGGCCTGCGCCCTCATGCCGTCGATGACGTTCTGGATATGCTCAGCCCGATCGACTCCGATGAGCTCGATCCCGCGTTGCACCTCGTCACGGCTCACGCCGGCCGCGAACGCCTTGTCCTTGAGCTTCTTGGTCACCGACTTGGGCTTGAGATCATCGATGCCGGTAGGGCGCACGAGACACGCCGCGTAGACGAGCCCCGACAGCTCGTCACAGGCGATGAGGTACTTGTCGAGGTCGGTCTCCGGCTCCACGCCGGTGAAATCCGAGCGGTGCGTGAGGATGGCGTGGAGGAGCTCCTCGGGGTATCCTCGCTCCCTCAAGTGCTCTACAGCTTTCAAGGGATGCTCATCGGGGTACTTCTCCCAGTCCAAGTCGTGCAGGAGGCCGGCCAGACCCCATAGGTCCTCGTCCTCCCCACGGATCCTGGCGTAGTGCCGCATAGAGGCTTCGACAGAGTACATGTGGTTGCGAAGGCCATCGTTCTCCACCCATTCCTCGAGCAGGGCTACGGCTTCAGCGCGGTCGGGCATTGCTTTCCTCGGGATTGTCGAGATTGGAGGTCGAGTCTCAAACCTTGGACGATGGACAGAGGTGCGCCACCACGCACGTCTCGCAACGGGGGCTTCGCGCCTCACAGACGCGGCGACCATGCCAGATGAGCAAGTGGGAAAGCATCGTCCACCGGTCCCGTGGGAAGAGGTCCATGAGGTCCCGCTCCACCTTCTCCGGAGTCCCCTCCCTCGTGAACCGCAGCAGATTCGAGAGACGCTTGACGTGCGTGTCCACCACCACGCCCTCGTCGATGCCGAAGGCATTCCCGAGGATGACGTTGGCCGTCTTCCTGCCTACGCCCGGAAGACCCGCCAGCGCATCCATCGACGCAGGCACTTCCCCCCCGTGCTCGGCCATGAGGCCCCGGGCGAACCCGATGATGTTTCTGGCTTTGTTCCGGAAGAAGCCGGTGGAACGAACGATCTCCTCCACCTCCTCCTGCTGAGCATTGGCCAGAGCCTCGGCGTCGGGGTACCGCCGAAACAGCTCGGGCGTCACCATGTTCACCCGAACGTCGGTGGTCTGCGCGGAGAGGATGGTGGCCACGGCGAGCTGGAACGCATCTTCGTGGTCGAGCTCGCAATGGGCATCCGGATACTCGGCCCGGAGAAGGCCGTAGACCTCCTCGGCTCGCCCCCGGCGGGCCTTCTTGGATTCCCTAGGCATGGTCTCCCGGTCGGTCACGGATGAGCGTGTAGGGCAGCTCGGACGGAAGCGGGCCGGACTCGGCACCCCCCCTGGCCTCCTCGTCATTCGACGCCGTCCCCTTATGTTCCGACCCCTGGTCCCTGGACGACGCAGGGTGGTGGGATGCGGAGCGTCGTTCTGTCCAGCCGGGCTCCTCTTCGAGCAGGGCAAAGCATCGTGCCAGGAGCTTCAGGGGCTCTCCCGCAGCGCGGATTCCGAACAATCCGTCCAGCTCGGCCCCTGGGATGGAGCTCGCGAAGTCTACACCCTGCTCTTCCTCACGGACGTTGGCCCGGAGCCAGCTCTCGGCGTCCTTTATGGGCGCCTCGGGCACGGGAATCACACCCACGCCCGGCCGATCCGGCCGAACACCCGTCACCAGAAGCGTGTGGATCGTCCCGTGTCCCGTGAGGGTCCAGAAGAGCCCGTCGAGAGATTCCGGTACCGTTCCTTCTCCGTCGCTCTCCACCCAGAAGAGGTGCTGAGGGAGCTGTAGATATCCAGCTTCCTCCGGGGCTTGGGGCGTTCCTTTGCGGACTCCGGAGACCAGGAATCGGGCGGCATCGGTGGAGAGCAGATAGAGGGGGCATCCGGCTCGAGCGAATGCCACACCGTGAAAGGCGAGGGCCGCGTACTGCTGGACGGCCTCAGCCGGGGCCCCGGGATCCCGCAGCTCGGTCAGGTACCCGCCGACGGACCCCAGGGTCGCGAACATCTGGGGGTGCCGAGGGTCCACCCCGCGAGCCTCCGCCTCCGCGTAGACGTCGTCGGCGAGGCGTCTGGCGCGCTCCGGGTCGGGAAACGCCAGCTCGAAGGGCGTGCGCCGGGCGTAGCGATCGTGGAGAGCCATGGTGCTAGAGGCCTACCCCTCCAGAGCCACCGGTTCCGCCTCGGCCCGGGACTCCCGGACGTCCAGCCCGCCTCTGCCGAACAAACCGGTGAACCCTTCCCACCACCTCCGCCGTCGAACCAGCACCATCTCGACGGATCCACGCTGACCCTCGAGCCCGTCCAAGGTGATGAAGTGTACGTCGCCGAGCACGTTCGGCCGGGGAATTCGGTGAAGTCGACCGGCCCAGTGGAACTCGACACGATCCGTGTGCTCGAAGGCCTCGGGCAACCAGATCTGCTCGATATACAGTGATCCCTCAACGTCGAAGACCCCGCCGCCGAGGTCATCGCCCTGCTGGTAATACCAGGGGTCGAAGTCGAGCCCCGCGTCGCGTTTGAAGGTCTCGTCGGAGGCGTAATCAACTCCCTCGAGCGCGTCTTCTCGCGCCAGGGACTCCAGGTGGTGACGCAGCTCATGGGTCAACGTCTCCCAGAGCTCACCCTCCCAGTCGAACTCCTCCTGACGGTCGGCCAACGCGCGAAACGAGCCCCAGTAGAGCGCGATGACCGAACGGGTCGTCTCCGGACTCCCGAAATCCGACGGGTGATCCTCGGTCAGACACTCACCGAGGGTGTAGACGTGAGGAAGGGTCGGGTGTGCCGGAGCCGTCCGGTACACCACCAGCCCATCGACCCCCACCTTGTACTCGTGGGGAATGTCATCGTAGGCATCGCGCGCCGCGCGCTCGAAGGACCCGAAGTCCACGATTTAGCGAGCCCCGCCCAAGCCCGGGCCCTCAGCTCTGGGAACGGAGGACTTGTCGCTGAAACAGCAGCCCCGAACCCGGTGTCACCGCCCGAACCACGGCTCGCTCAGGACAGCTCTGCCCCACGCTGCCGCGATCCCATCCATCAGGTCGCTTCCTGCAGCTCCGATGTGCAGTGCGGGCAGCGCGACGCCACCAGAGGGATGTTCATCCCGCAGTGGGGGCAAGGCTTCTCAGTGGGGGACGGAGGCGGTGCTGGCTCTTCACGCTTCATCCGGTTCACGGCTTTCACCATGAGGAAGACGGCGAAGCCGACGATGAGGAAGCTTATCATCGCGTTGATGAACAGGCCGAGATTCACCGTCACCGCCCCCGCCTCCTTGGCCGCGGCGAGCGTCGGGTAGGGGCCGCCGTCCGCACCCTCCCGTAGGGTGATGAAGAGCTCGGCGAAGTCGACGTTCCCGACGAGCATCCCCACCGGCGGCATGATGACGTCGTCGACCAGGCTCTTCACCACTGTACCGAACGCGCCACCGATGATGATCCCTACCGCCATGTCCACGACGTTGCCCTTGACGACGAACTCGCGGAATTCCTTCATCATGCCCATTGGTCACACCCTTCGGTGATCGGGAGCGCTCCGCCCCCGGGTGATCTTGCCCCTCCCTCAATCACGACCCGTCCCGCATTGTGACCGCCGGTCGAATCGATCACAAGGGGCCGGACCGCCCTCTCGGATCGGCCAGCCCCCCCGGAAGCTGAGACCGTCCTCCGGCTCAGCCCCCTAACCGTGCCTGAAGCCACTCGCCCACCTTCCCGGCTTCCACGCGCACCTGCTCGAGCGTGTCCCGGTCCCGGATCGTCACCGTACCGTCATCATTGCTCTGTCCATCCACGGTGATGCACCACGGCGTTCCGGCTTCGTCCTGACGGCGATACCGTCGCCCGATCGACCCCGAGGCGTCGTAGAACGACGGGATGCCTTGGGTCTTCAGGTCCTTGACCAGCTTCTCGGCCCGCTCCGGGAGCCCGTCCTTCTTCACGAGAGGGAAGACCGCGGCCTTCACCGGGGCGACTCTCGGGTCCAAGCCGAGGACGACCCGCTCCTCCCCCTGTACCTCCTCCTCCCGATACGCGTCGGCCAGGAGCACCAGGGCAGCACGGTCCACGCCCATCGACGTCTCGATGACGTAGGGCACATAACGCTCATTCGAGACCGGATCGATGTACTCCAGCCGCTTCCCGGAATACTCCTGATGACGGGCCAGATCGAAGTCCGTCCGGTTATGGATGCCCTCGAACTCCTTCCAGCCGAACGGGAACTCGTACTCGACGTCGAAGGCCTTCTTGGCGTAGTGCGCCAGCTCGTCGGGGCCGTGCTCGTGGAAGCGGAGCTTGCTGGGGTCGATACCCATCTCTTTGTGCCACGCCATCCGCACATCCATCCACCGCTCGAACCAAGCCTCGTCGTCGCCAGGCTTCACGAAGAACTGCATCTCGGCCTGCTCGAACTCCCGAGTCCGGAACGTGAAGTTCCCCGGTGTGATCTCGTTCCGGAATGCCTTGCCGATTTGGGCGATGCCGAACGGGAGCTTCCGCCGGGCGGTTTGCTGCACGTTGAGGAAGTTCACGAAGATGCCCTGAGCGGTCTCGGGGCGCAGGTAGATGGTGGCGGACGAGTCTTCCACGGGCCCCATGAACGTCTTGAACATGAGGTTGAACATGCGGGGCTCGGTGAACGCGTCCCTGGTGCCGCACACCGGGCACTGATCGTCCTGCACGTCCGCGTTGTCCGCCCGAAACCGCCGGTGGCAGTTCGTGCACTCGATGAGCGGATCCGTGAACCCTTCGACGTGACCGGACGCCTCCCACACCCTCGGGTGCATGAGGATGGCGGCGTCGATCCCCTCGATGTCGTCCCTACGGTGCACCATGGCGGACCACCAGAGGTCCTTCAGGTTCCGCTTCAGCTCCACACCAAGTGGGCCGTAGTCCCAGACAGACCCGGTACCGCCGTAGATCTCCGAGGACTGGAAGATGTATCCACGTCGCTTCGCCAGCGACACGAGCTTGTCCATGAGATCTGCGTTGGCCATGGGAGTGCCTGGGAATCCCTTGAAGAATGCGGTCCTGGAGGTTTGGTGAACCGGCGCGAAAGGTACCCGGGGCCGAAGTGCCGATCAACGGGACGCCCCGCCGGGGTTCTTCCCCCCTCCTCGGGGCCCCGCGGAGCGAACCCCAATGAGTCGTCGGGGTAGCAACCCTTTCAAGGCGGCCCCGCGCCGCGCACGACCATGGTTCCCGAGGATCAGCGTGACGAACATCACTTTCACGGATCGCGCCCGAGATATGGTGCATTCCTTCATGTCCGAAAGCAGCGCCGACGAAGAAGCCCTGCGTATCAGCGTGGCCGGTGACGGTCCCGCGCCGCGCTTCGACCTGTCTCTGGTCCGGATGGAGGACCGCGCCGAGGACGACACGAAGCTCGATGCCGAGGCGTTCACGGTGCTGATCCGGCAGGACGATGTCGAGCGGCTCGACGGAGCTACGGTCGACTACGTGGACCGGGTCAATGAGAGCGGGTTTGAAGTACGTCTCGCCGAGCCCCAGAAGCCCGTCCGGCCCGAGACGGCACCCACAGGGCCTATCGCCGACCGGGTGCGTGAGATCCTGGATAGCCAGGTGAACCCGGCCATTGCCGCACACGGTGGCGTCATCTCGCTGGTGGATGTGCAGGACAACGACGTCTATGTCGAGATGAGCGGCGGGTGTCAGGGATGTGCGCTATCCCGTATGACCCTGCGCCAGGGTGTGGAACGAATGCTGAGGGAAGCTGTGCCCGAGTTGGCCAGCGTCCATGACGTGACCGACCACGAGTCGGGAGAGAACCCCTACCTCTAGACGATGACATGAACCCGCGCGCGAGCCGTCTAGGCCTCGCCGCGGCGGTCTCGATCCTCTTCGGACTCGCCGGCGGCGCAGCGGCCCAGGCGTGCGCTCGCGCGTGCGTCGGACCCGCCCGGGGCGCCATCTTGGCGGCGGGCGGTGGGGCCCTGGGCGACGAGATCTACAGCGAGTTCGTGAGACTCGCGGGCGGCTCCTCCGCCCGCATCGTCGTCATTCCCACGGCCGGCGGCGAACATGGCGCGCATGACGGTTGGGCAGCCATGGAGGGACTGAGGGCTGCGGGTGCGACGGAGCTTGAGATCCTCCATACACGGAGTCGCGCCGTCGCGGACATGGAGGCGTTCGCGGCGCCTCTCAAGGAGGCGACCGGGGTGTGGCTCTCCGGGGGTCGACAATGGCGGTTGGTCGATGTCTACCTGCATACGAGGACTCACCTCGAGCTGCGGCGCGTCCTGCAGCGCGGCGGCACCATCGGAGGGAACTCGGCCGGAGCTTCGGCCCTTGCGTCCTACCTCGTTCGTGGGGGAGCCGAAAGCGATGTCGTGTCAGCTCCGGATCGTTTGGAGGGCTTCGGATTTCTCCGCAACGTGGCCATCGACCAGCACCTCGTCGCACGCGCGAGAGAGACGGATATGTTGAAGATCCTCGAAGAACGGCCTGACCTCTTGGGCATTGGGCTCAACGAGGGTGCGGCGCTGGTCGTCACGCGCGACGTGGCTCGAGTAGTGGGTGCGCCCGTGGCCATCTACGACGTCACCGACCCGTCGGTGCTCATCCCGCTGAGATGGCTGGGACCCGGAGACATCTACGACTTGGCAAGCCGGCGGGTGGTGTATGCCGGCGCGGGCCAGGCACCTCCGCTGGTCGTGCCCTAGGACGCCGCTCCGGAATCAGCGGATGCCGGTCTCCCGGATTCGCTCCAGCACCACTGCGTTCAGCCGCTCCCTGGACACCCGGTCCAGCGTCCCCAGGCGATCCAGAGCGTTCGTGATTTCCTCGACCAACGACCACATCTGGTCACCCATCTCCTCCGTGGCGGGCACCGCCTCCTCAACCGGATTTCCCGCGAGGCCCTGAGCCGGTGTATACCGGATCTCGGTCTCGTTGGTGACCAGGAACTCGTGGAGTGCCAGCGAAGCCCGGGCCAGCGCATCCAAGAGCTCATAAGTCCGGATTCGATCTTCCTGGGTGGCTAGGAACCCGGAGTCCGCTCGCTCAACGATGACCGGGACGGCCTCCGCAGGGACATCACTGGAGTCTGCGAGAATCACGTAGGCGTCGTGGAACGCCGCCGCCCCCTCGGAGCTGAGCCGGTCGGCGAATCCGCTGACCCCCGTCCAGAAGTCGGCGACACCGGGGAACTGGCTGGCGTTCCCGAGATAGACCCCGGCCAGCCAGTCCTCGTGAGGGGCCTCCGGAGTGCCTTCCGGAAAGGCCCGGTCCTCGATGCGCTGGAACATACGCACCAGCGCAGTCCCGGCGATTTCGCGCATCGGTGCCTCCAACTCGGCCGGAATCTCCGGGAGGACCACTTCGGGCCGCGACGGGGGCGGCACCAGCTGAGGGCCATACTGCTGCCACCCATACCAACCAGCATAGCCCACGGCCCCGAGGAGCAGCACCGCGACGAGCGGCTTTGTGAGACTCCGACGGGGCTGGGGACGCCGCGGCGGTGGCCGGGTCGGCCGTGGCGAGGGCTCGGGACGCATAACCTCCGGGGCTTCCTCCGAAGGCTCTCCATCCTCGGAGTCCGCCTCCAGATCCTCCACGTCTTCGGAGAGGTCCAACATCGGCTCGCCGTCGTCGGTGGGTGGTCCTTCGTGCTCCATCCAATTGGGAGGCGCCGATGGATCGAATTCAGACATCGGAGGCTCAAGATCGAGCCCGCCCCCCGCGTCGTCCTCCTGTCCCCCACCGAAATCCAGGACCGGCTCCAGGTCGAGGGCTTCCTCGTCATGCTCGAAATCGGCTCCGTCGAGCTGCACCCCGAATTCCAGAGGCTCCTCAGCCAAGGCATCGTCATCGGCCATCGAGTCACGGGCGGAGTCGAGCTCATCCTCCTCGACCGGCGCGAGGTCTTCGGGGTCCCACACTTCGTCGTCCTGTGCTTCCACGGAGTCCACGAGGTCGTCACCCGCTTCTTCTGTCGGGTCGGCAGGCGCCAGCGTCAGCCCGAGCTCCTCCGCCGTGGCCGGCGGCGGCTCCGCAGGCGATGGCGCGGGCGGCCCGGCCTCGGAGGTCCGCACGGCAGACGGACCCGGTTCGGAGACGTCCGGAGTGGGTGGGCCGTCCCGATCATCTTCCGGGGAGCTCGCGTCCAACGGCTCCGGTGGCGGCGGAGAAGGAACCAGGAAGTCCTCACCGCCGACATCACGGGCCAGCGTGTGGTAGATCTCGTGGGACTCCGCGGGTCCCCAGCGGTCGCTCTGGGCATCGTAGAGATCGGTACCCGGCCCAATGGCACCCAACTCGATACGAAGTGCCAGCGCATCCACGCTCGGGATGCTTACTTCGTTGCCCTGGGAGTCGATGTACGCGAAACGCATGGGAAAGTCTGCTCGAATGACGGCGGCATCGGCCGCGTGTAGTTCGGGGACCACGCTCTTTCAAAGTGTATAACCGCCCCCCCCTGCCCGGCGAGGGTCGATGTACGGGCCGCCGCCAGAGCCAATCGTGCGCAGCCACGACTCCACCTTTGGCGGAAGTGCGCCCTACCCGGCATCCTGCCCGGACTCGGCGGCCGCTCCGTGATCGGGGGAACCGGATTCGGCGAGGTCGGGGCCCAACCCCTGAGCATGGTCCGCGCCACGGCGTCACATCGGACCCGGGTCGCTCGTTGAGCGTATGTAAGAAGCACAAACGGGGCGATCCCGCGCGGCGCACACCAACACGGAGAGGATTCCGGGGGCCACGGTGACCGAAACAGTGGCGATCGCTGTCGACTTCGACGTCGTGTTCGACGAGCACTACCAACCGCTCGTGCGCTACGTTCACCGGCTGACCGGAGACCTCGACTCAGCCGAGGACATCGCGCAGGAGTCCATGGTGCGGCTCTTCGACCGCAGGGTGGCAGGCACCGACGCCGGCATCAAAGCGTGGCTGTTCAAGACGGCCACGCACCTCGTGAGAGACCGATATCGAGTGGACAACAACCGGCAGCGGCTCCTCACGAAGCACCCGGTGAGGCCTGACGCGCCGGAGTCACCGGCGCTCAGCGTCGAACGCAGAGAGACCCGCGCTGCCGTGCGCGAGGCCCTGAACCAGCTACCTGATCGAGACCGTGAGATTCTCCTGATGCGGTATTCCGGATTCAGTTACAAGGACATCGCGATGGCGGTGGGGGTGGCAGCCACTTCGGTGGGAACCCTGCTGTCCCGCGCAGAACGACGATTCGCCGACGCGGTTGCGGCAGGAGAACCAGTATGAGCCACTTGGACGAAGCCACGCTGGTCGCACTAAGAGACCGGGAGGAAGTACCGACGGAGGCCGTCCGACACGTGGGCTCGTGCGCTTGGTGCGCAGATGCTCTGGAGGCAGCCACGATCGAAGAACGCAGGATCCGTGAGATGCTCTTGGCGCTGGACACCGGCGGCATAGACCGTGAAGCGGCACGATCCGCGACCCGGGCGCGCCTCGATCGGCAGCTCGAGCATCGGTCTGCGGCACGTCCGTGGTGGAGGCCTGCCCACCTGGGGCGAGCGGCAGCGGTACTCCTGGTGACAGCGGGGGCGGCAGCGGCTCTGCCGGGTTCTCCCGTCCGAGAATGGATCGCGGATCCCGGCGCGACCGCTACCGCCAGCGGTCCCGAAGCAGCTGCCCTCCAGGAGGCGGAGCCGTCGGCAGTCACGGTGCCGGTCGAGCTCGAAGGACTTCAGATCGTCGTGGTCAGTCTCAACCCGCTGTCCGAGCTCGAGGTCGAATGGGTCGGCGGCGCGGCGGCGCGGGTGGAGGCTCCGGCAGGGTCGCGCTTCACCTACGCGTCGGGCCGAGTCGAGGCAGTGGTGGCAGGCGGGCCCGTGCGGGTCCAGCTGCCGCGTGTCGGTGGGCCGCTTCGGCTCGAGGTGGACGGCGCAACGTATCTCAGTCGCACGGGCGGCGAGCTGCTCCTGGAGGGTCCCGTCGGGGACCGTTCGGACGAGCGGATACTCTTCGTGGCCCCCTGACGGCCGGATGCTATGATGACCACCGCCCCACGAGGTCGCTCACGCCCCGGCCCGGCCCGCCGACCATCTCTGAGACCTCGGGCTCTCTTGCTGGCCACGGCGGGCACGGTGATGTCGCTCGTGGCCGGACCGGCATCGGCTGTTGCCCAAGACCGCCCGACCGATGCATCCCTCTCTGGCGCCATAAGGGGCTCGGTGACGGGTCGCTTTCAAGGCGGCACCCGGGCTCTGGGATTCGCGGAGATCCAGGTGACATCCGGCTCGGGAGTGCGCGCCGTCCCGGCGGACAGCCTCGGGCGGTACAGCGTCGATGGGCTTCCCCCAGGACGGATCGTGCTCCGCGCCTCCCACCCCGGGCACAAGCCGGTGGAGCTTGCGGTAAGCGTTCCCCGTAGCGGAGTGGTGAACGTGGATCTCGAGCTCGAGGGAAGCCCCATCGAGCTCGAGCCGGTCGACGTCCTCGGACGGAGTGCGGGCCCCGTGCCCGAACCAGGCAGTCGACCTGAGCGGCTAAGGACCCAAGCGCTTTCCGAAGTAGAGATGCAGACCCTGGACCTCGCGCCAGGTGTAGGCCACGAGGGGCTCCTCGATGCAGTGCGCGCGTTGCCTGGAAACGACCCTTCGGACGCTTCGGACGTTCTCTACATGAGAGGGTCCACCACCGATCTGAAGCTCGTTCTCCTGGACGGTGTCCCCGTCTACACGCCGTTCCACGTGGCCGGGCTCATGCGGACCTTCGAGCCCGCGGTCCTCGGTTCCGCGAAGCTCCACGTCGGTGGTGCTCCAGCGCGTTTCGACGGTGGCCTGACCCACATTCTGCAGCTCGAAACCCGATCGGCTCGCCGCGACAGGGCGAGGGCCTCCGGCTCGTTCGACCTCCTGGCCGCCTCCACCGCCGTTGAGATGCCACTCGGGGCGGACATGGGCGTCCTTGCGTCCACCCGAAGCCTCCACGACGTCGGCAGCACCCTGCTCGGCGGCGACCGTCCGTACGGCTACCGAGACGCATTGATCGCATTCGACGCCGATCCTGCAGACGGTCACCGATTCGAGGTGACTGCCTTCACCAACGAGGAGAGCGTGTTGCTCGACTACGAGCTCTCCTCAGAGGACGCGCGCTGGGCCAACGTCGCCGGTACACTTGCTTACACGAGAGATTTCGAGGGGGCGAGACTCGTCACGAGAATCGGTGCGAGCGGCTACCAGGCTACGCTACCGCTCCGACCGACGCGCACCTCCTCCGACTCGACCGCCACCACCTTCCTGGCGGACGGGGCCAGTGAGCGTGTTCGGGTGGAGAGTGAGCTGGCATGGGGGTCTTCTGACGCCCCCTTCCGAGCAGGGGTCTCACACGAACGGATCACCGCGGCGTTCGTCGCATCCAGCACCTCCGACGACCGCATCAGCGAAAATCGTGGGCGGACGGAGCGCACAGGGCTCTTTCTTGAGGCAAGCCGGCCGCTTTCCGACGGCGTGACGCTTCAAGGGGGATTCCGGGCAGACTATTTCCCGGACGTCGGATTCGTGGGCGCACCGCGCGCGGCCATCCGATGGGAAGTCAGCCCCGAGATGCTGCTCACCGTCGCAGCGGGTCGATACCATCAGCCGACGAGGAACGTCGACCCGGCCGTCGAGTTGACCCTCCTGGACGTGTCCGAGGTCGGCCTGGCCCCGGAAGAGGTCCTCCCCGTCGCGACGGCGGATCACGTAGTGCTCTCCCTGGATCAGCGGTTGGGCAGCGCGGCCCGTATGGGGCTCGAGGGCTTCTTCAAGAGATTCGACGGGCTCGATGGGTCGGGACGAGAAACGGTACGCAGCTCAGGGGTCGATGTGCGCATCCTCACCGCCTCCGAGCGTACCTCGGCCTGGGTCGGGTACGGGCTATCCTGGTTCTGGTCCGGGACGGACCTTTCTGGTCGGACGTCGGACTTCTCTGGTCGACATCTTCTCACGGCCGGCGTATCCGGCGGGATCGCGGGCCCCATTTCGGGCGAGGCGCGCCTGTCCTACGGCGCCGGTCTCCCATACACCAGCGTGCCCATCCCAACCGCAGCTCGGGATGAGCTGATCAACTCCGACTCGGAACCGCAGACGCTTGGTCCGGCTCGAGGCACGGCGGGCGCCGCCGCTTCCACGCAACCCCTGGTGGCCGGATTGGACGAGGAATTTCTCAGAGTCGACCTGGAGCTGCACGCACTCTTCGAACCCGAGTGGGGCGGACGAGCCTGGACAGTCCGCCCCTACGTTCGAGTGCTCAACGCGCTGGACCGAAGGGACGCCATGTTCTATGCCCTGCAGCCCTGGAGGGACGAGGGGGTCACGCCGCTGGCCACCCGCCCGCTCCTCCCGCTGATCGGCCTTGCGTTCTCGTTCTGACGCTCATGACACGGACAGCGGAGCTCCCCCGTAGGGCTTTCGACGGACCGGCTCCGGGCCGGCCGCACTTGACCCGAGCCGTGCGGCGGCCCTATTTCTCCGCGTCGCGGTCCGACTGAATGAAAACCAGGAGCTAGAATGTCCGAGAAAGGTGGCAACCGGATTCGCATCGTTCTCCGATGGGTCCAGATCAAGGACAACAAGGAAGCCATGTGGGACGACGAGGGCGAATTCCGTTTTCGTACCAAGGTGACCACCGCCGGCCAGACTCACGAGGTCCAGCTGCCGAAGGAGGGGTATTGGTCCATCTCGGATCACCCCCGCCGGAACAAGGTCGACAAGATCGACAAGGTTCTCTTCGAGGGGGAGGCCGGTGACAGCCTCGTGGTCGAGCTCTACGGCACCGAGTTGGATCAGATGACGGCGAACGACGAGCTCGAGACGTATCGAAAGGAGTTCAGTGGTGACGTCTCAGGTTGGCTGGGCCGGCATCAGCCTACGGACGAGGGAACCGACGATCCTGAGAACCTTTCCGACTGGCGGGTCTGCTACGACGTCGAGCGCGCCTGAGCGCCGATCTCACGTCTGCAAGCACCGAGCCCCGGCGGGACCCGACCCGCCGGGGCGTTCGTACATCCGGCCCATACGACTTCGGACTGCGCTTGACTTTCGGTCTATGTTCGGTATGCTGTCTTCATGGACGTGGACAACCACAGGGCTCGACTACCTACTCTCCGTGGGCGCGCCGTCGCGTGGAATCCCCCTAACCGGTTCGAGCGGCTCCACGTAGAGCGTGGGACGTGGACGGACCCCGACGACCCTCCTCCCAGCACGATCCTCCTCCGGGACGCCACGAAGTCCATCCTGGCCTGGAACAAGTCACCCGACGTAGGCTTCGACGTCGGCATCAATCCGTACAGGGGATGTGAGCACGGTTGCGCGTACTGCTACGCGCGCCCAACCCACGAATACCTCGGTTACTCGAGCGGTCTGGACTTCGAGACCCGCATCCTCGTGAAGGACCAGGCGCCCGCCCTGCTCAGGAAGGCCCTGTCGTCGCGATCCTGGAAGCCACAGACCGTAGCCTTGAGCGGCAACACGGACCCCTATCAGCCGGCCGAGCGCAGACTCCGGATCACACGCGGCTGCCTGGAAGTCCTCGCGGACTTCCGGAATCCCGTGGGAGTCATCACGAAGAGCCACCTTGTGACCCGGGATATCGACCTGCTAGCCGGTCTGGCGCAGCACGGAGCGGCGGCTGTGATGCTCTCGGTGACCACCCTGGATCGAGACCTGCAGCTCCGTTTGGAGCCACGAGCGGCCACGCCCGCTCGGAGGCTCGGCGCCATCCGGATGCTCGCCGAGGCAGGCATTCCCGTCGGTGTGAACGTGGCCCCGGTCATCCCCGGCCTGACCGACCATGAGGTACCGGCGATTCTGGACGCGGCGGCGGAGGCAGGCGCCTCCTTCGCCGGCATGATCGTTCTACGGCTTCCGGGCGTTGTGAAGGAGATCTTCGAAGGCTGGCTCAGAGAAAATGTCCCAGACCGGGCAGACAAGGTGCTGAACAGGGTGCGCCAGCTTCGCGGGGGGGAGCTCTACGACGCTCGGTTCGGCGCTAGAGGGAGAGGCACGGGTCCCTGGGCAGAGCAGTTTCGTTCCCTCTTCAAAGTGCAGACGGAACGCCTGGGCCTGGGACGATCACCGAAGTTGTCGGCCGAGTCGTTCAAGGTGCCCGGCAGCGCGGGCGAGAGCCAGACGGACCTGTTCGCCCAAGCGGTTTCAGGAATCCGTGGAGGCTGAGCCGCGCCCACGGATCCCGAACGGACTCCGTGAGCGACAGCTCAGCACCGCAACGTAGGGTCCGCCAGCTCGAAGCCGTCAGGGGTGGGCATGCGAGCCCCGGCCTTCAGCTCAACCTGCTCGACGGCAAAGTCCACGTCGTCTGCATCATCCGCTACACGCTCACCGGGTGAGGCGAGTGCCAGCAGGGCTACGACCGCGGGGACGCCGATGAGTGGTGCGCCGATCACGGCCCACCAACGGAGATCCTCTTCTTTCTTGATGTGTGCGCGAAGCATGTTCCACCTCTTTCCTTCGTCATCTCGGAAGGGTCCCATGACCCGTCCACGCTATTCCCTTCGAGGAAGGACCGAAAAAGGTTTCAAACGGGATCAGACGATCTCGATCCGCAGTCCTCGAACCGTTCCGGTCTCCTCGAACCGAACCGGTCTCATGGGTTGAGACGTTCCGCGGGGGTGGAACGTTGCATTGGCCAGCGGGGGACGTCTCAGACTGAAGTCAGTCTCGTACCTGGCCATCGCCGAAGACCACGAACTTCCGCGTCGTAAGCTCCTTGGCTCCCATAGGCCCGTACGCGTGGAGCTTCGACGTGGAGATTCCGATCTCCGCTCCGAGACCCAGCTGGCCCCCGTCGGCGAACCGGGTGCTCGCGTTGACCAACACAGTCGAGGACTGGACAGCGGACACGAATGCCTCCACCGAGTCCGGATCATCACTGACGATGGCCTCGGTGTGGCCGGACCCGTGCTCGGCGATATGAGCCACCGCAGCCTCCAGATCGTCCACGATCCGTACGGCCAGGATCAGGTCGAGATACTCCTCATCCCAGTCCGACTGCTCGGCGGCCCCGATGGACAGCCCTTCGAGGCACGCCACCGTGCGGGGGCACCCGCGAAGCTCGACGCCCGCGGCGATCAGGCGACGTGCGATCGTCGGAAGGATCTCTGGGGCTACCTTTTCGTGCACAAGGAGGGTTTCCAGCGCATTACACACACCCGGCCGCTGCACCTTGGCGTTGAAGACGATGTCACTGGCACGCTGAAGCGGTGCGGAGGCGTCGAGGAAGACGTGACAGACCCCCTTGTAGTGCTGGAGCACGGGAATCCTGCTCTTCTCGGTGACCGCGCGAATGAGCCCCTCTCCACCGCGGGGGATCACGAGGTCAATCAGCCCTTCCTGCTCGAGGAGTGAATCCACCGCTCCACGATCCGTGGTCTGCACCAGCTGGACCGCGTCCACAGGCACGTCGGTGCGGCTGATCCCCTCCCGCACCGCCTCGGCGATGGCCCGATTCGACTGCACCGCCTCGGATCCGCCGCGAAGAACAACCGCGTTCCCCGACCGCAGACACAGCGCAGCCGCGTCCGCCGTCACGTTCGGGCGGCTCTCGTAGATCATGGCCACAACCCCGAGGGGGATACGCATCCGAGCGACCTTGAGGCCGTTGGGTCGTACATCCTCCTCTTCCAGGGCGCCCAGGGGATCCTCTTGACCCGCCACTTCCCGTACCGCATCGGCGAGCTTCGCCACGGACTCCTCGTCCAGCCGGAGTCGGTCCCGCATGGGCCCTGTGATGCCTCGGTCATCCGCGGAGGCCAGGTCCCTGGCATTCGCCTCGAGGATCTTCCCGGCATGCCGCTCGATGGACTCAGCCACTTCCTCCAGAGCTCGCGTGCGCTCCTGGGCCGGCAGGCGAGCCAGGCGACCTGCCGCCGCCCGCGCCTGCACGGCCATACGACCGATCTCGGCTCTCAAGCCCGTCCCTCCTCACCCACCAGCACCATCCGTTCCGTTCTCATGACCACTTGGCTCCTGCTTCTCCCGAGCGCCTTCTTGGCTTCCCGTGTGTGTAAACCCTTGATCTTATCTACGTCGCGATCGTCCAGGCTCACGATTCCCCGGGCATGCTCCACCCCGTCCGCATCGACAACCGCCACCAGGTCGCCCCGTCGGAAATGCCCTCGAACGCCCAAAATACCGCTGGGCAGAAGATTCGCCTTCCGCCTCAGCGCCTCCACGGCACCCTCGTCCGCCACGATGGCTCCACCCAACCCCTTCTGGACTGCCATCCAATGGCGTCGAGCCGCCAGCGGGCGGTCCGAGGCCGCAATGAAGGTGCCCACGCTGCCACCGTTGACGATGGTCGTCAGAGCGTCCGGATCCGTACCCGACGCGATGAGCGTGGGAATCCCGTACCGTCCGGCGCGCTCGGCCGCCTCGAGCTTGGTCTCCATCCCGCCGCGAGACTCGGGTGCCTTCTTCGAGAAGCAAAAGACTCGAAGCTCGTCGGCGCTGGACGCCTCGGGAATGATTTTGGCGTGGGGGCTCTCGGAAGGATCGGCGTCGTAAACGCCAGGGACATCCGTGAGGAGCGCCAACACGTCGGCGTCCACCAACGCCGCCGCCGAAGCTGCCAGGTTGTCGTTGTCACCCACCACGATCTCCTCGACGCTCACGGTGTCGTTCTCGTTGACGATGGGGACCACCCCTGCATCCAGCAGCGTAGCCAGCGCCCGGCGCGCAGCCACATAGCGACGACGATCGGTGAGGCAATCGTTGGTGAGCAGGACCTGCGCGACGTCGAGGTCGACCGCTCGGAAAGCATCGGACCACATGGCCATCAGTCGGGTCTGCCCCACCGCGGCCGCTGCCTGTCTGTCCCGAATCCGACTCGGGGGTGCCTCGTATCCCAGAATCCGAAAGCCCGCCGCAACGGCCCCACTCGAGACGACCACCACCTGTGTCTCCTCGGCGGCCGCGACAACGCGGGCGACCATGCGCATCCGATCGGGGTCCAGGGTCGTGGTTCCGCCGGTCAGGAGACGGCTTCCGAACTTGAGGACGACCCGCGCGGGAGCGCCTCCCGCCGGCCCGGGGCTTTGACTCTCAACGATATCCATCGTGAATGCATAAACAGTCTTGCTGCATCGAGCCAGCCGTCCACCCTGGCACCTCGACGAGGTTGTTCGCTCCTCGCGCTCGCCGGCGACGCTCGCCATCTTGTGGCCAGTCACCTGAGCGACATTCCTGGAAACCGATCGCCGAGAGGATCATCATGCCGCGCCATCGGCTCAGCGCTCCCCCACCTCACCGCCACCTCCGAGAAGGGCTCCGGTCTTGAATCTGCCCCTCGTGGTCATGGCCGCCGGTCTGTCGCGGCGGTTCGGTCGCCTCAAGCAGCTCCAGCCCGTTGGACCCGGCGGCGAAGCCCTCTTGGACTACAACGTCTACGACGCGGTCCGTGCCGGATTCTCGCGCGTCGTCTTCGTCGTACGTCCGGAGATCCTCGAGTCGGTGCGGGCGCACGTGGATTCGATCATTGCCGACCAGATCCCGGTTGAGTTCGTCTGTCAGGAGCTGAGCCAGGTTCCCAGCGGCTTCCGTCCGCCACCCGACCGCCTGAAGCCCTGGGGCACGGGCCAAGCCGTCATAGAGGCGGCGCGTCATATTGACGGCCCCTTCGCCGTCTGCAACTCAGACGACCTGTATGGCCCAGGAGCCTTCGAGCTCCTCAGCCGGCATATGAGCAGCGTCCCGTCGCCCAGAGAGTCGGCGCTGGTGGGCTATCGACTCTCGGACACACTCGGTGGTTCAGGTGAAGTCGCCCGCGGAGTCTGTGTGCTGAAGCGGGACGGCCTGTTGGAGGGAATCACCGAGGTACGCCAGGTACGTCGGCGCGACGGGTGGGTCACCGGCCTCGAGGTCGACGGCGAACCGGTAGAGCTGACGGGAAGCGAAACCGTATCAATGAACCTCTGGGGCCTCATGCCAGACATTGTTGAGCGTCTCGAAAGGCAATTCGTCAGATTCCTCGACATGTGGGGATCGGATACACAGCAAGAGTTCTTCCTGTCGACCGCCATCAGCCAGCAGATCCGTCTGGGGCAAGCCGAGATATTGGTCTATGGAGCTCCGGATCCGTGGTTCGGCATGACCCACACCTCGGACTTCGACCGGATCGAGCGAGCGCTGGGTCAACGCATTGCCGCGGGCGTGTACCCGGAGCATCTGCAAGAGGGCTTCGGGGAGATCGCTTCCAGATGAAGGCCGGCGCATGAGTACCGGCCCCCGGGGCGTCATTCCATGAGGCTCACGCCTCTCGACTGGACCGTAGTCTCGGTCTACGCGGTGTTGGCCTTGGGAACCGGCCTCTGGTTCGCACGGCGGGCCGGGAGCAAGACCGAGGAGTTCTTCCTCGGAGGCCGCACGATGCCTTGGTGGCTCCTGGGCACGTCCATGGTGGCCACCACGTTCTCTACGGACACGCCGAATCTGGTGACCGACCTCGTCCGCACCGGAGGTGTGAGCCAGAACTGGCTCTGGTGGGCCTTCGTCCTCACCGGGATGATGACGGTCTTCTTCTACGCGCGGTTATGGCGGCGCTCGGAGGTCCTCACCGATCTGGGCTTCTACGAGCTCCGCTACTCGGGCAAGCCGGCGGCCTTTCTGCGCGGCTTCCGGGCCATCTATCTCGGCGTCTTCTTCAACGTCATGATCATGGCGACGGTGACCCTGGCCGCGATCAAGATCGGCGGGGTGCTCCTCGGGGCATCCAAGTATGAGGTGGTCCTGATCGCCGGGACGGCCACGGCGCTCTACTCGGCCACGTCGGGGTTGTGGGGGGTGGTCGTCACCGATCTCTTTCTCTTCGCCGTGGCGATGTTCGGGTCGCTGGCGGCCGCGTACTACGCGGTCGCGCAGCCCGAGGTCGGTGGACTGGTGGGACTGTTCAGCCACCCCGACGTGTCGAACAGCCTTTCCCTCCTCCCCGACTTCACCGACTGGCGCACGGCTTCCGCCGTGTTCATCGTGCCCATCGCTGTCCAGTGGTGGAGCACCTGGTACCCCGGCGCCGAGCCAGGCGGCGGCGGGTACGTCGCTCAGCGTATGCTAGCCGCCCGGGACGAGTCCCACGCCCTGAAGGCGACGCTGTGGTTCAACGTCGCCCACTACGCCCTGAGGCCCTGGCCGTGGATCATCGTGGCCCTGGCCTCGATCATCGTCTATCCGACCCTGGGCTCTATTCAGGCAGCGTTCCCGCACATCGACCCGTCCATCGTCCGGAACGATCTGGCCTACCCGGCCATGCTCGTATTCCTGCCTTCGGGCCTCCTCGGGCTGGTCGTAGCGTCCTTGGCGGCCGCGTACATGTCCACCATCAGCACCCACCTCAACTGGGGCGCGTCGTACGTGGTGGACGACGTCTATCGGCGCTTCCTGGCGCCGCGTCGGACCGAGCGGCACTACGTGTGGATCGGCCGGGCGTCCACGATCGGGCTCATCGTGCTGGCCAGCGCGGTGGGACTCTGGTTGGAGAACGCCCTCCAGGCCTTCCAGATCCTGCTCCAGATCGGCGCCGGCACCGGGCTCGTCTTCCTCCTGCGCTGGTTCTGGTGGCGGATCAACGCCTGGAGCGAGCTAGCGGCCATGGTAGTGTCCTTCTTAGTGGCCCTCTACTTCCAGTTCGTGCATGGGGCGCTGGGCTTTGAAGCCATCGATCCGTCGCTCCAACTGGTGATCGGCGTGGCTGTGACCACGGTGGGCTGGCTCGCGGTGACGTTCCTCACGCCACCGGCGGACGCCGACACGCTGCGCACCTTTCATCGAAAGATCCGCCCCATGGGCGGCGGCTGGCGGGGCGCGGGCCTCGAGCCGGACCCCCATGCCGGAAGTCCTTCGGCGGCGTTCCTCGCCTGGTTCCTGGGATGCGTGGTGATCTACGGGGCACTGTTCGGCACTGGATACCTGCTCTATGGCGAGCGGCTCCCCGCGATTCTGTGCCTGGGCGCGGCAGCGACGGCAGCGGTCGGGGTCATGCGAGCGCTGCCGCGGGTGGAGATCCGTTAGGTCGCGGACCCGTTTGGACCTTCTTCGTCAGCGCGGCTCCGCCCGCATGTGCATGTAATACGCTTCGCTCTCCAGTGGGTTGTCCCACGCGGGCCAGAACGAAGTCACCGCTAGTCCTGCCACGAGTGTCGGGATCACTAGATCGAACCGGTCGGTGACTCGTGATACTCGCGGGCCCAGGAGGCCCGTGGCCCATCGCTCCACCCGGTGTCCCCAAAGCGCGTGGTGATGGTCGAGCTGCAGCACATGGACGCGTTCGTGGGCCAGGATGACTTCCAGAGGGATGTTCGCCGCGGGATCCGCGAGGATGACGTTGCCGTACGTCCGACCGGCCACGTCTTTCTCGAACGCTCCATCGTGGCTCAGGAAGACGGGCGCGCCAGACGAAAGCGAACGGCCCCAGTCGAAATCCGTCCCGGGACGAAAGGCCAGTCGGAGGCTCCACACGATGGCGTTCACGTCCGGGCGCACGGTCACGCCGGCCTCGGCGCGGTCCCAATACAGGCTTGCCCATCCCAGCGGGAAGACCAGCTCGTCGAGCGATCCGCGTCCATCGGCGGCGTTGCGGCCGACCGAGGTACCCAGCGCCGCCACCTGCCGACCGGTGAGGCCTGCGCCCTCGAATCTGGCAGCCGCCACCCGCTTCCCAGCGTAGACCGCCACGCCCCCGGCGGCGCCGGTCACGAACGCTCGGCCCACGGGGCCCTCGTGACGAAGAGCCGCCACGAGGGCCGTGGCGACACCGCTCAGCAGTGCGTTCGCGGCAGTGAAATACACGTCATCCACCCAAGCGGCGTTCCGCCAGGCGAGCTCCTGGTCGGAGTACGGGCGGGATTGGGCGGAGGCGGGAAGGACCAGTCCTCCTGAGAAGCCCAGGAGAACGACGAAGAGGGGCATGTGTGTTCGTGCAGACCTGACATGCCAGGATCCTTGTGTCTCCAGAGTGCTCCTGTTTGAACCCTCCCGCATTCGTAGCACGGAAGTGATCACCCCAGACACCGCGGAGCGATGTAGCGGATTCCCCTCGCCGACGTCTTCAGACCCTCAGCACCTTGCCGTGGTTCGTATGATTCAGGTCGATGCCCGTCCAGCGTGAGATGGCGCTCAGGAACCGGTACTTGAGCCGCTCGTCCTTGTGAATCTGTGTACGCACCTGGCCCGGTGAGTCTTCCTCCCGCAGGAGACTGCCCCAATCCATCTCGGCGATCCTCCGTCGCATCACGGGGGGGTGGGTACCCTCGTAGCGCTTCAGACGACCGAGAGGCCCGTAGTCGAAGGTTTCTGTCCGCCCGAACTCCTCCTCCACTTCATCCGGGCTCATCCGGTGAGACCAGAACTCCAGGATCTTCGCACGCATGCGTTCGGGGTGCCTCGCCCACCCGTAGTGGAAGATACGGGCGTGTGCCGGGGCTACCGCGATACGGGTCTGATCCGGGTAACGAAAGGACTGCGCATCACGCACGGAGCGGATGCCGATCCCATTCCGGATCATCCGGATCTCGCGCTGATACCACCCCTGACCGGTCTGGAGGTGTTCGTAGTCACCGAAGAAGTGGAGATAGTCGAATAAAAGGCCCTCCACCCTGTGGTCGGCCAGGAGCTCCTCGGCACGAGCGCGGAGCGGGTCATGGTCGGCCTCGTGCAAGGCCTCGTCTGCCTGAATGTACAGGCACCAGTCCCCGTCGCACCGATCCAAAGCGATGTTCGTGAGGTCGGCGTACGCCCCCTGCCGACGCGCGTGGTCCCACTCCGCGTCGATGATCTCGACCCTTGAATCGTCGAGCGCCTCCACGACCGCACGTGTCCCGTCGTCCCGCTCCCCCGGCGCCCGGGCCACGGTGACGACGAGCTGGTCGACGAGCGGCAGAACGGAGCGCAGCGACTCCTCGAGGGGGTAGTCGAGGGAAACGGCGTTCCGGACGAACGAGAACCCCGAGATCCGCGCGCGATGCGTCACGGGCCGCCCTCGGCGAGCCGATCGCAGGTAGTCGGAGCATGCACACCCCAAAGGACCGGGCCAGTGATTGCCCCGTCGCCGGACCTCAGTCCTCCAACAACGGCGGGTTGTGGGCGTCCTTCACACCCAACGCCACCCCCGTGCCCACCCCGGCGCCCAGCGCGATAGCCGTGCCGGCCCCCACGATGGGCAGCAAAGCCACGACGGGCGCGGCGACCAACGTAGCACCCACCCCGGCCCACAGGCCCAGCGCGGGCTTCTCCACCAGCGACGTGTACCGCAGCCGCCTGCCGACGAACCGGCGCGACTTGAGGTGGCCGCCGACTCCGGCGACTCCCGCTATGGCTAGAGCGATGAGCTCGAACATTCGATCCCTCCCGGATCTCGGGAAACGAGGGTGCCTCTCCAGCTCCCTCGCGGTCCGTCTTCTCGTCCATTCCTACGAGTCCCCGGGCTCTGGAGTTGCGCCCAGGAGCTCGTCGGCAGACTCGGCGAGGGTCCGAAGGAGGCGGGCGGTCGCGGTTCCGCGCTCGGCAGCCCACCCCGCCGCGATCCCGAGGCGGCCCGCTCGAGCCCTGTGGGCGGCAGCCTGCCGCTCAGCCTCCTGCGCGATCGCCAGGAGCACGGAGGCGGCTTCCTGGCCGAGCAGGTGCTCCAGAGCATACCGGCGCTCGCCGGCACGGAGTCCGAGCCCCAGCTCGGCAGCGATGCGCGCGAGGTCGGCGCGGGTGAGGATCATCCCCGACACGGCCGGCGCGAAGAGCGCCCCCAGGAACGGTCCCGCCCCGTTGGATCTCGGGTCCGGGAGCCGCGGCTGCGCCTCCAGCGCTCCGGGGACCCGATTCAATCGTCCACCTCGCGCCAGCTCCTCGCGGAGAACACGGGTCAGCAGATCGGCCCACGCGCCGTGGAATGCTCCCCCCAACTCACGGACCCGATCGAGGAAGGCGAAGACCCACGGGGCGAGATGCTCCTCCAGGAGCGCGCGTCTGCTCCGGGCAACGAGCTCGGCACGGGCTTCCCTCGCGGCATTGGCCTCGATCTCCGGATCGGTCCCGAAGAGCTCACCGCCTCGTACATCCCTAACGGGGCCATCCCTCACCTCCTGTTCTTCGTCCACCAGCGCGGCGTAGAGCCCCAATAGCGAAGCCAGATGGTCTGGGTCCTCCGGCACGTCGCGACCCACGGCCCGCCAGAACCCTTCCACGCGCCTGAGCGCCTCTCCGCCCAGCATTCCCTCGGGTCCCAGGTACACCGAGGCCCAAGGATAGAGTTGGAAGCCGAAGAGCGCCTCGTGTCCGGCTCGGTTCGGCGGGGCGGGTAGCTCGAGCGCAGCGGCCACCGGCCCGTGGGCCGGTCCCGGCGGCTCAGCGAGATGAGCGAGGGCCCTCAGAAGCTCGGCAGATACCGGGACGGGGCCCTCGGGCGCGGAGGCGCCCATACCACCACCGCGACCGGCACCAGAGGGATCGGTCACCGGCCGCGCGCCTCTCTCAGACACCGACCGTCGTGGCACGCTCCGGAAGACGGTACGCCTCGCGCTCGGGGCGCACGGGGCGGAGCATCCAATAGGGCCGGCGTGTCCCGTCCGGTGAATGTGCGTCCGCAGAGCGTGTCATCTCCACCCAGCGCGCATAGGCCTCACGCGAGCGCGCCACGTCTACGGAGACGTCCCCGGGCTTGTCGCCAGGCTCGGCCGGACGAACACGAACCGCCTGGTGCCAGCAATGCATGCCCGAGATGGGGTCCGGATGCACGGCATGCGTGAGATTCTGGTGCACGCCCACGTCGGTCCACCAGACCCGCAGCGTGTCGGGATCCGACGACTCGAAGGGGCCGCCTCCCTTGGTGGGTCGGAGCGACCACTCGGTATCCTCCTGGCCAAGCGCCACGGTCATCATGCCGAGCCGCTGGCCGGGCTGTCCCTCGGGTTTCCAGCGCCCCATGTGATGACTGCAAGCCACCACGCCGGGGCGGATTCCCTCGGTGATCCAGGCCTTCACCACGAAGTACCCCACCTCGCCCTCTACGCGCACCAGGTCACCCGTGCGCTCGATGCCCAGCCTCGCGGCATCCGTCGGGTGGATCCAGAGCGGGTTCGTGTGCGCGATCTCGTCCAGCCACTTGGCGTTGGCGCTTCGAGTGTGGATCTGGACAGGAACGCGAAACGTGGAAATGAGCGGCATCTGCCCGGACTCCAGCTTTTCCGGGTGGATGTGGCTCTTGATGTAGGTCGGGATGGCGTACTCGGGCCACCCCCACTCGTGGAGCGTCCGCGAGTAGAACTCGAGCTTTCCGCTGGGCGTAGGCCACCCCTTCACGATCTCACCGTCGACGCGGACGCCCACCCGGCGGCGGCCCTCGTCGTCGGGATCGATCTTGGTACCCCCAGGGGCCTTCGGGCTCGGCGGCACCGGCGCCCGGGTATACACCCGACCGGACTCGTCGACGCGTACGTCGTCGAGCTCGGCATCGGGCACGGGCTGCTCGTACACCTTCCCGACTTTGCGCGCCACTTCGAAGGCCCCGTACCGGCGCATGTACTCCAAAGGCGAGAGCCCTTCGGCACGCGCGGCTTCGGGTAGCCCAGGGACGGAGTTCTCGAACATCCAGCGGTAGTACTCGTCCACGGTCATCTTCTCGCCAGGCCGCTCCACCGACTCGAAGAACTCGCGGATCCCCAGGGAACCGTCGGGATCGATGCGCCAAGTCAGCTCGATCCAGAACTCGTTCTCCTCCCACACCTCCCCAGGGTTCACCTGGCGGGTGTCCGTGATCTCCTCCCCGAGGGTCTTGCGCGCGGTGCGGAGCACGGGCTGGCGGAAGCCGATCCACTGGCCATCGTACTGCTCGTACGAGACGACGTCGTGCCGCTCGGACGAGTGCCCCATGGGGAGCACGTAATCCGCGAAGTACGCCGTCTCGTTCCAGGTGGGGGTCATGGCCACGTGAAGGCCGATGCGCTTCGCATCGGACAACATGCCGATCCAGCTGAAGCCGTCAGGGTTCGTCCACACCGGGTTGTAAACCCGCGTGAAATAGACGTCCACGAAGGCGTCCTGTACGTGCATCAGGTGGGGCATCAGGAAAGACATCTCCATGAGCGCCAGCGGATACTCCCGAGGCCACAGCACCTCGCTCCAGCGCCTGGGATGCTGATGCGGGAGTCGCGGCGGCTTCGGGCTGAAGCGGTTCCACGAGTTCGGGAAGGTGCCGCCCTCGCTCGCCAAGGCGCCCATAAGGGCGCCCAGAAAAGTCAGGGTACGCGCGACCTGCCAGCCGCCCAGGTTCCCCGACCCCGCGCTTCGCCAGTTGTGCGCGGCCAGGCGCGAACCCGCAGACGCTACCAGCTCGGCCACCGCGCGGAGCTCGTCCTCTTCCAGCCCCGACTCCGCCGCCGCGTATGGGAAGGTGTACTGCGCGTACTCTTCGCGCAGCACTTCCTCGAAGCGCTCGAAACTGGCTTCCGGCTCGTTCCTCACCGTGTCCATGTACTCGGGCCAGTTCCACCACCGCCGCACAAAGTCACGATCGTAGCGCCGCTCGCGGAGCATCCACGAGGCGATAGCCAGGAAGATCGCGGGCTCCGATCCGGGATAGGGGCTGAGCCAGTGGTCGGCGTGGGTTGCCGTGTTGGAGAGGCGCGTATCGAGCACGACGAGCTTGGCGCCGTTCTTCTTCCCCTCGATGATGCGCTGCGCGTGGGGGTTGAAGTAGTGCCCGGTCTCCAGGTGGCTGCTCACCAGGAGGATCACCTTCGCGTTGGCATGGTCCGGACTCGGCCGGTCCATGCCCATCCACCAGTGATAGCCGGCGCGGGCCCCGCTGGAGCACACGTTGGTGTGGGAGTTGTGTCCGTCCACGCCCCACGCCGCCAACATGCGCGTGGTGAAGCCATCTTCACCGGGCCGACCCACGTGGTACATCACCTGCTCGTGGCGCTCCTCCTCCATGGCCTTACGGATGCGCGCGGCGATGTCGTCGAGGGCATCGTCCCAGCTCACCTGTTCCCACTTCCCTTCCCCTCTCCGGCCCGCCCGCTTCAGAGGGTAGAGGATCCGGTCCGGGTCCGTGATCTGGTTGAGCGTGGCGGGACCTTTGGCACAATTCCGGCCTCGGGAGCCGGGATGCTCGGGGTTACCCTCGAACTTCCGGACCTCGAGGGTGTCGCGGTCCACGTAGGCCAGGAGCCCACACGCCGACTCACAGTTGAAGCAGGTGGTGGGCACCAGCATGTACCGCTTCTCCACCCGCTCGGGCCAGGCCTTCGAGTCGAGCTCCACCCAGTCCGTCCAGCGCTCCTTCGGAGGGAAGGACGCCAGATGAACTCGGCTCGCTCCTGGGTAGAACGTCTCGCCCCGGGCCTCCACCTCGGCCCGGGCGGCGGATACGCGGCGGCTCAGCTCCTCATGGGTCATGTAGGGCTCCTCATGCCAGCGGCACCGACTGGCCGGCCTGGACGAAGGCGTGCTCGTAGAACGCCAGGCTGACGAATCCCGCCAGGGCGGCGATAGGGGCGCTCATGCCGGCCACGAGCACCGCCAGCAGGCCGAACGCCAGGGACAGCCAGAAGAAGTGGCCCCAGGCGCCGAAGATCATGTTGCGGGCGGCCAGCGACGCGTGGGCCGTGGGATGGCGCATGGTCGATTCCCCCAAAACCAGCAGCAGATGGGCTGCGATGGCGCTGCGGAAGAGCCACAGGACGGCCGACGAGCCGGTGGCCCCCGTACCGGCCACGAGCAACACCGCCGCCCCCGCGCCCACCGCCTGCACCAACAGGTGCGTGGGCAGCAGGGGGCTCTGCCAGAGGTCTCGGGCCTTCGCCTGGGCGAACAGGTACGCCGTATACAGCGCCGACATCGCAGCGAGCGGCCCACCGATCCAACCCAATTCCGGCGTCAGGTCCGCCCGACCGATCACCGTCAGCCCGATATGCGCCGCCAATACGACGCCGTAGGCCGTGATGATGGCCCCTCCTCGGGCCAGCCAGCTCCGCCACTGCGGTCGGGCCAGCACCATCCAGAAACGCTCCGGGTGCTCGAGGTCCCACACCAGGAGACCGCCGGTGACGAACAGCGCCAGGAGGGCGACCAGAGGCCCGGTCCAACCCCACAGCGTGGAGGTGAACGGCAGCACGCCCAGGGCGCCCAGCAGCAGCGGGGCGAGGTACGCGCCGGCCGCCACGGACTTGGTGAACGTGTACGCACTCACCCGCCAGTCCCACGGCGCCCGGTGGATGACATCGTAGCTCAAGAGGGCGGCTGCAGAGCTGTTGGCACCGGAGCCACGGACAGCGGCGCCAGCCTCCACCGACGCACCGCTCCCGCTTTCCCCGCTCCCTGGATACCCTCCGTGAACCTGATGGGGCACGTCCCCCTGCTCGCTCCACATGAACAGCCCACCGTCCGGACGTCGCGCCGCCAGCGGATCCAGGGTCGCCTGATCGGCCCCCTTGTAGAACAGCTTCGGGTGCGTCTCCTTCTCCGGCCGGCGCACCGCCACGGCATCCCGGTGGATGATCTGGCTCACCGCCGACAGCGGGTCGTCCATATCGCCCACCAGGATGGCCTGGGTTGGGCACACCACCACGCAAGCCGGTTCCAGGCCCACGTCCAGCCGATGCGCGCAAAAGTTGCATTTCTCGGCTGACTTGTCCTCTGGATTGATGAAGATGGCGTCATACGGGCATGCGGCGATGCATGCCTTGCAGCCGATGCAGATGGACTTGTCGAAGTCGACGATGCCGTCCGGGCGCTTGTGCATGGCCGCCGTCGGGCACGCTGCGACGCAAGGCGCGTCTTCGCACTGGTTGCATCGGGTGACCTGGAACGAGCGCCGGGCCTGGGGATAGACACCCACGTCCACGTACTTCACGTACGTGCGCGTGACGGAAAGCGGGACCTCATTCTCGGACTTGCACGCGGTGGTGCAGGCATGGCATCCGATGCAGCGGGTGTGGTCGATGACCTTCGCCCAACGACTCACGCCATCCGCTGCATGCGCAGAATCCATCGATGTGGTGCCCGAGCCCGTCGGCGTCATTCGGACTCCACCGCGCGGCGAAGCCCCTCGAAGATCCACTGAGGGAGCGCCTGGGCTTCTACGGGGCCTTCCCCACCGGCTGAAAGCGCATCGAGCACCCGGTCCAACGCCGCCTCCAGCAGATCTTGTGTCTCCGGGTCACTGCCCGCGGCCTGGAGGACCGGATCAGCAGACACCCGCGGGCCCACGGCGGGCTCATACGTGATGCGGTCCTCGCGCTCCAGGAGAAGGTCGTGGAGATCGAGGGCAGCCACCGCGAGCTCCTCTACTCGCTGGTAGTGCGCCACGCGCAGAGCGCCGTTCCGCTCGAATCGTGAGAGGGCCGCGGCGAGCCGCAGCGTCCGATTCGCACCAGTCACACGAGCGTCGTCGAGCGCGCTCAAGAACGCCTCGGAATAGATTTCGGTCTCGTCGTCGCGCGAATCGCGAATACGCTCGAAGTAAGTGCTCCAGGCCGCCGCCACATCTGGATACTCCGAAGCGCTTGCGAGGTAGTGGCCGCTGAGCCAGGTCGAGGGGACGGCCGGCAGCGACATGAAGAGCGGGCGCATGGATCCGAGAAAGCGGCTCTCGGCCCGCGACTGCAGAGCCTCCTCAGTGTCCGGAAGCACCGAGACGTCGGCCGGTCCGTCCTCGTCGGCACCACCCGCCCCGATGGCCAGCGCTACGAGGTCCGCACCCAGGAGACCCGCTACCCCGATGGCACCGAGCGCCAGGACCCACATGACGAACCTCCCTGAGACACCCCAGCCGGCTCCCCCGTCTCTGGCCCGTTGCTTCCGAGAGCGTTTGGGTGGCTCCCTATCGCCGACCCTCGGGGGTGACGATCCCGGCCCCGAGGGCGAGTCCGACGCACGCCGAGAGGCCTCGGGGATCAGAGGATCATGGTGGACATCCTTGAGCAGTCCCTGGCTCCCCTCCTCCGCCTGCAAACCACTGGGGCCACGCGGCTGCTGCTCGAACTCGGCCGCTCGCTCTTCCTCCATCTCCCGCACGAACGCAGCCGAAGCCTCGGCGGGCGTCTGTTCCGGAGCGAGGTCGAACTCCGAGGCGCCACTGGCCGAGTGCTCGTCGGTCGGGGGCCGTGCCTGAGCGTCGCCCTCGGGGGGCGAGCCATCGGTGTCCGGGGCCCCACCACGCTTCTCAGGCGAGGAATGGCCCCCACCCGCCGACTCGGCTCCCGCCTGGACCTCCAGGACGAGGCTATGGGTGAGCGCCGGAGACCATTCACCCGTGGATGCGTCGTAGATCAAGTCGCCCTCGGAGAGAGCTCCCGATCTCACGAAGTCCTGGAACATCTCGTCCGAGGCGAACGAAAGCTCTTGGCCCTGCGGCGTTCGAATCCTGAAGCGGGAGCTCATCGCTCTGGCTGTCTCCACGAGGTAGTGCGAGGGTCGGCTTCACGCGGCCACCGATGTCACCAGGGGCCTACACCACGCTTACTACCCTAATCTGGTGAACCGTCGCCACTTTCGCGATGGTGACGCTTCTCGGCTTCCAGCTCGCGCAGCACCTTCTCCACGTGTTCGGTCAGCGATCGGCTGAAGACGTCCCGGTGTCTCAGATACCATGCCGCCCATGAGTCGGCCCGTAGGTGTTGCTTCAGGTCCTGCTGGTAGGCCTGCCACATCTGCTCGTCCAGGGCCCCGACCCGGAACTGGTATACGAGGTTGCCGAAGTGCCGATAGACCGCCGTCATGTAGGAATCCCAGCGCAGCCGCTCGTGTGGCGTGAGCTTGTCGGGGTCGGCCTCCGCTCGAGCGAGAAACGCCGCGAACTCGGAGTCCCGAAAGGAGTGCTCGAGCAGTCGGATGCTGTTCTGGATCATCGAGTTGAACGACGCGGCTCGTACCGACAGCGTGTTCTGGCGCATCTGCCGGGCCAGGTACACCAGCGAGATGACGACGCCAATCGCACCGACGAACTCACCGAGGTTGCCGAGGGACTCGAGGGTCATCATGAAGAAAGGGCTTCCTTGAGATATCGCGGAGACGGGCTCCGCCCCGGGCTACCCGCGGGTGCGCCGTCCTGATCCATGCGCCGGAGCGATGGCCGGTCCCGCCGAGCCAATGACGGGCCTAAGCACCCCAAGTGGGATGGCGCCGTACCGCTAGGCGGCCAACCTCTGGCTGGTGCCTTCGACTGGCCCGACGAAGCGAGCAGGATTGTGAGAGCGTACAAGACAGGATCCACGGGTTGCTTGCCCGAGTGGTGCGGGGCTTGCCTCTTGCCTGACGGGTCGCTGAGCGCCGACCCGCCACAAGACAGGTTAACGGTATCCCGGGCACTCTTCCTCTTCGAACATGATGCGTCGTGCTCCAGCGCGATACGACATCTTCTTGCGACGGTCGCACTGTGTACCGGCCGCGCACCCTTGTTCGCCGTCCTGGCCGGCCTGGTGGATGGCCCGGTCTCGGCGCAAGCCGGATCCCTCGGGCCCTTGGGCGCGGAGGACAGCGCTCCCCTTCATCGAGTGACGCTCACGGCTCCCAGCGAAGTTGCTGATCCGATCCGGGCGGGGAGCATGGAGTGGGCCGTCTGGCTCGGCGATTCCAACATCTTCGAGCAGGACTCCGCGAGCACTCACGTACTGCTCGTGGACATGGAGCGACTCATCACCACCGCCGAGGTGAGGGTGGGTCTTTCAGAGCGGATGGAGCTCGGAGGCCGCATCACGCTCGAGACCACCGGGCCTGGGGCCCTTCCGTTCAAGCCCGCTCGAGCTCCAGCTCTGGCTGTGGCCCCCACCGCTCCACGTATCCTTGCAGCGAGACCTTCCTTCTGGTGCTGTCGGAGCTCATGGACCGGACCTTTCCGAAGACGGGCCGCTCCGGCCATCCACGGTCGAAGCGACCCAGGATCCACATGATTCCGCTCCAGGAGTTCGGATCACGGCCGTCCACCGCATACTTGTTGTTGAGCTGGACCATGACGTTCAGGGCCTCTTCCGGGGAGGCGCTCCACTCGAGAATCTTCTTGCCCCAAAGCATCCGCAGGTAGTTGTGGATGACGCCCTCGGAGAGAAGCTGACGCTGCGCCGCGTTCCAAAGCTCGTCATGCGTGGACGCGCGCTCGAACGACTCCAGGTCATAGCACCACGGGCGTTCGTCGGAAGCGTGCTTCCTCAAGGTCTCCTTGGCCCAATCCGGGAGGCTGCCGAAGCTGCGGAACTCCGATACCACCGAGCAGAAGCCGTAACCGAGCTCACGCCACGTCACGAGCTCGTCGAGAAACGCCTCTGCGGACGCCCCCATCCCCCACCAGCCCGCTCGCTTGCCCGTGGCATCCCGACCGAGCCGCGCCGGACTCCACCCCTCCTTGCTGGCGACGCGGTGGAACACCTCATGGGGCGAGATGTGACCCCAATGGAGCCAGGGGGAGAGGCGACTCGCTGCATCGGCATCGGGATGGTTCCGCTCCTCGCCATACCGATCCAGGCCGGTCTCGAGGAACGCGTCCAGACGGGCTCGGCCAACTCCGGCGCCTCCCCGGGCCGGCACCGGGGGAACCTCGTGATCGATGGGCAGGTGGGCCATGCTCCTCACGGACGCTTCGAGGAGGTCTTCACTGGCGGCGGGCCAAGCCCCCAGGATATCCGCGGGCACGGATCCGGGGACCAGTCCCCGTCGCACCTCCAGCGGTTCGCCGGAAGGCAGTTGGACGAGATGCTCACCCAACTCTTTCTGGAGGAAGCGCCGAAAGTGGTAGGCCGAAGAATAGGGCTTCTCGATACGAGAGAGGGGCAGCAGCCCGCACGAGTCGACGGCTTCGAGGCGGCAATGTAGGCGCTGGGCCGCGGCCCGGAGCATCCTGGGCAGGAAGAAGACCGGGGCGTCATCGGTCACCACCAGGCAGGCCCGCTCTGCCATGGCCTCAAGCAGTCCCTGTCCCGCGCCCGCTTCCGACTCCACGTAGGGATGGTATGCGACGGGTGACGCTTCGAGTCGCCTGCGGTGTTCTGCCATTCCCTGAAGGGCGAACGCATGGAGACGATCGGACGCCCACGGATAGTCCGCCCGCAATGCCTCCAGGATCACGAGAGGCTTGCCGAGGGCCTGGGCTCGAGCTTGGGCTCGATCGAGCCCGAAGTTCCACTCCAGTCGACGGGCGGCGGTCATCCAGTAGAGGACGTGGTCGCCGTCCTGCCGCTCCGGAGCGTCCCGTACGACCCGGATGCGGGCCTCGGGCGGAAGAAGGTCACTGGCGGGAAGTTCAGCCATGGATACGGTTTCCGGAAGGCAGAAGTGTCGATCCATGTACCCGCGGTCACGACGGAATGACTGCTACCTCTCCCCGTCGCCTCTCAGGTCGGGCCAAACCACACCCTGGTCCTCCGGCGCCGTACCATACCCTTGGAACACGAACCGCTGGAGCCGCTTACCCTCATAGGTCTCGGTTGTGTAGATATTTCCGTGGGAATCCGTTGCGATGCTGTGGACGCCATAGAACTGTCCAGGCTGGCGCCCGCCGCCGCCGAAACGGGTCAGCACCGTCATCGAGGCCCGGTCGATGACGTGGATCCGGCGATTGAATCCGTCGGCGAGGTAGAGGAAGCGCTGCTCGGCGTCCGGCGAGAACGCGATGTCCCACACGGATCCGGAACCCAGCGTCTCGGGCTCGATGAAGACCTCCTCCACGAAGGACCCGTCAGCCCGGAACACTTGAATGCGATCGCTCGCCCGGTCGCACGCGTACACCAAGCCGTCGTTCGAACGCTCGGCGCAATGCAAGGGGCTACGGAACTGCTGCGCCGGTGGGGCGTCAGGCTCGTAGGGCGGAAGGGGCGCGTCGTCGGGTGGATTTCCGTACGCACCCCAGTAGCGGAGCATCTCGCCTGTCTCACCATCCAGGACGGCCACGCGCTTGTTTCCGTAACCGTCTGCGACGGTGACCTCGTTTGTCTCGGGATCCACTGACACCTCGGCGACCCGCCAGAAATTCTCGGGATCATGACTTCCCGTGCGCATCCTGGGGACACCGAACTGCTGCAGGAACGTACCGTCCTGCGCGAACTTGAGGATGTGCGAGTCCTCCTCGCCGTTGCCGCCAATCCAGACGTTGCCGAGGTGATCGACGGTGATCCCGTGGTTGGACTGAGGCCAATCGTACCCCTCCCCGGGCCCACCCCACCATCCCACCAGATGCCCGTCCGGATCGAACTCCAGCACGGGCGGGGCGGGCACACAGCAGGAGGCCACCGGCGGGTCACCCAACCCGGTCGTCTCTGTCCGGGGATCGAAGGTGTCGGGGCGGTGCACGATCCAGACATGATCGCGGGCATCCACGGAGACGCCCACGGTCGAGCCCAGAATCCAGCCATTGGGCAGAGGTTGCGGCCAAAGGGGGTCGACCTCGAACAAAGGCACCTCCCCTCCGGCAGCCGTGGCGTCGAGCTGCGCGGCATCCTCGACCGCACACGAGGCGATCCCAATGACCGCCGCCGCGGCGAGCAACAACCCACCCGTGAGGACTTCCCTTCCGGCCGTCATGGCACTCCTCCGTGGAATCAGGGGCTCGGCACCGCCGACCTCGCGCGCCGTTGCACAGTTCTCCGCGCCCATGCTCCACGTCAAGTGTGCACCGACGGTGCACCTACCGCGCGCCGCTCCGGGACGTTGCCGGGCGGCCAAGCGTGTGTCGGCGGCGGCCGGGGTGTAGACTTCGTCAGAGGCTTAGTTCCCGGCCATCATCTCCCAGGACGAGCATGCCCTCCCTGAAGCTCTTCGGCCTCACGGCCGCCGTGTTTTTCGCTATCGATCTGATTTGGCTGGGCGTCGTGGCTCAGTCCTTCTACCAACGGCATCTCGGCCACCTCCTCCGACCCGATGTGCTGTGGCCCCCCGCGTTGGCCTTCTACACGCTGTACATCGTGGGCATCCTGGTCTTCGCCGTTCTCCCGGGGCTGGACTCGGGGTCGCTCGGGCGAGCAATGGCCCTCGGCGCCTTTCTCGGCTTGTTCGCCTACGCCACGTTCGATCTCACCTGCATGGCCCTGTTCAAGGATTTCCCGGGCATCGTGGTCGCGGTGGACCTGGCCTGGGGAAGTGTGCTCACGGCCGCGGTCTCGGCCGCCGGCTTTGGCTTCGGGCGCTGGTTGGGCATGGGATAGGCCGGTTGGCGGGCCCAGCCCTCAGCGGCTGAGGGCCTCCGGGAGGCGTCGGGCGATACAGACGAGACCCCAGGCCAGGGCCGCAGCCACGGCGAAGTCCACAACGCCCCTCCAGGGATCAGGCAGAGCGCGCACGGCCAGAATGGCCGCGACGATCGCGGCCGTCCCGATCCACCCGCGAAGTAACCGCTTCGCCGGGCCGCCGACGAGCGCCAACCCATAGAGCGGACCCAGCAACTGGAGCAGGATCGGTTGGCGCCGAACCTCGCGAGCACGACCGACGAGCTTCGGTACCCATCTTCGCTGGAAGGCGAGCACGCCCTCCGTGTAGACCATGAAGAGCGTCAGGACCGTCAGGATCGTCCACTCTAGTGGAGCGAGGCCGGCGAGGATCGTCTCGACGCCACGCCCACCGAGCCGGACCACGGCCGAAGCGAAGAGTCCAGACACCCCCAAGAGCGTCCAGGCGGTCGCTGCACGGTCTCTACCCGACCCCGTCAAGCTTCCACCCCTTCCGTGAGGACACGAGCGACCCCCTCGGCCTCCGTCAGTCGCCCGGGCAACCCTGGGCGAGACCACCAGTTCCCCGTGAGCGTGATCCCTTGTGGCAGCGGCATGCTCCACAGCCCTCGCCACGACACGTCCCAGGCCGGGACCCACTCATGGTCCGCATGGATCGGACGCGCCTCGTACCCGGTGGTGTCCCGAAACTCCCGAGCGGCGATCTCCCCCAGCCGCTCCGCGGACAGGTGCGTCACGTCCGGGCGCAGAGCGCCGCCCAAGTAGGCGGTATACAAACGATTCCGGCCGAAAAGGCTGTGGTTGAAGGTCACTCCACGTAGGGCGCGGTTCCGCTCAGTGAAAGCCACTTGAAAGCCCAATCCATGAAGCGGGGTGTCTGCATCGAGGTGGACTACGCCGAGGGGATTGTACCGGAGGCGACCAACCGTCTCGGCCACCTCCGGGGCCACGGGCTCGAGCAGCCTCGCCGCCACAGGCGCCGGGACGGAAAGCACGACATGCTCGGCGGAGATTTCCCGACGCCCCTCGGAAGCTTGGATGCTCACCACCCAGCCACCCCCGTGCCGTCGCAGGCTGGTCACGGCGGTATCCGTCGAGACGCGATCCCCGAGCGAAGCGGCCAGTGCATCCGGGAGCGTCTGCATTCCAGCCTTGAAGGAGCAAGCCGGCGGGGGGGTGATCCGTCCTCCCTTGCGCAACAAGGCCACGAGCAGGCTCCGTCCGATCCCGAAGTTCCGCAGGACATGGATGAGCGACAGTCCGACTTCCATGTCTGCCGGATCGGAGGCGTACAGCCCGCCGTAGAGAGGGGCTACGATCGTCTCGTAGATCTCATTCCCGAGCTTCCGACGAAAGTACTTCGACACGCGCTCCTCTGGACGTGGGCCCCCCGTAAACGGCTCGAGGAGCATCCGCAGCTTTCCGCCCGTGCTCACGAGGTCCGAACGCACGAACGCCTGCGGTGAGAATGGAACCTCGCGCAGCTTCCCATCCCGGAACACGAAAAGATCCAGATCGGCGGGAGCAGTGAGGACCTCATCCTCGATGCCCAACTCCCGCACCAGCGATCGGATCTGTGGGGTCAGACGCGTCCGCTGAGGTCCCCAATCCAGAACCCGGCCTTCCACCTCGGCGCTACGAATCACTCCACCGACGCGGCCCGCCTCCTCCACGACCATGAAGTCGACACCGGCTCGAGCCAGGGCTTGGCCAGTAGCCAGGCCAGTGATCCCTCCCCCGACCACGACGATCACGCTCTCGTTTCCCCCCGCATAAGGGGACGCGTCGACGGTCCTCTCGGCATCAGGAGGGAGCGGTCGCGTATGGGCTAGGCGGCAGGTCCCGCGCTCCGTTCGTGCACCAGACTCCTTCGAGGTCGGCGCAGCGGCAGCGCGCCAGCGGCGTGGGTGCCGTGGTCGGATCGCCTACCAGAGCGCCCACCAGCTCCGCCAGGAACGACGCGAAGGCGGGCTCTTCGTGGGGAACCGGCACCCGATGGTACTCTTTGCCCAACCCTTCCACGAACGCTCTGATCTCGTGATCCAGCTCGGCGAGTGTCTCGGACTGCTCGTGCATGAACGAGATAGGCACGACGACCAGGCGCTTTTCCGACGCTTGCCTGATGCGATCCTCGTTGTCGGGCTGCGTCCAGGCGATGCGCCGATTCGTGTGATTCTGGAAGCCGACCCCGTACCGATCGGCACCGAGGGCTCGGGCAATCGCTCGGCACTGCTCCTCCACGTACCGATCGTACCGATTCCCTTCCTCCAGGTACTTGATGGGCGTGCCATGCACAGAGAAGTACAGGAGGGTATCGGGATCACTGAGATCGAGGCCCAGCTCCTCCACGAAGGACCGGACGTTCTCCACCCTGAGGGCCTCGTAGCGGGGGTGATGGTGCCACCCCGCGACACCCGCGAATCGAGGGGACCAGCCCAAGTCACGCAGGGCCGCCTGGACCGACTCGAGGGCGGCCACGGTCGTCGATCGCCCGCAGATGGGGTAGACCGGTACCGCAACGAGCGTGTCCACTCCATCGGCTCGTGCCTCCCGCACCCTGTCTTCGATGGCAGGTTCGGTGAACTGATACGCCGTATAGACATGCGCATCCCGCCCGTCCGCCCTGAGCGCGCCTGCCAGAGCCTCGGCCTGAGCCTCCGCCTGCTCGTTGAGCGGGGACCCACCGATCGCCTCGTACTCCTCGATGAGGCCCGGTGCCCGATCTACGGCGAGCTGCCTCGCCCGTGCGCGTACCGACTCGTTGGGCTCGAGGCCGCCATTCTGGAGAAAGATGCGCTCGAGGAACGGCTCGACCTTCTCCAGAACCGGCTCATCCGGTTCACCGAAGTTGATCACCAGAACTCCGATCTTATCGCTCGACGAATTCATGATTTGTCCTCCGTGGCTTCGGAATCTCCCCTGTGCAGACGCTCGGAGGTCTCGTGGACCCGGTCCACGAGGAACGCCACACGATCCGGATCAGTCGTCCGGTGAATCCCGTGGCCAAGGTTGAAAATGTGTGCGGCGGCCCCCCGACCTTCTTCCAAAACGGTATCGATGGCCTGCCCCAACTCTGAACGGGGGGCGAAGAGAGCCGCGGGATCGAGGTTGCCCTGCACCACGGCTCCGGGCCCGATCCGTTCCACGGCGTGGGACAGAGGGAGGGTCCAGTCGACACCGAGCACTTCTGCGCCGACCTCCGTCGCAGCCTCGATAAGCGTCGCCCCGCCGTTCGCGAAGTAGATGATCGGCCGATCCACGGCCTCCCGCACGTGAGCCACCGTCCGGCTCAGGACGGGGAGCGCGAAGCGTCGATAGGTGTCGGGCGCCAGAAGGCCAACCCAGGAGTCAAACAGCATGAGGGCGTCGGCGCCGGCCTCGGCCTGGGCTATGAGGTACCGCTCCATGCTCGTGCCCAAGAGGTCCAGAAGCCGCCCCGCGGCATCGGGCTCCGACCTGAGGAAGCTCCGAGCTTCCATGAAGTCCTTGGAGCCGCCGCCTTCCACCAGGTAGCAGAAGAGCGTGAAGGGCGCACCCGCGAAGGCGATGAGCGCCCGCGTGTCGTCCAGGTCGGAGCGCACCAGTCTCAGCGCCTCCAAGACGAACGGTGTGCCCTCATCCGGATCGAGGGGACGCAGCCGACCAACGTCCTCAGGGCTTCTCACCGGTGTCTCGATGATCGGCCCCGGATTGAAGTCCATGGCGACACCCATTCCCTCGAGGGGCGTCATGATGTCGGCGAAGAGGATGGCCGCGTCCAGGGGGAATCGCCTGATGGGCTGCAGGGTGATCTCCGCTGCCAGGTCCGGAGTCTTCGTCGCGGTGAGGAAATCGACCTTCTTCCGAAGCGCCCGGTATTCGGGCAGATACCGGCCCGCCTGGCGCATGACCCAAACCGGCACGTGTGGGCCGCGTTCACCGCGGCACGCGCGTTCGAAGAGCGTCTTGCCGTCAGGCATGCGCCACCTCCTCTCTCAGGACCTCCTCCGCGACATGCAGCGTCCGCTCCACATCGTCGGGCGTATGTGCATAAGACCAGAACCATGCCTCGAAGGGGCTGGGCGGAAGGTGGATCCCCCGCTCCAGCATCCCGTGGAAGAAGCGGTTGAACCGTTCGCGGTTCGAAGCCGAGGCCGTAGGCCAATCCACCACAGGGTCTTCGCTGAAAAAGAGCGACCCCATGCCGCCGGCACGATTCCACCGGACGGAGACCTCCAAGCGCTTGGACAGGCTGTCGAAGCCTTCGTCGAACATGCTGCCGAGCCGCTCGAGGTGCTCGTAGACTCCAGGCTCCTCCTCCAGATACTGGAGTGTGGTCAGACCTGCCGCGACGGCGAGGGGGTTCCCGGACAGCGTACCGGCCTGATAGACCGGTCCGTCCGGAGCGATCATGCGCATGAGGTCCTCACGACCCCCGTAAGCGCCGACCGGTAGACCGCCTCCAATGACCTTGCCCAGCGTCGTGAGGTCGGGGACGACACCGTAGCGACCCTGAGCTCCGGCATGCGCCACACGGAAGCCCGTCATCACCTCGTCGAAGATGAGAAGCGCTCCACGAGCTTTGGTAAGCGCCCTGAGGCCCTCCAGGAAGCCCTTCTCCGGCGGGATGCAGCCCATGTTGCCCGACACGGGCTCCACGATGACGCCGGCAATCTCGTCGCCCTGCGTGTCGAATAGGGCCCGAACAGAGTCGAGGTCATTGAACTCGGCCACCAGCGAGTTCGAGGCCGTGCTCGCGGTGACGCCAGGACTCGACGGAACGCCCAAAGTCGCCGCTCCGGATCCTGCCTCCACGAGGAACGCGTCACCATGCCCATGGTACCCGCCCCGGAACTTCACGATGCGGTCACGACCCGTTGCCGCACGTGCGAGACGGATCGCGCTCATGGTCGCCTCCGTCCCCGAGTTGACGAGCCGGACCACCTCCACGCCGGGAACCGCTGCAACGATCGCTTCGGCGAGCTCGATCTCCCCCTCAGTTGGGGTTCCGAACGAGGTCCCGCGCTCCACGGCCGAGGCGAGAGCTCGACGGACAGCAGGGTGGGCGTGCCCGAGCACCATGACACCCCACGACCCGATGTAGTCGAGGAGCTCGCGCCCGTCCACGTCCTCCAGGTACGCGCCCCTCGCGGAGCGCACGAAGCGGGGTGTGCCGCCAACCCCCTTGAAGGCGCGGACGGGGCTGTTCACGCCGCCGGGAATCGTCCTTCTGGCCCGATGAAGGAGTTCCTCGCTTCTGCCGTCGTCTCTTTGGTCCGTCGCGCTCATCGTGCTCCCGGGTTTGTCTGCCTGATGCTCGCCACGCAGGCATCCACGAGCCCGTCGAGGCTCGGTGGATCCGCCACAGCGATTTGTTCTCTCGAAACACCTGATTTCTCCAGAGCCGCCGCCGTGGCAGGGCCGATGGCCGCCACGCCAAGTTGGTCGAACGGCCCAGGCCAATCCGGTGATAGCGCCGCCACCAGGGTCTCCACGGCCGACGGGCTGGCGAAGGCCACAGCCCCGACGCCGCGCTTCAGGTCCGCACGGACCCTCAGGCCGTCCGGTGGGGTGGAGATCGTTCGATAGGCCTCCACCCGGTCTACCCGGGCCCCCATGGCCCGCAACCCTTCTTCCAGGGTCTCTCCGGCCAGCGAAGCCGCGGGGAACAAGACACGTCGGTCTTTCATGGGAGCGCGTCGGCGCAAGATTTCGACCAACCCTCCGGCGTCACGGTCTCCCACTACGTCCACCGGCCAACCGCGACGCTCGAGCTCTGCCGCGGTGGCCGCGCCGACCGCGGCGACGCGCGTCCGTTCGGTGGCCGGAGGCGGACCCAGGGGGTCTACGGCACGGGCGCTCGTCACAACCACCCAATCGTATCCGCCCGATGCCAGTGCCTGCCGGGCGCGCCGAAGCGGTGCCCCGTCCTCCGGACGCCCGAACGAGAGCGTGGGCCACAACACCACACGTGCGCCCTCGGCCTCCAACTTCCTCGTCAGGGGATCTTCCGGCGAACCGTCCCGGGTGGTGGCCACCACCTGGCCGGAGAGCCGGCTCATGTTGGACGTTCCGACACCCTGGGCGGCGGACCCGCCCACCCCACCCCGCGCAGGGAGGCGAGTCCGAGTCGCTGGAGCAACTTTTCCGCCACCGCAGAGCCCAGCGCTTCGGGATGTCCCGGCGCCACCTGCCGCTGTTCGTCCCAAACCACTCCGGCGGGCCCCACCACGGCGCCGGCCAAGGTCAGCACACCGTCCTCGTCCACCCGACCCAATCCACCCACGGGTGCCTGGCAGCCCGCCTCCAACCGCCTGAGAAGGGCCCGCTCGGCCTCAACCGCTCTCCGGGTCGGACCATGGTCGAGAGAGGTCGTAAGCTCGCGAAGGAGCCGGTCGTCCCCGCGGACCTGAAGGGCCAGAGCCCCCTGAGCCGCGGCCGGGAGCATCACGGTTGGCTCGAGGTACTCGGTGACCCGATCGGACAGGCCCAGCCTGACAAGCCCTGCCGCCGCCAGGACAACCGCGTCCACGTCACCTTCGTCGGCAGCCCGGAGCCTGGTGGGAACGTTACCCCGCTGATCTCGCAGCTCGAGGTCGGGCCTGGCGGCACGGAGGAATCCCTTCCGACGGGGGCTCGAGGTCCCGATCGAAGACCTGTCAGGCAGGTCGGACAGGCCGCCGTGTCGGCTCACCAGGACATCGCGTGGATCCTCACGTTCCGGAATAGCTCCGAGCGTAAGCCCGGGATGCATCGCCGTCGCAAGGTCCTTGCAGGAATGGACGGCGAGATCGATGCGTCCGTCCAACAACGCATCCTCGATCTCCTTGGTGAAAAACGCCTGCCCGTGCTCGGGCCCGAGCGGCACGTCGCGAATGCGGTCTCCCGAGGTCGTGATCTCCACGAGCTCCACGTCCAACCCGGGATGTGTGCTCTGGAGTCGATCGGCCACCCAACGCGACTGCGTCAGGGCCAGGCGGGAGCCCCTCGTGCCCAGCCTCAAATTGCTCAATTCGACTCCGGGTGCCCGTCCGTGCCGCCAGGCTCGACACCGAAAAGCGCGGGAGCCGTCTCCAGGAGGAATCGGCCCTCGGGGCTCTCGGGGTCCGCCTCGCGCAACGCGACGGTAGGCGTGTGGAGAATCGTGCGGGCGAGCGAGCGCGCCAAAAGCCGCATCTGCTCACGCTCCTCCTCAGACCGACCCTGGCCGAAGCGCTCGGCCTCCGCGCGAGCGAGCTCGAGGACCTGGCGGCGGACGGCTTTCAGGACATCGACGCCCCGTCGCGATCGGAGCCATTGAGCGAACCGCTCCGCCTGCTCCCGGACGATCTGCTCCGCGCGCGGCACCTGCGCGGCCCGAGCGGCCCGAGCTTCTTCCACACGCCGGAAGACATGATCCAGATCTAGAAGCGTGACCCCGTCGATCTCGGCCAGGGCCGGGTCGAAGTTCCGAGGGTGTGCAAGATCCAGGAAGCGCAACTCCCTCCGGCCTCGCGACGTCACGAGCTCCCGCATCATGTCGGTAGTGACGAGCCACTCGCCGGCGGTGACGGCCCCCACTACGAGATCTGCCTCCGCCAGGAGCTCCGGAAGTCGATCGAGTCCGGCGCCGGTGCCGCCCAGGGGCCTGGCAACCTGATGCGCCGTGTCCGTGGTTCGGTTCGCCACCACGAGAGACCCCACGCCGGCCTTTTGGAGGAGTCGCGCCATGAGAGCACCAGTCTCACCGGCGCCGATGACCAGCGCCCGCGCCTCGCCCAGAGGCCCCATCTCGCGCTCGACCATCTTGAGCGAAGCGCTGGCAAGCGAAGCCGCACCACGCCCAATATCCGTCTGCGTCCGCACCTTCTTACCGGTCTGGAGGCCCATCTCGAACATCCGGTGCAGGACGGGTCCCTTGCTCGTCATGGCCAACGGATGGTGCGCCGCCTCACGTACCTGTCCAAGGATCTGAGCTTCGCCGTGAACCACCGAATCGAGCCCCGAGGCGACCCGGAACAGATGCCTGACGGCGGTCGTTCCGCGGAGCGCGTAGATGTGCGGACGGAGCTCGTCACTCCGGACACCCGTGCGTCGCGCCAGGAGGCGGACCAGTACCTTCAGGGCCCGATCGGGCTCTTCGGATACGCAGTAGAGCTCGAGACGCCCACAGGTCGCCAGCGGGATGGCCTCTTCGAGGATGCCCCTCTCGGTGAGGAGCGAGCCGAGCGCGGCATAGACCTCGTCAAGGTCCACATGCATGCGCTCGCGAACCCGCGTGGGGGCCACGGACTGGCTAGTGCCGACGACGAAAAGCTCCATGGCTCCCAAAATCCCCTTCAGCCCCGGGGTCCCGCGGGCTCTCCCATGGTGCCCACCTCGGCACGGAGCCGGTCTGCGAAGGAGACGCCGACCCACGTCATCCGTCGCTCCTCAGCCACCGAGCGGCGTCGAGCGCGTGATACGTGATGACGATGTCCGCACCGGCCCTCCGGAAAGCGACGAGCGTCTCGAGCACCACCTTCCGTTCGTCCACCCACCCCCGATTCGCGGCGGCTTTCACCATGCTGTACTCCCCGCTCACGTTGTAGACTGCCAGAGGCATCTCCGGGAATGCGTCGCGGGTGCTCCGCACGACGTCCAGGTACGCGAGCCCGGGCTTGACCATGAGGATGTCCGCCCCCTCCTCCACATCCGCCCGGTGCTCGCGGAGGGCCTCGCGGCCATTTGCCGGGTCCATCTGATGGCTCTTGCGATCCCCGAAGGCGGGGGCGCCGTCCGCGGCATCGCGAAAGGGGCCGTAGTAGGACGACGCGTATTTGGCCGAGTACGAGAGGATGGGTAGGTGATCGAATCCATGCTCGTCCAGCGACCGCCGGATCGAGGCTACCTGGCCATCCATCATGGCCGAGGGCGCGAGCACGTCGGCCCCGGCCCGAGCAAGGGACACCGCGGTCTCAGCGAGACGATCCAGCGAGGCGTCGTTCAACACCTGGCCTTCGTCGCCGAGAAGCCCACAATGACCGTGATCGGTGTACTCGCACAAACAGACGTCCGCGATGACGAGTCCTTCGTACCCGCTGTCGCGTAGACCACGAATCGCGCGCTGGACCACGGCGTCCTCGGCCGAAGCCTGGGTTCCGTGCGCATCCTTCTCAGACGGAATCCCGAAGAGGAGGATACCGCCCAGATCGGCCTCCACGGCCTGCCTCGCAGGCTCGGCCACCCGGTCCACGGGCCACCGGAACACCCCCGGCATCGACGCCACCTCGGTGGGTTCCTTCTCGACCTCAGTGACGAACAGGGGCAACACGAACCGCTCGGGCGAGAGGATCTCCTCTCGTACGAGTCGTCTCGTGGCCGGCGTTCGGCGCAGTCTGCGGAGCCGGACGAAGTTCGCGCTGGCGTGTGGATTGAGATCGATCATAACTGCAATAAAGATCAGTGCTTGCGCAGTCGATCACAATTGGGGAATGCCCCGTTTTCCAGGTCCGTAGATGTCCCTACGGGTGCCTCCCGACACGAAAGCGTCGAACGGCCGGCCGACCCGCGGCGTCTCAGCGGGGCGGGCCTTCGTTCACTCGCACCTCGAGGACACGCATCTCCACGGTCATGGCGCCGTCCGGTGAGCCCAGCATCGCCTCCATCTCTTCCATCTGGCTGCCGAACATCTGCTCCATCATCGCGCGCTGATCCTCGGGAAGCGCCTCGAGCTGACGTCGCATCTCTTCCAGCTCGGCCAGCATGGCCGGGTCGAGCGCGTCGCGGAGCCCTTCCATGCGCACGACGGTGCGATACGGCATGAACATGCCACCGGCGTCACTGTAGTCGAGCAGCTCGATGACACTGGTGACCTCTACCGCGCCACTCCCCGTGTCCAGATCTCCGGTGAACTCCATGCGGCGGGGCACCCAGCGACTCGCGTCGACCAGAATGCGTCCGGTCCGCGGCTGGAAGTCGGCCCCGTCCGGCCCGGTTTCAGGCACGAGATCGAGCGCCTGCAGGTCGTCAAGAATCAGGACGTGCGTCTCCGCCCCCTCCACCGTCTCCGTGCCCCCGTAGCGACTGTGCTCGGCCAGCTCGGGGCCCACCGCATACACGTCACCGTATCCGAAGTCCTCGTCCACGCCGCTGGAGAGCCCTCCGGTAGCGGTGCTCCGAAGCTGGAACACCGGCCGGCCCTCGACCAGCTCCTTCTCGAAATACATCTCCGACTCGACGCCCATGACTTCCTGGACGACCAGGTAGTTGTCCACCGAGGCGATGCTTTCCTCATACGCCTCGAGCATGCTCTCTATGACGTCCGCGGACGACTGCGCCACGAGAACGGCCGGCGCCAAAGCCAGCCATGCAATGCTCCATCGCAGGGATCTCACCTGAAGTCCTCCAGGAAGGGATGAGGGTGCCCGCACTCTTCGAGTGATGGCTGCCACGCCCGCTCGGGTCAAGACGCCGGGCCGTATCATGGGGTGTTTACCCCGCGGGCCCTCATGAGGTCGTCCCGTGGGTTCCGGACGCTCCGGCGCCGTACCGCGCCCTACGATAGGTCAAGAGGTATCCGAACGTTGCACAAACAGGGTTTGAGTCGGATAAGCAAACTCGATCCCCGCGTCCTCGAAGTGTTGGTGAATCGCAAGGTTGATGGCCTGCTGGATGTCCATGTGCTCCTTGTAGTCGGAGCTGAGCACGTAGTAGACAGTCTCGAAAATCAGGGCGGTGTCACCGTAACGAGCGAAATGGGCCCTCTCGAATCGCACCCGATCTCCGTGCTCCTCGACGAAGGTCTTGACCATGCCGGGGATTTCCTGGAGGTGGGCGTGTGAGGTGTGATAGGTGACCCCGAGCTCCAAGACCACGCGGCGCTCGAACATGCGGCCGTAGTTCCGGATCCGGCTATTCAGCAAATCGGTGTTCGAGAACACGAGCTGTTCACCGGAAACGCTCCGTAGCCGAGTGGTCTTGAGTCCGATCTCTTCGACGCGGCCGACGAGGTCGTCCACGGCAAGGGAATCTCCGAGAACGAATGGGCGATCGAGCACGATGGATACAGACGCAAACAGGTCACCCAGGATACTTTGCGCCGCCAACGCCACCGCGATTCCTCCGACCCCCAATCCGGCCACCAGGGCCGTGACGTCCACCCCCAGGTTGTCCAAGCCCAGCAGGAGGACCATGGACCACAGGGCGATACGAAACACGATTCCGACGACGTTCGTCGTCATCACCGCGGCCGCATCGTCCGGGGCCCGCTGCTCACGGCTCAGCTCGACCCACCTTCGAACACCAGCGCTCAGCCAGATTCCGATTTGGATGAGTAGGGCGATGACCGCCAAGTGCGCCAGCAGGTCCACCGCCCGCGCAGGCAGCTCCAATACGAGGCTCCCTGCGTACACGGCCACGAGGACCAGAACCGCGCCTCTCGTGTGGTGCAGCGCGTATATGATGACGTCGTCCCACGTGGTGCGGGTCTTGCCCGCCAGGCCTGAAAGACGCCTTACCAACACACCGGCCACGAGCTTCAGGACCAGCCAAGTCGCCGCCGACGCGCCGATTGCGGACAGCCACGCTCGGACCGGGTTTCCAAGAAATTCCTGCGTCAGGAAGGGTGTCATAGGCTCGAAGCTCGGGTTCCTAATCCGGTGGGCGCCTCCCAAGGGCGCCTGCCGACCTGGAACGTAAGTGGTTACTATACAGTGGTTTGTGTATCCACTCAACTCTTCCCCGTCCAGGCGCCGGGAGAAGCTTTGCACGCCCCGCGCCCGAGCCCGTGAAGAGATCGGTGCCGCGTCTTCCACCCGTCATCAGCGCGCGCCCTTGCCCGGGGCCGCCCGTTCGCGCACGCTGGCTCGAGGTACATCCCCCACCCGCAGGAGTCACCGAATGACCGACCGCCGGAAGCGAGCAGACGAGTTCCCCCGCGAAGTCCTGGACCTCTTCGACGAGTACGTGCACGGCCTGATCGACCGCCGTGCGTTCTTGGATGGCGCCCGCAAGTTCGCCGTGGGTGGGCTCACGGCCCTTGGCATGCTGGAGGCACTCAAGCCGCGCTATGCGTGGGCGCGTCAGGTGTCGAAAGATGACCCGTCCGTCCGGATGCAGTACGTGGAGTACCCGTCACCGAGTGGATCCGGCACCATTCGCGGGTACATGGCGCGCCCCTCGTCCGGGGGTCGGCATCCCGCGGTCCTCGTGATCCACGAGAATCGCGGCCTGAACCCCTATATCGAAGACGTCGTTCGCCGCATGGGCGCCGCCGGGTTCCTGGCCCTCGGGCCGGACGCCCTTACGCCTCTGGGAGGCTATCCCGGCAGTGATGACGAGGGTCGTGAGATGCAGCGGCGCCTCGATCGCGACACCATGGTGGCGGATTTCGAGGCGGGGGTTCGTTTCCTCAGCTCCCACGCCGAATCTACCGGACGAGTCGGCGCCGTGGGATTCTGCTTCGGCGGTTGGGTGGTGAACATGCTGGCCGTGCGCATGCCGGAGCTTGGAGCCGGGGTGCCCTTCTATGGCACGCAGCCCACAGCGGCGGACGTACCGCGGATCCAGGCTCCGCTCATGATCCACTACGCCGGGCTCGATGAGCGGGTGAACGCGGGTTGGCCCGCGTATCGTGACGCTTTGGAAGCCAACGGCAAGCGCTACGTCATGCATATGTACGAGGGCGTAAACCACGGATTCCACAACGACACGACGCCGCGATACGACGAAGCAGCGGCGGCCTTGGCGCAGGAGCGCACCATCGCCTTCTTCAACGAGAATCTTCGGTAGGACGACCGGAGCCGGTTGACGGATCACTTCGCTTCGGCGTCTTCCCCTGGACCGCAGCCTCCTCAGCCCCCAGACCCTCCGGCACAGACAGGCCCACGGCTTCGAGGAGCTTCAGCGCGTTCCGTGTCGTGGCGATTCCCGGACGCATGCGGTAGTCGAAGGAGATGCGTGGCCGTCCATCCGCTCCATCTCTCTCCACGTGCTCCCGGAAGTACACCGGTACCGCAGCTTCCCTTAGGCCCGCGACCTCCGCAAGGCCGAGGTCGTGCGTGCTCACCGCGCCCAGCGCCCCTGCATCGAGAAGGTGCCTCAGGACGCCTCGGGCGGCCACCCGCCGCTCCGCGGTGTTGGTTCCATGGAGCATCTCGTCCAACAGGTACAGGACCGGGCGCGCCTCGGGGTCCCGGTCACGCGCCGCGTCGACCACGGCACGGATACGTAGGAGCTCTGCCATGAAGAGGGACACCCCCTCCTCCAGGGAGTCGTCGATCCTCATGCAGGTGAAGACACGCATGCACGGCGTCACCAGTTGCTCGGCACACACCGGCGCGCCGGCTCCCGCCAGGGCGACGTTCAAACCCAACGAGCGCAGAAGCGTGCTTTTCCCGGACATGTTGGACCCGGTGACGAGGAGGAAGGTACCCGCGGGCCCCAGGGAGACGTCGTTTCGCACGCAGGTCTCGGGCGGGAGCAGCGGATGACCGAGGGCCCGTGCGTCGACACGACCAGCTCCCGGGGGCGCCAGCTCCGGGTAGCTCCACTCCGGGTGGTCGTGGGCCAGCGTGGCCAAGCCAGCCAGACCTTCCCACTCGAAGCTGGCATCGAGCCAATCCCGCACCGCGTGTCCGTGCCGATCGCGCCACCGCTCCAGGGCGCGAAGTAGGTGGAAGTCGAGGAGCAGGAGCGGGCCAAGGCTGGCGTAGACGATGTTCCGCCGGCTCTCCACCGTGTCCACGAAGCGCAGCAGCGCCCCGAGCCGACGATGCGCCGCGTCCTTCCCGTGCCCGAGGGCGGCCCGCACCGACCTCAGCCGCTCACCCTCCCAGGTGGTTTCGTCCAGCAGCCGCATCTGCGGAACGGCGGCGCGAGCCGGTGCCGCCGCAGAGGCGACCGCCTCGAACGCCGGAAGCGCGCTCCTCGTGACATGCCGAGCCGCCCAGAGCTGCGGTATGGCCACCAGGAGCCACCACGGGCCCGCCCCCAGGGCCACGTCGGCGACCACGGTCCCGAGGAGGGCCAACGGCAAGGCGAACCCTGCTACGTCCCAGCTCTTCCCCCGCTGCGGAGCCACTTGGTCGATCCACATGAGGAACCGACCCCACTCACCCGAGGCATCCCGGAGCTCTCGACGGCCCAATGCGGCGAGCTCCGAGCGAAGCTCCACCAGGGGAGCGAGCTCCCGGACCGCCTCCTGACGAGCCCTGGCCCCTCCCGGCGTCGCCGGCTCCAACAGCCAGGCACGCAGCTTCTGCCTCGCTCCGCGGGACGTCAGCGGTCCCAGCAGACGCCAGAGCGACGCTCGTCCCACTACGTCCAGATCCTGAGCGTACGGATGCTCGCGGGGGACCTCGGGCATCGATCGTTCCTCGAGTGGAAGCGCCTCCTCGAGCTCCGCCCACCGTCGCTCCCCACGCAGGATCCCCTCTCGGGCCACCAACCCGAGCGCTTCGGACCACCGCTCCTCCCGACGGACCCTGCGGTGCACCGCGACCAGCCAGACAAAAGTCACGACCACGGCCGCGAGCACGGCGAGAGCGAGATTCTCTGCGCCTCCCTCGAAGAACTCGACGCCGATGAGAGCGCCGACTCCAGCCAAGAAGGTGGCACCCCGGATCGACGACAGCCGGCGCGACCGCTCCGCGGCGCGGGCACGCGATTCCTCATGATGCCTCCACCTTCGGCGGTACCCGTCCACCACGGACGACGCGTCCGCTCCCTCCCCCAAAACGCCGCTTGCGGTCAAGCCGTGTCCTCCTCTTCACCCTTGGTGACGGTCAGGTGGCAAGCTAACAGAACAGCTTTCCGTTGGGGGCGCTGATCAAACGCTTTCCCCGCCCCCGGGTACGCGGTAGCGTGCCGGTTACGGACACGCCTCCACCGCTCCATCGCGTCCAGCTCATGAACCTTAGCGCGGTCAACACGAATATCGCACTCGCCATCGCATATGCGGCGGCCGGGACGGCGACCCTGGCTTTCGGGGCAGCTCTAGGCCCGGACCTCAGCACGATGCTCTGGATCGGCTCGGGGATCGCGTTGGCCGCTGCCCTGCTGGCCCCATTCCCGGTTTGGCCGGGCGTCGTTGCGGGGGCGATGGCCGTAACACTCTGGGAGGGTGCACCGCTCGGTCACGTCCTGGCGACCGGCGTGGCCAACGGGGGCGAGGTCGCCGTGGCCGTGCGCCTCCTGCGGAACGCCGGCTTCGATCGGGCCTTCGGAACCGTGCGCGACGTGCTTCTGTTCGTCGGGCTGGCTTGCGGCCTAGCCGCCGCGGTGGCGGCGGTGGTGAGTGTGGCTTCGTTGATCGTCGCGGGTGGCGCGAATCCCTCGGCCTTCGGTCGGATCTGGCCGATGTGGTGGCTCACCCACGGCATGGGAATGCTCGTGGTTGTTCCCGTCAGCCTGATCGTCTGGAGCGGCCGCTTGGCCGCTACCCGCACCCGGCTCGGCGAGGGTGCGATCTACCTGGCTGTCATCGCCGTGGCCGCGTCGATCTCCTTCCTGGCTCCGGCCAACAGCCTCCGCGCAGAGCTCTTCTTCCTCCCACTTCCCGTGTTGCTCCTGTCTGCGGTGCGTGGCGATCAGCTGGTGGCCACGTTGGGCGGGCTCATCACCACCTCGCTGGCCATCGTCGGAGCGCTTGTCGCCCGAGGTCCGTTCTCCGCGGGGACTAACATCGAGACGCTCTTTCTGACGTGGAGCTTCACCGCGGTGTCCATCATCGCGACGGTGATCGCGACCGCCGTAGTGCGTGAGCGCAGACTGGCCCAGACGGAGCTGGAGAGCGGCGAGCGGCGGCTCCGCACCGTCCTGGAAGCCACGACGGACGGGATCCTCGTCGCCGACAGCCAGGGCCGGGTGACCGACGTCAACTCGGCATTCCTCCGGATGCTCGACCTCGGAGAGGATTGGAAGGCTCGGCCGGGAGACGACGTCAGAACCTTTCTCGGGAAGGTCCAGCCTGCGTTGGAGGGAGAAGACAGAACCATCCCCGATGCCTTGAACCCCGAGATCCCGGCCCATCGAACTGCGCATGAGGAGGTCCGCCTGGCAGACGACCGGGTAGTGGAGGCGGAGTCGCTCCCCCTCCCGAGCTCGCCGAACGAGCCGGGTCGAGTCTGGTCGCTTCGCGATATCACCCAGCGCGTGAAATCGGAGGAGGAACGGCGACAGCTTCATGAGCGAATCCTGCACAGCCAGAAGCTCGAAGGATTGGGCGTCCTCGCAGGGGGCGTAGCCCACGACTTCAACAACGTCCTCGCCGGTATCATAGGATACGCGGAGCTGCTCCTCCGCCAGCCGGGAATCGACGACCAGGGCCGGGCCGACGCCAAGGGGATCATCAAGGCGTCGCAGCATGCGGCCGGGCTCTGCGGCCAGCTCCTGACCTACGCCGGGAAAACGACCGCGGTTCTCGCTCCCGTGGACCTCGCAGCCTCAGTTCAGGAGATGCGCCATTTCATGGCACTGTCCCTTCCTAAGAGTGTCGACTTGGCCGTGGAGGTCCCGGATCAGCCGGTGATCGCTCTCGTTGATGACGTGCAGATTCGCCAAGTGATCTTCAACCTGGTCACGAACGCGTCCGAAGCGATCCTCGAGCATCGAGCATCGGGGCGGGTTCTGGTGCGCGTGGAGTCGAAGAATCTCTCCGCAAGCTGGACCGATCGTGCCTACGGAGCAGATGATCTTCGAGACGGGGCCTACGCGGTCGTCGAGGTCGAAGACGATGGGATCGGGCTGGACGCGGAAGACGTCACCCGGATCTTCGACCCATTCTATTCCTCCAAGGGCCCCGCCCGCGGGTTGGGCCTGTCCTCGGTCCTCGGAGTGCTACGTAGTCACAGCGGCGGCCTGCAGGTTCACACGGAGGCAGGCCTCGGCACTCGATTCCAGATCGCCCTCCCGGCGGCCGAGCCGTCCGCCTTGGAAGCAGCGCACGCGCCCGGCCGCCGGATCTCGGCCGACGACGGGCCCGCCACGATCCTGGTGGTAGACGACGAGGCCATGGTCCGGGAGACCGTTGTCCGCATGCTTGAGAGCGACGGGCACCGAGTCCTTCAGGCCGTCGACGGCAACGCTGCTCTGGCGCTGCTCGATGATCATGCGCTGGACATCGATCTGGTGGTTCTGGATCTGACCATGCCACACCGGGACGGACTCGCCACGCTGACGGAGATGCGCAGGAGGCAGCATCTGATCCCCGTGCTGCTAGCCAGCGGCTACTCCGGGGAGGCCGTTCCTCCCGATGCGGCCGTGGCCGGCTTCATCCAGAAACCGTACAGATCCGCGGATCTCAGGGAGAGGGTCAAAGCAGCGCTCCGCCAGGGACCCGCCACCGCCTAGCCGCCCGACGCCCTGTCAGACCACGGGATCGTCCGGCCGCTCGGTATGGAAGTCGGTCACCGCCTGGTAGGCCGCCACGACCGCCAGCAGCCGCTCCTCACCGAACGGCCGCCCAGCCAACGTGGCACCCCGGGGGACACGCCGCCCGGTGTCGTCGTCCGTGTCGAATCCGATGGGGAATCCCATCACCGGCAAGCCCGTACCATCGAAGGGTCCCGTACCCGTAGTAAGAACGACGTCACACTGATTGAAGAGCTGATCGAGCATGCGACCAAGCAGAAGTTGGCGGGCCTGCTGCACCCTGACATAGGTATCCGCGCTTTGCAGCATCCCGTTGAGGAACCTGGGAAGCCGAGTCCCGAACAGCCGCACGTCGCGTCGAAGGTGCTCGATGAAGAAGGCCGTCGGATCACCGTGTGAGCCGCCCAATGGACTCGAGGTGAGCTCCTCGAAATCGTCCGGCAACGTCACCTCCTCCACGATGGACACCCCGGGCGTTCGCTCCAGCTCCCTGAGAAGATCCCGTCGGAGCTCCGTCTCCCGGTCCTCTTCGTCAGACAGATAGCCGGGCCAGACACCGATCCGCGTAGGCCAGCGAACCCGCGGCCTGTCTCCACCGAACGGGGTAGCCGCCAGAGCGTAGTTCGGCGCCGGCGGAAGGCCGAGCGTGCGTGGATCGAGGCGGTCCGGTTGGGCGAGAACCTGGAGCAGGATCGCCGTGTCCAAAGCGTTTCGGGCCATGGGGCCCGCGTGGTCTCGCGTATAGCTCAAGGGAATGACGCCATGCAGCGAGATCCGGCCAAACGTCGGCTTGATGCAAGTGAGCCCCTGCCGGTTGCTGGGCCCCACCACGGATCCGCCTGTCTGGGTCCCGACACCCGCCACGGCCATTCGGGCCGCCACGGCCGTAGCCGTCCCTGACGAGGAGCCCCCGGGAGAGTATTCCACATCATTCGGAGTCCAGGCGTTGCGCGTGGTCGGGGTCGTTGTTCCGTAGACCTGGGCCCGACCTCCGGCCAGGTTGCCCATCTGCGCCTTGCCCAACATGAGGCCGCCCGCCGCGCGCATGAGCGACACGACCGTGCCATCGAAGTCGGGCTGAAAACCCTCGAATACCAGGGAGCCCCCCTCGGTCGGCAGATCCGCAGTGTAGAAGTTGTCCTTGGGCGCCAGCCCGATCCCGCGGAGGGGAGCGTCGGGACCGTTGGCGGGCACACGCTCTGCCTCGGCGACGAGCGCTTCCCTCGAGGGGCGAGCGGCATACGCCTTGTAGAAGGCGTGGTCGTACGCCTCGATGCGGGCCACGTGGGCTTCCACCAGCTCTACCGGAGTCACCGATCCGTTCCGGATAAGCGTCATCGACTGCGAAAGGGTGAGCTCGGTGAGGTCACCGATGTCCTGAAGCCGTACGGGGGCTCCGAACGCCTCCGGCGTCAAGGACGGGCCACGGGCGCTGGCTCCCGCGGGGACACGACTGAGCAGCGTCCCCGCTGCCGCCGCCGAGGACACCCACGCCATCCGATTCAGAAACCACTTTCGCGAGACGACCTGATCGAGCGGGGGCTGCGCAGCGTCCTCCCCCATCGGCCGGGACAGCCCCGGGCTCATCGGTCCTCCTCCTCGACCCAAGCAGTGAACGGGGCCGGGAACGGCTGCGGCAGATGGAGCTGCGGATCCAAGGGGAAGTTCGCCGCCTCCACGTCCTCGCGCAGGATCGATCGCCCATTGGCCAAAAGCCTCTCCTGGTCCATGGGCGCGTCTTCGTCAGCCTCGGGAAGGACGGAGATGTCGATTCCCAGGAGCGCGTAACGCGTCCGGATGTAGCGGTTGAGTTCCTCGTCCGCGGGGGACGGGGGTGTGCTGGGCACCTGGGGCATGGCACCGTCCGGGTGAAGGCGTGGCTGGATACGGTCTGAGCCGCGACCGTACGCGCCCCGGTCGGGCCCGTCAAGCGACGCCCTGGGGCGCCCCCGGGTTGCTGGCGACGCGCGGAGGCTACCCGAAGCGGGACGGGTTCGTCCCGGACCTCAGGGGGCCGCCTCCAACTCGCCGGCAAGCTCCGCCCAAACCCTCCGCACCGCGCGCTCTGCCTGGTAGACGTAGTCAGAAAGCCGTGTGAGCTCGCCGAAGTCGGCCTGCTCCACGGCTTGGTCCACGTCGAGTCCGGAGTCACGCAGGCGACGAACCTCCTCGATCACCTGCTCGACGGCCTGCCGATGTGCCAGGAGCTGCTCCCGACTGTAGTCGATGGAGCCCCGGACACCGTGTCCCGCCACGTAAACCTCCGCGTCCATCTCGGCAGCGCGGTCCAGGAGATCCAGCCAATCGGAAGGGAAGGCCGTGATCATGAGCGGGAAGACACGATCCAGGTGTGCCTCGCTCATGAACAGGATATCGTCGTCCGGGAGGTATACCACCAGATCCCCTGCCGTGTGTCCACGCCCGAGGAAGCGGATCTCGATGGTCCTCCCCCCGAGCTCCAAACGCTGGACGTCACTCACGAGATGGTCCGGCTCCAACCAAGGGTCCTCCGGATTCGCGGGCGCGAGCGCCTCCGCTGCAAAAGGATGCGCATAGACCTCGACGGACTCGGGGAAAGCCAGGTTCCCACCGGTATGATCTCCATGGTCCGTGGCGATGACGAGGCGCGTGACGGGCTGGTCCGTGATCTCCGCGATCTCCGTCAAGAGCTGCTCTGTCTCTTCGACGCTCCCCTGGCCGTCCGCCACCAACACCCCTTCGTCCGTCACCACGAACATGCTCACGGTCGTGACCGGGTCCTCCGGACGAGCCCACTCGTAGGTGTAGACCCCGCTCCCGATCTCCCTTACCAGACGGTGCACCGTGTTGGGGGCTTCGGGCGCGTAGGGGCTGTCCTCGGCGACTTCCCCGCCTTCCTGTTCGACGGCAGGGTCAGGTTCCGCATCACCGCCACAGCCGGCTATTGCGAGGGCGAATACCAGGAATCCAAGGAAGGGGCGATGGGTCTTCATGTCGTTTCTTCGGGGTGAGAGCCTGACGGAGGGTCTCCGTGCGTGCCGTGGGCGCCCCGAGCGGTGCTCCGTCGGAGTTGCCCGGCGACCATAACAGTCTAGCTTTTCCGCTCCTCCGGCGCGCGCTCCTCAGTGCCTCCCGTTCCGTCGAGCTCGTTTTCGCGACCGGGTCCGGTGGAACTTCCTTCAACCAGGAGGCCCCGCCAATGCCCCGCTACCAGCCGCCCGATGCGATGGAAAGTCCTCGCTTCGGTGGGGTCCGGACGTTCATGCGATTGCCGCACGTCCGGACCACCGAGAACGTCGACTTCGTGGTCGTCGGCATCCCGTTCGACACCGGCACCACCTACCGCGTGGGCGCGCGATTCGGTCCCCAAGCCATTCGTGCCGCTTCCGCCACGCTACGGCCGTTCAACCCTTACCACGGCATCGACTTGTTCGAACACCTGTCGGGTGTCGACTACGGTGACGTGGGCGTGGTGCCGGGGTATATCGAAGCGTCCTACGAGCGCATCGAGGCAGACCTGCGCCCGGTGATCGACGCCGGCGTCATTCCGATCGGGCTCGGCGGCGACCACTCCATCACCCTGGCGGAGCTCAGGGCTCTGAGCAGGCGCCACGGCCCCCTCGGCCTGGTTCAGGTGGATGCCCATCCCGATACCTGGGAAGGTCACTGGGGGAAGAAATACAACCACGGAACGGTGTTCCGGCGGGCCACCGAAGAGGGCATCATCGATCCCCAGCGGGTGATCCAGGTCGGGCTGCGGGGCTCCATCTACGGCTATGAGGATTACGACCAGTCCACGGAGATGGGCATGGAAGTCATCCCGATGCAGGAGGTCCGTGAGATCGGCATCCCGGAGGTGGTGAAGCGGATTCGCGCGCGCTGCGCTGAGGGGCCCACCTTCCTCACCTACGACATCGACTCCTGGGATCCGGCATACGCACCAGGCACGGGGACGCCAGAGGTCGAAGGGTTCACCAGCCACGAGGGTCTCTCGCTGGTCCGCGGCATGACGGGCATCGACTTCGTCGGCGGTGACCTGGTGGAGGTCTACCCCATGTACGACCACGCGGAGATCACCGCGATGGGGGCCGCCAACGTCCTCTTCGAGTTCATCTCTCTGCTGGCTCTTCGGAAGCGCGACGGGAAGTAGGAGCACCTCTCCGGTGCGCGGCTCCACGACGGCGGATCGCTGCGACGCTCAGCGGTCCGCCAGCCGCGCCCGCACCCACGGGGAGAGGTTTGCCCCACAGAGAACCACAGCGACGTGCCTGCCCTGGTAGGACGACCGCTCCTTGAGGAACGCGGCGAGCGCCACACCGGCGGCTCCCTCGACTTCCGACCCTTCCGATGCATGCAGCCGCCGCATGGCATCCAGGATCTCCTCCTCGGAAACCAGAACCCGGTGGTCCACGACCCGACGAGCCAGCTCGAAGGTGATCGAACCCTCCTCGATCCCCCCGGCCGTGCTCTCCGACAGCGTGCGGCGCTCAGGCACATCGATGATCCGGCCCGCGGAGAGGCACTCGTGAAGCGCAGGCGCGTGCTCGGGCCAGCAACCCACTACCTCCACGTGCGGGGCGCGAGCCCTCAGCCAGGCTCCGACGCCGCCCACCAACCCCCCTCCACCGACCGCCACGAACACGGCGTCGAGATCGGGAAGGTCTTCCAGAAGCTCCAGCCCGATGGTGCCCTGCCCCGCCACCACCCACGGGTCGTTGTAGGGTGACACGTAGACCCGGTCGCCCGACTCCGCGGCCGCTCGTGCCGCCATCTCCGCCTCCAGGACCGAGTCTCCGACCAGGTGCACTCGGGCCTCCAAAGCTTCCATGCGCGCCACCCGGTCGGCGGTGACATGGGTCGAGACGAAGACCTCCACCGGCACACCGGCCTCCAGCCCGGCCCAGGCCACCGCGACACCATGGTTCCCCATGGAGGATGTCACGACCCCGGCCTCGGCCTCCCGACGGGTAAGTGCCGTGATCCGGCTGGCGGCCCCCCGCAGCTTGAACGAGCCCGTCGTCTGGCGATGCTCCAGCTTGAAGGTCAGTTTCCCCTGGAAGTCGGGTACGACCCCCATGCCAGCCCGGGTCTCTGTGCGCAGCACCATCGGCTGGATACGGCGGTGCGCATCCTCGACCCGGCTCGCCCAGAGGTCGAGCTCCACACTCACGTTCTCGTCCGTAGTCTCCATCTCCTCAACATAAGCACCATGCCAACCTTTCATCCGTTCGAGCTGGAACACTATCAGTCGCTTTATGAGCACACCGTCGACGTGAACCTGGCGGACAGCTCGGTGAAGTGCACGGACGTGGGTTCCTGGCTTCTGCCCGAAGAGCGTGAGGGCCTGCTCTCTCTCGACTTGTTCTACCCCGAGGTGAATGGCCTCGAAAGCCTTCGATCGAAGATCGCGGGCCTCTTCCCCGACACGGAACCGGGCCAGGTGCTCGTGACCCACGGTGCCGCCCAGGCCAATCACCTCGTGGCATCCACCCTTCTGGACCCCGGAGACGCGCTGGTCTGGTTCAGTCCCGGTTACCGTCAGATTCCGGGCCTGGCCCAGAATCTGGGGTGCCGCATCCTGGATGTCCCCTTGGATCCCGACCGATCATGGGCTGTCGACTGGGAGGCGTTCGACGCGCACATGAACGACGACGTCTCGGTGGTGGCCGTGGTCAACCCGAACAACCCTACGGGGAGCGTCCTATCCGAGGCCGAGATGCAGCGGATCGTGGCCGCATGTGAGCGCGTGGGCGCCTGGCTCCATGCTGACGAGGTGTATCACGGGACGGAGCTCGACGGTACCGAGACCCCGACGTTCCGGGGAATGTACGATCGGGTTGTGGTCACGGGATCTCTCTCCAAGGCATACGGCCTATCAGGTTTGCGCATCGGATGGGCGGTAGGCGCGCAGGAGCTCATCGAGGATCTCTGGCGAAGGCACGAGTACGAGGTCATCGCCGCTGCCGCCCCGAGCATGTACCTGGCGGACCGCGCCCTGTCCGGGGATCACCGAGCGGACCTGCTCGAGCGCCAGCGTCGGATCAGCCGGGAAGGACATGAGGTTCTCGATGCCTGGATCGCGGGGCAGGACGGGCTTTTCAGCGTGGGTCCTCGGCGAGCCACGTCGATCGGGTTCATCCGGTACCACGTGGACGCCCCCTCTTTGGAGGTGGCCGAGCGGATCAGGAAAGAGGCTTCCGTCCTGACGGCACCCGGCGTGTTCCTGGGGACTGAAGGGCATCTGCGCATCACCGTGGGCTACGAGGCCGAGAAGGTCCGACCGGCCCTCGACCGGGTGGCCCAGGTCGTACGCGCGATGCAGTGAACCGACGTCGGCTCCGGGGCACGGCATTCCACCGGACCCCGGCTTCCGACCGCCCATCGGCCATGCCTGGTCGGACGAAGCCGAGGAGGTGTCAGTAGAACAGCGTGTGAGCCACCAGGGCGATGATGGGCAGCGTGATGACCGTCCGGAGCGCGAAGATCACCACCAGCTCGAGAAAGCTGAGGGGGATCTTCGACTTCAGGATCAGGACACCGATCTCGGACATGTAGATCAGCTGCGTCAACGACAGGCAGCCGATGACGAACCGGGTGAGCTCGCTCTCCACACCGGTAAGGAGAACGGCGGGGAGGAACATGTCGGCGAAACCCACGAGGGTGGCCGGCGCGGCGGCCGCGGCCTCGGGCAGACCCAGCCAGCCTAGGACCGGCACCATCGGATAGGAGATCCACGTGAAGATCGGCGTGTGCTCCGCCACCGCCAGCGCCGTCGTCCCGATGGCCATGACCAGCGGGAGTAGTCCGAAGAAGATGTCGGCGATGCTCAGCGCCACGTCACGACCCAACGTGCGGGGCCCAGGTGCGCCCTGCGCCCGCTCCACGGCCGCGACGATGCTCTGCTGCATCACGCTGATGCCGGCCGGGCGATCCACTTCCTCCAGCTGCTGGCCAACGGGCTCGTAGTAAGCATCGGGCTTCCGAGACAGCGGCGGAATGCGCGGCATGATGACTGCCGCGATGAGGCCTGCCACCACCACGGTGAAGTACATCTGGACGAACATGTGATCGAGGCTGATGAAGCCCGCGATGAGCAGGCTGAACGCGATGGAAGCCACGGAGAAGTTCGTGGCGATGACCGAAGCCTCGCGTTGCGAATAGTACCCTCGCTCGTACTGCTGATAGGTGATGAGCACACCGAGGGGAGCTGCGCCCATCCAGGAAGCGGATGCATCGATGGCGCTTCTGCCGGGAAGTCCGAAGATCTTCCGGAACGGCTTCCGAACGATGGTCCCGATGAACTCCATCAGGCCGAACTCCGTGAGGAACGGAAGCATGGCCAGAGCAAACAGGAAGAAGGTCAGGAGCACCGGAATGAGGTCGTTCAGAATCACTCCACCCGTAGCGCCGCCGCGGATGAACTCGGGCCCCACTTCATACATCGTCATCAGGCCGAACACGGCTCCGACGACGCGGAGCCCGAACCAGAACGGGCCCACGTGGAAGATCTCGCCCCACCCTTCGGAGCGCATCCAGGCGGGGTTGGCGATCCGCGCAACCACGCTCGCCACCACGGAGAGGCACAGCACCGCGACACCGATGGGCACGATCGCGTTGCCCAGCAGGGCCGTCAGGAGGTCCGACAAGACCCCGATCCCAATCGTGATGCTCTCTCCCGAGGGAATCGGGATCAGGAACATGGACATGCCGACGAGCGTCGGCAGGACGAACTTCAACACCCCGACGCCGCTGGGACGGACTGCGCCGCGTGCTGGCGGAGTCGTCGGGGCTTGGCTTCCATCCGATCCGGTCTCGCTCATGGTGTCTTCCTGTCGGTTCGGTCGCACTCATCCCACAGGAAGCCCAGCGGCGACTCGCGCACCACGCTGCCCGCGAAGAAGAGAAGGTTCGTGGGTCGTTCCGCAAGCCTACGCATGAGATAGGGGTACCACTGTTCGCCGAAAGGGACGTACACGCGGACGTTCCATCCGTCCTTTACGAGCGCCCTCTGAAGATCACGTCGAACACCGTAAAGCATCTGGAACTCGAATCGCTCGGCAGGGACACCGTTCTTCTGAGCGTGCGCAACGGTACCGTCGATCAGCCGCTCGTCGTGCGTCGCGATCCCCGGGTACCTCCCGTGATCAACGAGCTCCCGCATCAGCTTCAGGAAGCTCCGCCCGACTTCGTCGCGGTGCTGGTATGCAATGGCCGGGGGCTCGTCGTAGGCCCCTTTACACAAGCGAACGCGAGCGCCGAGCTGGTTCATGCGAGCCACGTCCGCGGCCGTACGGTGCAAATAGGCTTGAAGCACGACACCGATGTTCCGCCAGCCCTCCGCCCAGAGCTTCTCGAAGGCGTCGAGGGTGCGCTGAGTGTACTCCGACGACTCCATGTCGAAGCGAACGAACGTCGCGTCCCGCCTCGAACGTTCCAGAATCGGCGCCAGGGCCTCGTCCAGCAATTCCTCGGAGATCGCCTGCCCCAGCTGCGTGAACTTGAGGGATACGTTGGCGTCGAGGCCCTCTCCGGCGATACGGTCCATGAGGTCGACATAGACCTCACCGGCTTGACGGGCGGCCGCCTCGGTTCTCACCGACTCTCCGAGGTAGTTCGCGGTGGCCGTAAGCCCTTCAGCGTTGGCCTCGCGGATCGCTGAAATGAGCCTGTCCGTGCTCTCACCGGGCACGAATCTCCCGGCCATCCCCCGGAGCGGAGTGTGGGTCACGGCATACCGGGCAAGCTCCGAATCGCTCAGCGCGATCAGCGCACTTCTCAACACGGGCCTACCCGGACCGCTGCCAGGACGTGGCGGGCGGCGCTGCTCTGCGGCGCGGCGTGACCGCCCGAAGAAGGCAGTACGAGGGCCCGAGCAGCAGGGCCCGGGCTCCCGCCCGGGCCCTGCTCAACAGCAAACCGGCCGAGCGACGTCAGCCACGCCAGCTCAGCAAGAGACGCAGTTGTTGTTGTTCTTCGCGCCCAGCTGCTCCAGTAGCTCGATGGTGGCGGGGTAGGGCTGCACCCGCTGGATCGGCCCGTTCGCCATGTCGGCCGTGGTCTGACCAGACCGGCTCACCAACGTCACGTCGGCACCACGCTCCACGAGATAGCGGATGGCTTCGTTGTCGCCCCGGGAAGCCGCATGATGGACGGCAGTGTAACCGTTGTGGTCACGCTGATTCACGTCCGCGCCCGCTTCCTCCACCAGGAACTTCACGGCGTCCAGCCACCCGTCGGCAACGTACCGATGGGCGTTCCCGGCGAACGACTGACCATAGCCGACCCCAGAAGCGGCGTGGATCGGAAACATGGCCGGACCGTTGGTCGGCACCGGTGGGAGCCCGGAGGGATCCAGCTCGGGCTCCTCGTCCTCGGTCCCCTCCTCCTCCATCGGGTCGTCCGGCGCACGTCGACGGCGCTCCGGCGCCTTCATGGTCGGGATGCTCGGGTCGGCGCCGTGCGCCATCAAGAGACGCATCGCTTCGACGTCGAGCGCGTAGGCAGCCCGCCAGAAGGGGGTAGCCCCCTTCACATAGATGCCGCTCCCACCGAGCACGCTGAACGTGAACTCCATGTACCAGAGATGGCGATTGAGCCGGGCATTGGGATCGGCACCGGCTTCAAGAAGAACCCGGAGCATCTCGATGTGGGTCGTTTCCTGGCGGCGATGCTCCACAGGGTGCGCATAGGACGCCCGCGGCTCCCACTCGCGCTCCAGCACTGTGTAAAGCGGGGTGGCTCCGGCCACGCTGGCCTGATTCGGGTCCGCACCCCGCTCCAGGAGGATCTTGGCAAGATCCCACTGTCCGTTGATGGTAGCCATCAGCAGCGGGGACGTGAGATCCCCGCTGGTCTGGTTGATATCCGCCCCGCCCTCCAGAAGCGCCAGCGCAGCCGAGGTGTGGCCCTGCCGGACCGCGTGCAGGAGCGGCGTCAGACCACCCCACTGATCCACCTGCTCTGCGTATGAGAGAGCGCGCTCTTCCTCGGCTTCCTCCTCGCTCTCAGCCGCGTCTTCCTCCGAAGCGTCGACCTCATCCGTCTCGGCTTCCTCTGAGGACTCCTCCTCGGAGGGTTCTTCCTCAGGGGACTCTTCGACCTGCAGCTCCACGTTCGGCCACTTGCGCTGAACCTCTCGCGACAGCTCGACAGCGGCCTGGACCTGCGCCGGAGTGGGCGTCCAATCGGGACCTCCCCCCTCCTGCTCCCGGAACGTGTCGAGCGCCTCCCTGAGTCGAGCCGCGGCGGCTCGGTCGGCCGCGTCCCACTCCTCCACGTCGACGGAGCGCGCGGCCTCGTTCGGGTCGGCACCCGCCCCCAACAAGACCCGGATCGCATCAACCCGGTTGTTCGACGCCGCGAAGATGAGCGGCGTCTGACCCCAGGCGCCTTCTTTCGTCCTCGGATCGGCACCGCGCTCGAGCATGGTCGAGATGATGCGCGTGTCACCAGAGGCGGCAGCGAGGTGCAACGGCGTCGCGCCGCTATTGGTCGTCCGCGCCATCGGATTGGCGCCCGACTCGAGCAGAAGCAGAGCGACCTCGCTGCGGGCCTGGCGGGCGGCCAGGTGCAACGGCGTGTAGCGCCCAATTCGAGTCCCCGCCTCTGGGTTGGCCCCAGCGAAGAGCAAGACGCCCGCAAGCTCCGCATCTCCGCGGTCCGCCGCCCAATGCAGAGCGGTCATCCCGTCGCCCTGTGCCTCGTTCACGTCGCCGCCCGCACGCACGAGCGTGCGAACGGCCTCGAGATCACCGCGCTGCGCGGCATCCGCGATGGGAGCCTCCGGCGGTCCAGCGGCGGTCACGAGGGCCGCCAGGACCATCGTGCCGAGAAGCTTCTGGGTCGCGCGCATCAAAGCAGGAACTCCCCGGTGCTGTCACCGAAGCTGGTGACGTCACCGAATCCAAGGTTCTGCATGAGGCTCACGAAGACGTTGGCCATCGGTGTGCCGTCGGGAGCCTTGTAGTGAATCCCCCCCTGAAGCGCACCGTTGCCGCGTCCCAGGAAGAAGAGAGGGCAGCGGCGATGGTTGTGCAGATTCGCGTCACCCATCGGGGAACCCCACATGACGACAGTCTGGTCGAGCAGGTTCGAGTCACCGTAGGGAGTGTTCTTCAAGCGCTCGACGAAGTGGTTGAGCATGCTCACGCGATACTGGGAGATCTTGTTGAACTCCAGGATCCGCTCCTCCCGGTCGCCATGGTGAGACGCCGGATGGAACCCGCTGTCCGATCCGCTCTCCGGGAAGGTCCGGTTCGACGCATCGCGACCGGTCTTGAAGGAGACCACACGCGTCGTGTCCGACTCGAACGCCAGCACCTGGAGGTCGAACATGAGCTCCATGTGCTCCCGGAAGGAATCCGGCACGCCGGCGGGCGCCTCCGGTAGCTCACGCTCCTCGCCGCTGCTGTTGCGGGCTTCGACCAACTGGATACGGCGCTCGATCTCCCGGACGCTGTCCAGATAGCGATCGACCCGCTGACGATCGGTAGCGCCGAGGTCACGCTTCACATGAGCGACCTCACCCTGAACCCAGTCGAGGATGCTCGAGTGGGCCCGCCGCCGCGCGATACGCTCGGCCTCGCTTCCTCCGGCGCCGAAGAGCATGTCGAACACCGTCCGGGGATTGCGCACCTGCGGCAACGGCGTGTCGGGCGACGCCCAGCTGATCGAGTCCGTGTACGAGCACGAGTAGTTGTAGTCACAGCCCCCGCCCTTGTCGGTCGGCTCGATGCAGAGCTGAAGGGAGGGAAGCACAGTGTCCTGGCCGAACCGCTGCGCGTAGACCTGGTCGAGAGACACGCCCACGTGCAGGTCCGACCCCTGAGTCTGCTTCGGGTGCGACTGGGTCAGGAAGACCGCGCTCGAGCGAAAGTGGTCCCCGCCGATCTCTTCGGGCGAGAACGCTTCCGCCATGCGGACGTCGGTGTTGCTCACGATCGTGAGATAGTCCTGATATTGCGAGAGCGACGACAGAACGTTGTCCGACTTGAGCTCGTAGCCGCGGCCCACCTGCTCCGGTGCGAACAGGTTCTGCGTTGCTCCCCATTTGTTACACCCGGCGACTCCGTGGACCTCTTCGATCGCGACGAAGCGCGTGGGCGCGTCCGCGGCCCCAGCTCGACCACGGCCTGCCGGAATCATGGCGTCCAGCATCGGAAGGCCGAGCATGGCGCCCATGCCCTGAAGGAAGCTCCGACGCTCGATGTGCTTTCCGGTGATGAAATGCATGGTGCTGTATCTCCTGGCCTGAAGGCTCGGTCAGTCGTTGTCTACGTCGGTCGTGGGCGCGCGCTTGAGGCGGAACTGGTCACTCTTCACAACCCCCAGCACGAAAGACGACATGCGGTAATCGTTCTCCGCCGCCGACTGCGCGATGGCACGCACAGCAGGCTGATCGGCATAGTCGACGCGGCGGCCCAGCGCGTAAGTCATGAGGTTCTGCGCGAAGTGCCGAACGAACGGAACAGGGCGCCTCATGAGAACCTCCACGAGACTCGCAGGGGTCGAGATCTCCGAGCCGTCGTAGAACTCCCCCTGAGTGTCCAGGGGCACCCCATTCTCCCTCATCCTCCACTGTCCCGTCACGTCGAAGTTGTCGAGCGCCATGCCGATCGGGTCGATGAGCTGGTGACACGAGTTACACGTGGGATTCGCTCGATGCATCCGGAGCCGATCGCCGGTCGTGAGCTGCCCCGCAGGAATGTCCTCACTCGCGGTCGACTCGTCGAGCGTGGGAACGTTCGGCGGCGGCGGCGGTGGTGGCGTACCGAGGAGCACCTCCATGATCCACTTACCCCGGAGCACCGGTGACGTGCGGTTCCCGTAGGACGTCTGGACCAGCATGCTGCCGTGACCCAGGATGCCCTGTCGCCGGTCGTCGGGGTACGTGACGCGACGGAAGTCGTCGCCCACGACTCCGTCGATTCCGTAATGGCGAGCCAAACGCTCGTTGAGGAACGTGTAGTCCGCCTCCATCAGCTCCAGCAGGCTCCGATCCTCACGAACCAGATTGGAGAAGAACAGCTCGGTCTCGCGACGCATGTCTCGGCCGATCTGATCGTTGTAGTTCGGGAACCAGAAGGCGTCCGGCTTGACCTGCTCCAGATCCTGCAGTCGCAGCCACAACGACGCGAATCGGGTTGCAAGCGCCTCGGATCGTGGGTCCTGGAGCATCCGGAGCGCCTCGCGCTCCAACGCAACCGGATCGTTCAGGTCACCTTCCGCGGCGACGCGCCGGAGCCGCTCGTCGGGGCCGGTACCCCAGAGGAAGTACGAGAGTCGTGAGGCGAGGTCGAGATCGGCGATCTCGAACACCTCTCCGGGCTGCACGCCTTCGGGTGTCCGCTCGAATCGGAAGACGAAGTGGGGGCTCACGAGCATGGCCTCGATGGCCGCCCGGACGCCCCTCTCGAATCCACCCTCCGCCACGCCCTCGTCATAGAAGTACATCAGGCCGTCGACGTCACGTTCCTCCAATGGGCGCCGGTACGCCGCCGTCGCGAGCCGCGTCATGATGTCCTCGGCGCACGGACGGGCCTCCTCGGGAGTCGCCGGCCGGCAAGTGAAGACCCGCTGCCTCGCTTCCGTGTCGGAAACGCCCGAAGCATCGAACGGGCCTTCGACCGTCATCTGCAGGATGTGCGGTAGCGAGGTCGTGCCGTAGCTGGCCTCCGTACCGGTGAGGGACCAATCATTGGGTCGGATCAGATCCTCATAGGGGCCATCCTGCTTCCGGATGAACGCCGCGGTGAGGCGGCGCTGCCCGGCACGGACGAAGACGGAGTCGGTCCGCACGGGGTACGCCAGCCGGCCCTGGAAGTCGATGAGCCGCGAAGACGAGCCCTGGTACTTGAGGAGCGCGACCCGCTCACCTTCGACCGAGATGTCGATGTCGTCGAAACGCTCACCCCATCCCGAGATGAAGCCCAGCGACACGACATACTTCCCGTCTGCCGGGAAGGAATGCAGGACGCTGATGCCCCCCCGTGTTCCGTACGGCGCGCCTTCCACCCGGTCCCATTCGTGCTGGGACACGTTGGGCTCGTTCTGGTACGTCGTCTCCACCGGTGTGGCATCTGGATTGCCCAGGACCTGACGGGAGATCTCACTCGCCGCGTTCAGGTAGGCATCCATGAGCGTCGCGCTGAATCCCTGCACGTCGGCGACGTTGTCGAAGCTGGCGCTGATCTGGTCGAGCGGGAGCCACTGGCCAGCGTCCACCTGGAGACCGAACAGATCCGAGATCGCTTGCTCGTACTCTGCCCTGTTCAGGCGCTGGAAGGGCCGGTCTCCGGGCCGCGGGTTGGCGGCCGCCGCCCGGTCGATGGTCTGTTCGAGCGTCTCCGCGAGAGCGACCAGGGTGTCTCCAGCCGGGCGATTGGCGCCCGGGGGCGGCATCATGTCCGCCCGGAGCTTCCTGATGACCCGCTCCGCCACCTCCGCCTGAGACACTGCCTCGGTGACGGTGAAGGATTCCAGCGAAAGGTTTCCGGTCAACCGCCGCTCACTGTGGCAGCGGACACAGTACCGGTCCACCACCTCGTCCATGGCGGCGAACTCGCCGGACCGTTCGACCAAGGCCGTGCCCTGACCAGCCATTTCGGAAGGCTGGCCCTCCGGGCCGGGAGCCGAGACGCCAATCAGGATGGCCGTCCCGACGGCGGCGGTCACGACGAAATTTCTCATCCACTACTCCGAAGGCTCCCGGGCGCCGACCGGGGCACTGGTCTGATTCTTCCGATGGGCTCCGAGCTCGGGCTCAGCGCGAGGCGATGGCGAGTCGCAACGCTTGTACAGTTTAGGCCGGCAGCCCCCGCCGGGAAAGTCGGGCGGGCCTCTGAAGGTCAGGAGGAAAACCACCCATAGCGACCCCCCAGAGGCCCGGAGCGTTGAGTCGTCAACGACGGCCCGAGGCCGCCTGAATCTCTTCCCGGATATGGCGCACGGTGAATTCCGACCGGAAGTCCACGATCCGCTCTCCCAACTCGAGGATGCGCTGGAGTGGCACGAGACTCACCCCGTTGATCGAGGCCAGACCCGCATCCACGCGCTGATCCCAGCGGATGGTCTCCGGGTCGACCACGGCCATGAAGGCAGTGACCCACATATCGTCGTGGTATCCGTCGCTCTCCGTCTGGGCAACGCCAAGGACTTCCTCGGTGTACCGCTCGGTCTCCTCCCACCCGGGAGAATAGAACTCCCGCACGAAGTGCGCCGTCCGGCCCGACCCCGCCCACCGCTCGTTGAGCGCAGCGGCGGCATCGGCCATCCCCCGCTGATTTCCACCGCTGTCGCCGATGAAGACGACGTCCGTGAAGCCATGCACACCCAGGCTGCCTCCGATGTCCTCGAGAAGCGCCTGATACGTCTCATCGCGAACCGTGATCGATCCGGGGTACCGCATCGCTCCCGACGGTGGGTCGATGCCCCCTTCGGGAACGAAGGGCACGATGGGCGCGCAGAGGGCGTTCCCCAGCTTCTCCGCGATGGCCGGGCAGAGGGCCTCGAGAATCACGTTGTGCTTCCCGGTCGCGAGGTAGGGCCCGTTCTGCTCGATCCCCCCCGTGGGAATGATGGCCGTCGTGTGCCCGTCGGCGATCCGGTCACGCACCTCGAGCCACGTGAGCTCCTCGATCCAGAGCGACTGGCTGGGCTCCAGCGGGTTGGGTGAAGCCAGCTCTTCTTGATACGCGCGCTCCCGCTCCGCGACCTGCTCGGGGGTGAGCGTCCGCTGCTGGGCAACTGCGGGGACCGCTGCGACAGCCAGCCACGAGGCCATCGTGACGAGTCCGGTGGGGATTCTGCTCATGGGGGCTCCAGATACGTTGGGGAAGCGCTGCAAACGACGGCTACGGGCCGGGGCACGTGAAGGGGGCCCAAGCGCGATACGCGGCCGGGCGCCCTCCGGTTCCCACGGTACTGGACCGGCGACGGGCGCCGGTCCGACCACTCTGATCCTAAGGGATCAGGGTGCCGAACGGCGAAACGAGCTGCCGGCCCAGAACGCGGTTCGTGTCGATCTCGCCATGCATCACGGGCGTGCGGACTCCGGAGGTCGTGCACCCGGCGACCCTCGAGGAAGAACATCTCCTGCCGCGCAAGCCACAGGGCTTGGCAGATGCCCTCAGCGTCGGTCAGCGCATGAACATGCGTCAAGGGCTCATGGCGTCAACCGCTCGGGCGGGGCAGGGTCGCTCATTCGTCCCTGACGTCCAGCCAACCAGCCGGGATGTCGGGCCTCTGCCGGATTCGCAAGCTCGAATTGACACCCTCCCCCGACCCTGGGTACGGTGAGGCCCCGCCGCGGGCCGAGCAGACCCGCCCGCGGCCTACGTGGAGTCCACCGAGGCTTTCGCTCATGAACGGAAGGATCATCGTGCCCGGGCCGGAAAACGAGCCGGTCCACGCCTACGCCCCCGGATCCCCCGAGCGCACCGCCCTCCAGGCGGAGCTAGCGCGCCACGAGGGGATGGAACCGGTCGATATTCCTTTGATCATCGGTGGCGAAGAGGTGCGCACGGGGCTCACCGAGCGGGCTGTCTCGCCACACGACCACAGCCGCACATTGGCGGTTTGGCACAAAGCCGGAGATCGCGAAGTCGCCAGGGCCATCGAAGCTTCGCGCGAGGCCTGGCACGCTTGGTCCACCACGCCCTGGGCGGACCGGGCGTCTATAGTCCTGCGGGCTGCCGATCTACTCGCCGGACCTTGGCGCCAACGCCTCAACGCGGCCACGATGCTCGGTCAGAGCAAGACCGCGCACCAGGCGGAGATCGACGCGGCCTGCGAGCTCATCGACTTCCTCCGCTTCAACGTCCAGTTCGCGGAGGACATCTACGCCGGACAGCCGCGCTCGTCCGCCGGCGTGTGGAACCGGACGGAGTACCGGCCGCTGGAGGGTTTCGTCTACGCGGTAACTCCCTTCAACTTCACCGCTATCGCGGGGAACCTGCCGATGTCGGCGGCGCTCATGGGGAACGTGGTCCTCTGGAAGCCCTCCACGGCATCCATGTACAGCAGCTACCTCGTCATGAAGCTCTTCGAGGAAGCCGGCCTCCCCCCCGGGGTGATCAACTTCATCCCGGGTGATCCCGCGGGCGTCACGGATGCGCTCATCGGCCACGAGGACTTCGCCGGGCTCCACTTCACCGGCTCCACCACGGTTTTCCAGCACCTCTGGAAGCGCATCGGCGATGGCATATCCGGATACCGCAGCTATCCGCGCGTGGTCGGTGAAACGGGTGGGAAAGACTTCATCGCGGCTCACCCATCCGCCGACGCCGAGGCCGTCACCACGGCCATCCTGCGGGGTGCCTTCGAGTACCAGGGACAGAAGTGCAGCGCCGCGTCCCGCGTCTACGTGCCGAGGGGAATGTGGGGCGATATCCGGGAGACGCTCGTCCGGGAAACCGACGGCATCGCCATGGGCGATCCCGCAGACTTCCGGAACTTCATGGGTGCCGTCATCCACGAGGGCTCGTTCGACAAGATCAGCGGCTACATCGATCGTGCTGCCGCTTCCGAGCACGCTGACGTGATCGCCGGCGGCACGTACGATCGCTCCAAAGGGTGGTTCGTACGTCCGACCGTCATCGAGGCCAACCAGCCGGATTACGAGACCATGTGCGAGGAGATCTTCGGGCCGGTCGTGACCGTCCATGTCTACCCCGACGGCAAGTGGGAGGAGACCCTGGAGCTGGTGGACCGGACATCTCCATATGGTCTCACAGGAGCGGTGTTCTCAGGCGACCGGGACGAGGCCCGCCGGGCCATGCGTGTCCTGCGACACGCCGCCGGCAACTTCTACGTGAACGACAAGCCGACCGGCGCCGTGGTGGGCCAGCAGCCCTTCGGGGGAAGCCGAGCGAGCGGTACGAACGACAAGGCCGGCTCGGCGCTGAATCTGCTGAGATGGGTCTCTCCCCGGAGCATCAAGGAGACCTTCGTGCCCCCGACGGACTACCGCTATCCGTTCATGCAGGAGGACTGAGCCGTGCGCCTGAGAGTCCTGAGCAGGCAGGACGTCGTCGACGCCGTGCCCATGGCCACGGCCATCGATGCCGTGGCCGAGGCGTATCAAGAACTCTCCAGGGGGAGGGCCCAGTCACCGGTTCGACTCGGACTGGACGCGCCGCTGGGGACCGCTTTGTTCATGCCCGGATACCTCATGGACAGCGGCGCGATGGGCGCGAAGATCGTCTCGTTCTTCCAGCAGAATCAGGAACGGGGCCTGGCTTCCATCCATGGGATCGTGCTGATGTTGGATCCGGAGACCGGCGTGCCCATCGCCATCATGGACGGGACGTACCTGACGGCGCTTCGGACGGGTGCCGGATCCGGCGCGGCGACGAGGGCCCTGGCCCGAGACGATGCGCGCGTCCTGACGGTCTTCGGAGCCGGAGGTCAGGCCCGCGCTCAGATCGAGGCCGTCCTCGCGGTCCGGCCCATCGACGAGGTCCGCGTCGTGTCGCGTGGTGGCGCGTCTGCAAGGGCCCTCGCAGCGGAGCTCGAAGGTGTTGCCGCGCGGGCCGTGGACGACCCTTCCGAGGCCGTGAGCGGAGCCGACGTCATCTGCGCTGCCACCACGAGCAAGACACCGGTCTTCCCCGCCGACGCGGTCGATCCGGGGACGCACATCAATGGCGTGGGCTCCTTCAAGCCCGACATGCAGGAGATCGCTGCCGAGCTTCTCCAGCATGCCCGGGTCGTGGTCGATGCCCGAGATGCCGCGCTCGAGGAAGCCGGCGATCTCATCATCCCCATCGCGGACGGCCTCTTCGGCGAACACCATATCGCCGCCGACATCGGCGAGGTTCTCTCCGGTCGAGCTGAGGGGCGCCGGTCCAGGGACGAGATCACCTATTTCAAGTCCGTGGGGAACGCCGTTCAGGACGTGGCTGTTGGGCTAAGGGCCGTACGGGAAGCGGAGGCCAAGGGGTTGGGAACGACCATCGACCTCTAGAGCGGGGGACGCGGTACAACACCGGCGGCTGGACCAGGAGCATCACCCCGAATCTCAACTTGCCACTGGGCCCCTCTGCACCGACATCAGTCACCATGTCCAACGATCACTCCGTCGCCCGTTACTACGACAGGAACACGACCCGTTTCCTTCGCTTCGGAGGCGGCCGTGGCGCCCTCGCCATCCACAGGGAGCTCTGGGCCCCGGGTGTTCGGAACGCCGAAGAGGCAAAGAGGACGGTGAACGCCCTGCTGGGCGACGCCATCGCCGACCAAGGGTTGGACGCTCCGACCGTCCTCGACCTCGGGTGCGGGGTGGGAGGAACGCTCCTCGATCTCGCTCTTCGATTTCCTCGCGCACGATTGCACGGAGTGACCATCAGCCCCCGTCAGGTAGAGATAGCGCAGCGCTTGATGCGCGAGCGGGGACTCTCGGACCGGTCCCACATTCACCTCGGTGATTTCCAGGCCCTCGAGCTCTCCGGCGGGCACGAAAGCTTGCGCGCCGATGCGGTGCTCGCGGTGGAATCCTTCGCCCACGCCTCGGACGCGGCAGCCTTTTTCCGCTCGGCCGCTGCCCATCTTCGTCCAGGAGGCGTGGTCCTTCTGGTGGACGACTTCCTCGCTCGCGGGCCGGAGGAGGTGGACGAGCGTGGACGACGCCTGGCCCAGGACTTCTCCCGCGGCTGGCGCCTGGGGCCACTCCGCACCCCGGACGAGGTGGCCGACCACGCTTCCCGCGAGGCGCTGACCGTCACCGCAGACGTCGACCTCACACCCCTCGTCCGGCTAGGCAGGCCCAGGGACAAGCTCATCCGGATCCTGGCCCCGAGCTTCTCCAGGTTGGGCCTGGTGGACGTTCCCTTCTTCGGAAACATGATCGGCGGAAACGCGCTCCAGGAAGGGCTCCGAAGCGGCGTGTTCAGCTACCGCATGCTCACGCTCCGGGCCGAACGGACCTGAGCGGCGCCCAATCGCCGGCCCGGCCTGCGCTCAATACGCCAGCGCATAGGCCTCTCGCCTGGGGTCTGCCGCGGCGGTGAGCACGCCGGTGGCGGGATCGAAGAAGATCATCTGGGCACCGCCGAAGGTGGCCGTCCACCCGTCTACGAGCGTCAACTCGTGCCCACGCTCAGCCAGCGCCTCCAACACATCGGGCGGGACCCGATTCTCCAGCGACACGCGGGTGCCCCCGTATGAACGGAAACGGGCGGCTTCGATGGCCTCCTGCGGCGTCATCCCGAAGACCAGCAGGTTGTGCGTGATCTGAAGGAGTGATTGGGGCTGACTGTCTCCGCCGGGAGTGCCCAGGGTGAACGCGAATCGCCCCTCACCGTCCAACGCCATCATCGGGCTCAAGGTGTGGTAGGGCCGCTTCGCCGGAGCAACCTGGTTGGGGTGGCCGTCCTGCAGCGTATAGAGCGCACCGCGGTTGTGCAGGAGGATGCCGGTGGTGGACTCCACCAACCCGGAGCCGAAGCCGGCGAAGTTGCTCTGGATCCAGCTCACGGCATTGCCCCATCGATCCACGGCCGTGAGGTACACGGTGTCCCCCCCGTCGTCGGTCTCGGCCGGATCGCGGAGGGAGTCACCAAACCCTGGAGCGACGTCGAGCGCTGCACGACCTGGATCCACCAGGCCCGCTCGGTCGGCCAGATACGTAGGGTCGAGGAGCCGGTCCAGGGGAACATCAGCATGCTCGGGATCGGCCACCCAGCGGTCCCGGTCCGCGAATGCGAGCTTCTTCAGCTCGATCAGCGTATGGAGGTAGTCCGCGGTGTTGTGCCCCATGTTCGCCACGGGGTGCGCCTCTGACATCATCAGGAGCGCGAGCTGCGCAGGTCCCTGCGTGCTCGGAGGCATGACCAGGAACGTGTGCCCCAGGTAGTCCGCGCGGAGCGGGTCGACCCAGGTGGAGGTGTGCGCCGCGAAGTCCTCATATCGCAGGTGGCCACCCTCTTCTTCAACGAACGTCGCCAGCGCACGCGCGATCTCTCCCCTGTAGAAGCCTTCCTTCCCGGTCGCGGCGATGAGCTCGATGGAGCGAGCCAGCTCCGGGTTTCGGAGAAGCGATCCAACCGGCGGCGCGTCGCCTCCCGGCTGATAGAGGGCACGTCCTCTCTCGTTGAGCGCGTCTCCCTGCGCCACGATGTCGCTGGCGAGCCTGGTCGACACCGGGAACCCGTCGCGAGCGAAGCGAACGGCCGGATCCAGGAGATCGGCGAAGGGCATGGTCCCGAATCGCTCGTGGGCGTCCACCCAACCGGCCACGGCACCGGGGACGCTGACCGACCCCGCTCCGGTTTGCGGGATCTCGTCGAGCCCCTGCTCGAGAAAGAACTCGGGCGTGGCGAGGGCCCCGGAACGCCCACTCGCGTTCAGGGCGGTGACCTCTCCGGTCTCCCCGTCGAAGAAGATGCCGAACGCGTCTCCACCGATCCCGTTCATGTGGGGACGGGTGACCGCCAGCACCCCGGCCATGGCGATAATGGCGTCGGTGGCGTTCCCTCCGCTCCGAAGGACGGCCAACCCCGCTTGGGTGGCGAGGGGGTGATCCGACGACACCGCCCCGAGCGTTCCTCGGACGTCCGGCCGATTCTGGGGGGCGTACCGGGTCGTGCTCCAGACGGGCGGCCCGTCCGCGGGCTCGGAACACGCGCCCGGCGACAGGATCGCGATAAGTAGTAGAACCGAAAAGCGTCCAATCGGACGGAATAGGGTCGCGCCGGCCATCACTCGTCCTCTCCTGTTCGGTGGGGTGCAGGGGTCATACTGCCCCTGGATCCGGGAGTGCGCCAGCGCTTCGCCGTGAAGTCGAGGGGCAGACGGGCCCACCGGGCTGTGCGCCCGGTCAGAGAGCCGAGGCCTCGACGACAGAGCTGGAGAAGCGGAAGTCGCATACCACACCCCATGGCAGAAATCACCCCGTCGGATCGTTGGAGATACGACGGGGTGACCATGCGCGCATCCTGTAGCACCGGGTGCACACGACGCTCCACGAGGTCTTCTCCTTCGTGGAGGCATGACCTGCGTAGCGCTGTGTACGGCGTCGGCGCGCCCTGGTTTGCAGGCTCAAAGCATCCGTAAGGGAATGCGCCAACATCAGTGGGGGATAGCATGAAACCGCAGACCGATCCCGTGCGGGACGCTCCTTCGGGCGCGCGGGCCCCGACCGTCGTCCTAGAGGGGTACATCGGGGAGATGAACGATGAAAAGATCATCATCTTCCCGCACCTCGACCGACGGTACTCCATCGAGCTCAGGCGCCATGACGTCCTGGATTTCGAAGCGGGCCTCGCGAGCGGAGCCTGCCGCTTCCTCGTGTCCTCGCGCGCGCCCGTCCAGGAACGAGTCACATTTCTCACGACGAACCGCTGCGCACGCACCGCCGCGGACGTGTCGGGCCGGTGCACCGCTCCGGAGTCGGGGGGCGCCTCACACTCGTGACTGAAGACCAACACCGGAGGGCAGACGCCCGCTTCTTACTTCGCCGGTAAGGCCAGGCGCATTTTTCGCTTCGGTCGTCGTCTCCATGTAGAACGTGAGCTGCTCACCACCGTCGTGTCCCTGAAGCGGCCATCGGGAGGCCGGTGGCGCTCATGTACACAGTCAACGGGAGTCGGCATCACCCCGACCCGCTGGCCCTTGGCTCGCATCGCGCACCTGCTGCATCACCGACACGAGGACTTCGGGCGGCTGGGCCCCCTGCACGGCCCAACGGCCCTCGAACACGAACGTCGGAACAGACCGGATGCCCATACGAAGCGCGCGCTCGACCTCGTCGCTCGTGGCCCTCCGGTGCTCGTCAGACGACAGCGCCGAGCGGGCTCCCTCGGCGTCGAGCCCTACCGATCGAGCCAGGGACACGAGCGTGTCCGAGTCGGCGAGATCCTTCCCTTCCTCGAAGTGGGCGGTGAAGAGCGCGCGCCCGAGGGCCTGCTGGGTCACTGGCCCCGTCTCCACCAAAGCCCACTCGAGAAGCTGGTGCGCCTTGAGCGTGTTCACGCTCTTCGCCTGGTCCCAATTCATGACGAACCCTTCCTCCGCGGCTGCGGCGGACGCCTGGGCGAGAACGTCTCTCGCCCGCTCTCCGTACTTCCGCTCCAGCCGGGTCGCGACCGACTCGGGCGCGGCAGGCGCGGACGGATCCAGCTGAAACGGCCGGAACACCGATACGACCTCGTCGGCCCCCTGGAAGTCCTCCAGGGCGCGGCGCAATCTGCGCTCACCGATGCGGCACCACGGACACACGATGTCCGAGTAGATGTCGATCTCCATTCGGCAGCTCCCTCGCTAACTTCCCTTGGTCATTCGATCCAACACGTGCACGGCCGCCTTGCGTTCCCGGACGTCTGCCGCATCTCCAACCTTCCCATGATCTTCAACCATCCGGAATACGACGCCCACGAGCAGATCCTGCACGTGTGCGATGCCGAGGCCGGCCTGCGGGCCATCGTCGCCATCCATCGAAGCCGCGACACCATCGCGGCGGGCGGCGTCAGGTTTCGCCCCTACCCGACCGATGACGACGCGCTCACCGACGTCCTCCGGCTGTCCAGAGCGATGACCTACAAGAACGTGCTCGCCGACCTGCCCCTGGGCGGTGCGAAGAGCGTCATCCTCGGTGATCCCGCTCGCGACAAGAACCCCGCTCTCCTCCGGGCGTTCGGCCGCGTGCTGGAGCGGCTGGGCGGTCAGTACATGTGCGGCCCCGACATCGGAACGACGGCGGACGACATGGACGTCATCTCCGAGGAGACGCCGCACGTCGGTGCCACCAATCAGCAGATGGGGAGCTCCGGCCCACCCACTGCCCTCGGCGTCTTCCACGGAGTCCGCGCCCTGGCGGCGCATCTCGGCTACGGCACCGAGCTCCGTGGGCTGCACGTCGCGATCCAGGGCGCGGGCGCGGTGGGAAGCGATCTGGCGCGACACCTCGTCGAAGCGGGCGCAAGGGTCACCATCGCCGACGTCGATGTCCAGGCGGTGGAGACTGTCCGGGAGCAGGTCAATGTCGCCGTGGTGTCCCCGGACGAGATTCTGTCCATTGAGGCCGACATCCTGTCTCCCTGCGCCCTGGGCGGGATTCTGGACGAGCACACCATCCCGAGCCTCGAGGTGCGCGGCATCTGTGGCGGCGCGAACAACCAGCTTCGCGAGGAGAGCGACGCCGAACGACTCCGAGCGCGGGGCATCGCCATCGTGCCCGACTTCGTGGCCAGCGCCGGGGGTGTCATCGCGGGCACGGCGGCGGCCGGCCTCTATCCGCAAGCGGAGATGCCAGGGAAGCTGGAAGGCATCTACGACCGGGCCCTGGCGATCCTCGGGCAGGCGACTGCAGACGGCGCCACGCCTCATGAGGTCGCACACCGCATGGCCGCTCGCATGCTGGGTGAATCGTAGCCAAAGGGATCGGGAACGCAGCTCCCGCAGGTCCGGGCAACGGCCGCACCCATGGATACCGGGGTACGTCGTACGGGTATCCCCAGAGAGTGGCAAGGTCGCCGTTGCCCGCACGCATCCACCCCCCACAGGTCCAAGGTCATGACACCCCGTCCGGTCTCACTCGCGGCTGCCATCGCGTTGGTCCTTGCACTTCCCCTGCCCCGACACGCTTCCGCTCAGGTGACCCCGACCTGGACCATCGAGCTGGAAGGCGGCCCGGTATGGCAGAGCTACAACGACGTGGAGATCCCCAACGACGGGACAGCCACGCGCTTCTCACTCCGTGATCTGGCGGGGGCGGGGCCTTGGGCGGCCGGTCGGCTATACGTGACGTGGCGCCTCGCTGAACGCCACGCGCTCCGTGCCCTGGCGGCCCCGTTGACCGTGAAGGGAACGGGGACACCTACCACCTCCGTGGCGTTCGCCGGAGCCAACTACACGTCGGGGGTTCCCGCGGAGGCCACCTACACGTTCAACTCGTACCGACTCTCCTATCGATATCGCTGGCACCACGGGGCCAGAACCACAGCATGGGTCGGGTTCACGGCCAAGATCCGCGACGCCGTGACCGCGCTCGAGCAGGACGGCACTTCGAGCCGGAAGGCCAACGTGGGGTTCGTTCCACTTCTGCATCTCTCCGGAACGTGGCGGTTCGCGCCCTCTTGGGCGCTTGGGCTGGACATGGACGCGCTGGCCGGAGGCCCAGGGCGCGCCGAAGACGTCGCCCTCGAGCTGCGCCGCGACCTGACCGACGCCTGGAGCTTCGAGGCAGGATACCGGATGGTGGAGGGCGGTGCGGACGTGGATGAGGTCTACGCCTTCGCATGGCTTCACTACGCGGTGCTCTCCTTGGTGTGGAGGCCCTGACCCCTGCGGTCGGGACTCGCACCGGCGAAAAAGGGGTCACGGCCCATGGCTTTGACAACGGCGCCGGCGGGTCGGAGAATGAGGCAGCCACCGTCGGGAGGAGTTCCATGTCGTCCAAGAAAGAGATTCGCCGGAAGCGACGCGAAGCTGAGCAGGAACAGGCCGGGCGCAGCAAGTCCAACCCAGCCTGGATGTTCATCCTCGGCATCGCTTTGACCCTGGCCGTCATCACCGGAGGCTTTATGCTTTTCGGTGGCGGGTCGGGAGCCGGTGAGCCGCCCTGGCCGGGAGCGGTCTGGTCCGAGGCGCACGGGCACTGGCACTAGCGCCGGCCCTCTTCCCCTCCATCGAGTCCGAGGAGTCACTCCAAATGAACTTGCTGCTTTCGTGGGCCGTCCTTTCTCTCGCCGTCTGGATCACCGCCCAGGTCCTCCCGGGCTTCCACGTGAAGTCACTCGGGTCGGCCTTCGGCGTCGCGGCCATCTTCGGGGTGCTCAACTTCCTCCTCGGATGGTTGTTCTTCGTCGTCTTCGCTGTGGGAACCCTAGGCGTTGCTGTCCTACTCGCCTTCATCACGCGCGTGATCATCAACGCGATCCTTCTCAAGATCACCGACGCCGTGAGCGATGCCCTGAAGATCGACAGCTTCGGATGGGCGCTCGGAGGCGCGCTGATGATGTCCGCCATCGGGACCTGCGGCGAATGGCTTCTGCGAGGACTGTGACCAAAGGCCACCGCGCCCTGCTGATGGGAGCGTGACGCTCGATGGCTTCGGGCTAGATTTCGTCGTGCCGAACTTCATCCTGATCGTCGCCGTCGCCCTCGCCGTCTGGGCCGTCTTCGCGTTCAACGGGTTGGTCCGCTTGAGGACCCAGGTCAGCTCCGCATGGGCGGACATCGACGTGCAGCTGACCCGCCGCCACGATCTCGTGCCCCGTCTGGTGACCGCGGCCGGGGCGTACGCCGCCCACGAGCGCGCAACGCTGGAAGCCGTCACCGAGCTCCGGGCGCAAGCATTGGACATCGACCGACCCGGAGCCTTGGGGGCGATCGAGTCCGCCCTCGAGCAGGCGTTGGGCCGCCTCATCGCGCTGAAGGAGGCGTATCCGGACCTGAAGTCCAACGAGAATTTTCTGGATCTTCAACGAGAGCTGGTGGACGTGGAGGATCATCTCCAGTTCGCGAGGCGGTTCTACAACGGCTCCGTGCGCGACTTGAATACCGGGGTCCAGCGTTTTCCGGATGTGCTCATCGCCAGGGCGTTCGGGTTCGCCGAGATGGAGTTCTTCCAGGCCGATGCCGACGAGCGGGACAGCCCACGCCTGGATGGGGTGACGTGACGCTTGTTCCGTGCCGGCGCCCAGCCCTCACAGGCCGGTCACCGATCGCCAGGGTCGCGGCATGGGTACGTCCGCGCCTGCTCCCATGGGTAGCCCTCACGTTCCTGTTTGTGGCGCCCCCCGAGCGAGCCCACGGCCAGGAGCGCATAGGCTCCTACCACACGGAAGTCGAGGTCCGGAAAGACGGAGTCCTGGATGTCACCGAGCGCATCACCGTGCGCGCGGAAGGGCAGCAGATCCGTCGGGGGATCTACCGTGACTTCCCTACCCGCTACCAGGATCGGTACGGCAACCAGGTACGGGTGGGCTTCGAGGTCGTCTCCGTGGAACGCAACGGCGAGTTGGAGCCGTGGTTCACCGAAACGGTGGCCAACGGTGTTCGACTGAACACGGGCAACGACGATTTCCTGCCCGTTCCGGCCGAGCACACATTCACCCTCCGGTATCGCACCACGCGGCAGCTCGGCTTTTTCGAGGAACACGACGAGCTGTACTGGAACGCCATAGGCACGGGATGGGTGTTTCCCATCGAGGATGGCACGGTGGAGATGAGGCTCCCGGAACCGGTCCCGGTGGATCGCATGTCGGTGGAAGGCTACACGGGGCCTCAGGGAGCTCAGGGGCAGGCGTACGAAGCCGAGATCCCGGCGCCCGGGGTCGCCCGTTACCGACTCACGGCGCCCCTGGCGCCGCGTGAGGGATTTACCACCGTGCTGACGTTTCCGAAGGGGGTCGTCGAGCAACCCACGACCACCCGGCGCGCCCGATGGTTCCTGGCGGACAACCGTGGTGCTCTGGTAGCTCTGGCCGGTTGGCTCGGGCTCCTGACCTTCGCCCTGCGCCGTTGGGGAGCTGTGGGACGCGATCCCCCCCAAGGTGTGGTGATCCCGCGATACGACCCTCCGGAGGGACACGGACCGGGAGGGCTGAGGTACATGCGGCGTTACGGATACGACCCTCGATGCTTCTCGGGGGACGTGTTGGCCATGGGGGTGGCCGGGCGGTTGCGCATCCACCGGGACGACAGGTTCCTTCGATCCGACGGGTGGGCGCTGGAGCGCATTCAGCCCGCAGACGGGCCGGCGACGGTCCTACCGCCGCAGCGGACCCTGCTGGAGCGGATCTTCAGCGGAGGCGACGTCGTCGAGCTCAAGACCTCGAACGCTCGGAAGCTCCAGGCGGCGCGATCCGCACACCGCCAGGCCTTGGACCAGTTGTACCACGGACGGTTCTTCAAGCGGAACGGGGGTCACGTCGCCTTCGCGGTGCTCATCGCGGTCGTGACCATTCCCGCGTCCTTCGCTCTTTCCGGGGGGAACGCCATTCCGGTCATCGTGGGCGTGACGGGCCTCATCCTCTTAACGATCATCGCCTTCGCGCGCCTGGTGCGGGCCCCGACGCGGGAGGGCCGTGCGCTCCTGGACGAGATCGAGGGCCTCGCATTGTACCTCGGCGTGGCCGAGCGGGACGACCTCGCCCGACTTCGTGGACCCGGCGAACCGCCCGTGCTGGACGCGAAGCGATACGAGGAGCTCCTCCCTTATGCCGTCGCGCTGGACGTGGAAGACGCGTGGACCCAGAAGTTCACCGCGGCTGTGGGTGCGGCGGCGGCGGCGGAGACGGCGCGACACATCGGCTGGTACCGCGGTGACGGTCCGCTCGACGACCTCAGTGCGCTGAGTGATGCCGTGGGCTCCGAGCTCGGGGGACGCATCGCGTCGGCCTCGACCCCGCCCGGTAGCAGCTCGGGCGCGGGAGGGGGTGGGTCGTCCGGGGGCGGTGGCGGCGGTGGCGGTGGAGGGGGTCGATGAGCCCGTTCCGTGCTTTCGCTGATCCCTCGGCGGTGCTGGAGCGCACACGGGTCGTGGAGCGATTCCTTCGTTACGTCGAGATCGACACCCAGTCCAACGACGAGGTCGCCGACTGCCCGACCTCTGTCGGCCAGCTCGAGCTCGGCCGGCAGCTGGCGGAAGAGCTTCGCACGTTGGGGCTCCGAGGCGTCGGCACCTCCGAGCCCTCGATGGACGAAAACGGGTACGTCCTGGCCGAGCTGCCCGGGACGGCTCCCGGACGGATGGGGCTCTGCGCCCACCTCGATACCGCACCCCAGTTCACGGGCACGGGTGTGCGACCCCGTTTGGTCGAAGGATACGACGGTGGCGTCATCGACGTCGGGCACGGCATCACCCTGGATCCCGAAGACTCGCCCGAGCTCCGAGAGTGCGTGGGCGACACCCTCATCACGACCGACGGGAGCACGCTCCTCGGCGCCGATGACAAGGCGGGCATCGCATCCATCATGGGAGCGCTCGAAATCCTGGTGTCCGAGCCCGATGTGACGCGCCCGACGGTACGCGTCTGCTTCAACCCCGACGAAGAAATCGGTCGCGGCGCCGACCACTTCCCGCTCGAGCAGTTCGACTGCCCGGTGGCGTACACCGTGGACGGGAGCTTCACCGGCGAGATCAACGTGGAGACGTTTTCGGCGGACAGAGCAGTGATCAGGCTGGCCGGTGTCTCCGTCCACCCCGGGACCGCCAAGGGCAAGATGGTCAACGCCCTGACGTGGGCAGGCAAGCTCCTGGCGCGACTCCCCATGGCGGAGGCTCCGGAGTGCACCGAGGGGAGGGAGGGATTCTTCCATCCCGTCTCCCTCTCGGGGGACAGCGCCAGCTGCAGTATCCATCTGATCCTCCGGGATTTCGATACCGAAGTGCTCACGGAGCGCGGCCGGCGATTGCGCGCCATGTGCGAGGCGCTCGTCTCCGAGGCCCCGGGGCTCAACGTGGACGTGGAGATCCGGGAGCAGTACCGGAACATGTACGATGTCCTGCGAGGGCATCCGGAGATCGCCCGGCGCCTGGAGGCTGCGGTCGAGGCCGCCGGCATCGAGCCCCGTCTGGAGCCCATTCGGGGTGGTACGGACGGGTCGCGCCTGACGGCTCTGGGCATGCCGACCCCCAACGTCTTCGCCGGAGGCGTGGACTTCCACGGCCCGGGAGAATGGATCTCGACCCGGGTCCTGGCCCTCTCCGTTTGCACGCTGCTGAACCTGATCCAGCTCTCAGCCGGCACGGACTGATCGGATCGTGTGTGGGCGGTACGGATTGACTATGCAGCAGGAGGAGCTCGACGGGGCTTTTCCCGTGGACGTCGTCCTCGCCGAGCACCACCCTCGGTGGAATATCGCCCCCACTCAGGAGGCGCCGATCCTGGTGAGCGACGGGCGGCGTCGCTTCATCGACGCGTTCCGATGGGGGCTCGTCCCCCACTGGTCCCGAGACCCGTCCATCGGCAGCCGGATGATCAACGCACGCTCCGAGACCGTGGCCCAGAAGGCCGCGTTTCGTGACGCATGGCGCGCGCGACGCCGCTGTCTCGTGCTCGCCGATGGATTCTACGAGTGGAAGCGACCTGCCTCCGGACGGGGCCCGAAGACACCCTTCTGGATCGAGGTGGGAGAGGGGCAGCCGCTCGGCATCGCCGGGCTTTGGGAACGGTGGGGGCCGGCAGACGCGCCGCTCCACTCGTTCACCATACTCACCACGGAGCCCAACACGCTGCTTCGGGACATTCACGACCGCATGCCCGTGCTGCTGCCGCCTGATCGCTGGGAACAGTGGGTGGATCCCGGAGTCCCTTCCGCAGCCCTAGCCGAAGCGATGGGGCCGTTTCCCTTCGATAAGATGCGTGCCCGCGAGGTTTCGACCTATGTGAACGATCCGAAGCACGAAGGGGAAGCCTGCGTGGCTTCGGGATAGCTCCCGCGCTCTCACCACGCCCTGGGGTGCGAGTCACCCCCTGCCCGTTCGAGGTCTACGGGAAGGCGAAGTCGACGACGTGGTCCCCGCATGCGTCGAGCGTCCGCGATTCCTCGTCCAGAACCGCCTCACCGTCGACGTCCAGAAGCGCGGCGCTGATCGTGACGTCGTCGCAGTCGGAAGCGGGCACGCCACCACCCCTCAGCGAGATCACGTAGGAGCCCTCATAGCCCCTGACGGTCCTGAAGTTGCCGGCCCTGAGCTCGATCCTCGCGGCAGCCGGCGCACCGCCGGCCGTGATGGAGCCGGAGACCGAGATGGGCGTGAAGGGATCCGTGGACACCGTGCATCCCCCCAGCACGCCGGCCACTCCCACGACACACGCCCATAACCCGATCCTCGTCATCTTCGCCCCCTCGTCCTTGGCTCGGCCATCGACCCATCAGCTCATCGACGGGCCACTTGCTGGGAAACAGTGGCCCCGTGGCCTAACCCAGGCAACCGCCGGAATCCCTCCCCTGGTGGACGCGGGACGCCCCTCCCCCGAGGCGTGCGCGCGGTTGCCGACGCCTCACCAACCGCGCATCGTACCGGCTCGTCGCAGGGTCCGCTCGCCCGCTTCCACCCGTCGCATGCCTCTCCCCACCGACTCGCAGCTTCCGAACGAACGCGCGCCGGACCCCGATCTCTCGGAGACGGTCCTCGACGACCTTTACCGGTATCCGCGGAAGAGCCCCGCGATCGCTTGGATGCTGTGGCTCACCACCGGCTTTCTCGGTGGGCACCGGTTCTACCTGGAGCGCACAGCTACGGGCGTCCTCATGTTGTTCACGAGCGGCGGACTCTTCGTCTGGTGGATCATCGACGCCATGCGTCTGTCCGGCATGATCGATCGGTACAACGACGAACAGGAGCGCAGGGAGCGCCTGGGTCTCCCGCCCGTCGCCCTGGCATTCATGCCTTCCCTGGACCGCACGCTCCTGCGCGGCCCGCCCGCCTGGGCAGAAGCTCGCGGCGGTCGTGGTCGACTGCTGGGAGACGCGTTGGTCCTCTTGGTGGCCGGCGTTGCATTGGGTGCGGTGAGCGGGTCCACGGGCAACCTGGAGGGCCTGGTGGCCGTGCTCATTCTGATCGCGGTGACGAACCTGGGGGCTCGGTGGGAAAGGATGGCGGAGCGACCGGTGTTCCGTGCCCTGGATCGCTGGAGCCATCGCCTCCGGCTCTATTACCGGGTGAACGACCCCGGATCGCCTTTGAGCCTTCTCTTCAGGCCGGTGCTCGGGGCCTTCTGGGCCATCTTCCGCAAGCGTGCCCGAGCCGAGGCGGGGCTCTACCTACAGCTCGGCGCGGTGTTCGTCCTGGCGTTCACGCTCATCGACCTCGTCCAGGCCAGTGTGGACACCGACGGTGGGCTCGTCTCCACCCTCCGGGCCCTGGCCGGCGACATGGGTTGGACGTTCGTCATCATCTACGCCTTCGCCTCCCCCATCGGCGCCATCCTCACCACCCACGTGCTCCTGGACCGCTCGGACCGCACCCTCTGGGCGCTCAGCGCCATCACGGTCCTGGCTCTGTTCGTCGGGCTGACCTGACACGCCGCACGGGGCGGCACGAGATCAGCCGCCCGTAACCTCGTCGAAGACGATCCCCAGGTTCATCGGCAGCATACGCTCGGAGGCGGCCAGCGCGACCAGGTCCGCCGGCGCCAGGGCGATGACCTCGTCACGGGAGCGGCCCGCACGGACCGCTTCATCCACCAACTCCTGCAGGCGCTCGAAGTAGGTCTTCTGGGCCGCCAGTCCGCTTCGGTCCGTCAGCTCTCCATGACCGGGGATCACCACCGTGTCCCCGTCGCAGAGCGAAAGCATGGCGTCGACACACCGGATCCACCCGGCCGGTGTCGCTCCGGACGCGGCGTCGACGAACGGGTGACGACCGTGGAAAAGCAGGTCTCCGCAATGCAGCACGTTCTCCTGCGGGAGAAAGACGAAAGCGTCCCCGTCGGTATGCCCGCGGCTGGCCCACCGGAGCTCTGCCGGATGTCCGTCCACCGTGAGCTCACGCTCCGTGTCGAAGGTCTCCGTGGGTGCGAAGGAAGCTGCGGACAGGTCGTCGATAGCCGACAGGGTCGCCTCCACGTCGGCGATCGCCTCGGGGGCCGCGCCCTGGTCCCGGAGCTGGGCCAGCGTACGGGGAAGGACTTCTCTCGCTCGGCCGAGGTTGGCTTCCGCCGTCGCGACGATGCGGGGCCGCGCATTGGCGTGCGCCACGCGAGGCAGGTCCGTGAATCCTTCATTACCACCGGAATGGTCACCGTGATGATGCGTGTTCACGAAATGGGTGACAGGCGTACCGTGGGCCTCGGCCTCCCTACGGACGATGCGGCCCAGGCCGAAGTTCTTTCCGTCGCTCTGAAGCGCCCCCCGGTCCCCACGGTACAGGAGGGTATTTCCGCCACCACCCACAGCGACCCGCACACGATCGCTCACCCGCCGCCAGTCGAAGTACGTGGCCTGGCGGAGAGGCATGGCCCGACCGGTCGCGCGGAGGGACGCGGGAAGAGCGAAGCCGGCGGCCACACCGGCAACGATCTGGGCGAAATCACGGCGGGAGAGGGTCATGTCGATTCCCGGGAAGGAGTCTCGGTGCAGCGAACGTCCTGCGCTCGAATTTCGAGGATGGGACCCCCGTTGGCCAGAGCGATCGATCAGTCCGAGCGGAGCGCCACCGCCGGGTCGACTCGCATGGCCCCCGTGTCATCCTGGACGATTCGGGAATCTCCACGCATCATGGTTTCCTTCGAGCCCCGGAGAATCTCATGCGCCACCGACGCTTCGCGTTCATCTGCATCATTCCCTGCCTCCTCTCGTGCGGATGGGTCGAGGGGGAGCGGGCCGAGGCTGCCGCCGAGGCCCGCCATGAAGCACTCGCCGAGGTGGAGCGGCTCCTGCACGCCGCCGTGGAAGAGACGAACCGGACGGCGGGCGCCGCCGACCGGATCCTCAGCCCCATGCCGGTCATGACGCCCGCGGAGGAAGCTAGGCTTCGCCGCCATCTCAACGCCGCCCACGTGGCCGCGGCAAGGAGAAGCGGCGTCCAGGCCAGGGACCAGGAAGCCGTGGACAGCCTGGTCCGGGCCGGGAGCCTGGTGCCGTTGGCGGACAGCACCACCTTCTGGATCGTCCGACCCCGAACCGCCCCCACCCATGTGGTACCCGAGCTCCCGATCCTCCTCGAAACGCTCGGCCGGCGCTTCCACGAGCGGCTGGCGGCGCTGGGCCTGCCTCCGTACCGGATGGAAGTCACCAGCGCGCTGCGGACGGGAGAGCACCAGGCGCGGCTGAGGCGATCCAACCCCAACGCC
>JBDHIF010000127.1:0-2830 GCA_039587535.1 Gemmatimonadota bacterium
CTTGGGCACGAGCTCGTCCACGCCTTCCAGTACAACATCGCCCAATCACGCCGCGGCGGTGGCATCCAGGGCCTCGCGGCGCTTCCGCTCTGGCTGATCGAAGGCATGGCCGAATACCTGTCCGTGGGCCGGGACGATCCTCTCACGGCTATGTGGATGCGGGATGCGATCCGGCGGGACGAGCTCCCGACGATCCGGCAGATGACCCGCGACACCCGGTTCTTCCCCTACCGTTTCGGGCAGGCGCTCTGGGCGTACATTGGCGGGACCTACGGCGACGACGCCGTCATCCAGGTCTTTCGGCGCGCGCTACGAGTCGGGTTCGAAGGCGCGATCCGCCAGGTCCTCGCTCAGCCTACGGACTCGCTGTCGCTCCGCTGGAAGGAACAGGTCCAGCGCGACTACGAACCCATCCTCGCAGGACGGGAAGCTCCGGCGGACCAGGGGAACCTGATCCTCGCGCCGAGCACCGGCTCCGGCCGGTCCGGCCGGACCAACATGTCGCCCTCCATCAGTCCGGATGGGCGGTTCGTCGCTTTCCTCTCGGAGAAGGATCTCTTCTCGGTCGACCTGTTCCTGGCCAACGCCCAGACGGGCGAGATCGTCCGGAAGCTCACCAGCGCCAACTCCGATCCCCACATCGAGGCGCTCCGCTACATCGACTCCTCGGGGACCTGGTCCCCAGACTCGCGATTCTTCGCATACTCGGTCACCGCGGGCGGGGGTAACCGACTGATGATCGTCGACGCGGAGAACGGCGACATCGAGAGGCGCATCGATCCAGGCGCGCACATCGGCTCTCTGACCAATCCCTCGTGGTCGCCGGACGGACGTTACATCGCGTTCTCCGGTTCCGTCGACGGCCTCAGCGACCTTTTCGTCTGGGATCTCGAGGCGAGCTCGCTTCGTCGGCTGACTTCGGACAAGTACGCCGACCTGCAGCCGTCCTGGTCGCCGGACGGACGTACCATCGTCTTCACCTCCGACCGCAGCCCGGACACGGACTTCGAGGAGCTTACCTACGGGGCGTTCCAGCTCACGACCATCGACGTGACGACGGGTGAGATCGCCAACCTTCCAGTCTTCGACACGGGCAAGCATATCAATCCCGTGTACGCCGCGGATGGCTCGGAGCTCTATTTCATCTCGGACCGCGACGGTGTCAGCGACATCTACGCGCTGGACCTCGGGACCAACGCCACGCGCCGGATCACGAACCTCGCCACGGGCGTGAGCGGCCACACCTACGTCGCGCCGGCCATGTCCGTGTCGCGCTCCGGTCTGGCGGCGTACAGCGTCTTCGACTCCCTCGAGTTCCACGTCTACACGAGGTCCGTGAATGAGGGGACCGCGGTGGCAGCGACGGAGCTTTCCGGGGACTACCCCGGGCGTCGGCTGCCCCCGGTGAACCCGGAGCGCTTCAGCCGGATCGAGACCTACCTCAGCGATCCGGGCACGGGCTTGTTCGCGTCGGGCTCCTTCCAGGCCGAGGAGGCCCAGGAATACTCACCCGGCTTGACCCTGGACTACGTGGGCCAGCCTTCGGTAGGCGTGGGCGCCGACAGCTACGGCAGCTACGTCGGAGGTGGGGCTTCGGCATACTTCAGCGACATGCTCGGAGACAAGGTGCTGGGCGTCGCTGTCCAGGCCCAGGGCACCTTCAAGGACATCGGCGGTCAGGTCTTCTACGCGGACATGAGCAGCCGCTGGGATTGGGGCGTGAGCGGGGGACGGATTCCGTACATCATGGGATTCCGCCAGTTCGGCCAGGACCCGGACGGATTCGTCGATCAGCAGACGCTCTATCGGATCTTCAACACGTCCCTGTTGGGACAGGTATCCTATCCCTTCTCCGGGACGCGTCGAGCGGAATTCGGACTCGGCGCCATCCGGTACAGCTACGACGTCGAGACGCAGACGACGTTCTACGACCAGTTCGGGCGACCCTACAACTTCGTCCGTGAGGGTCGGGACGATCTCGAGCCAGAGGCGTTGAACATGGCAGAGGCCTCGGCGGCCCTGGTTGGGGACAACACCTTCTTCGGCTTCGTCTCGCCGGTGGGGGGTGGCCGGTACCGTCTGGAGGTCCAGCAGACCCTTGGTGACGTCAACTTCACGACGCTCATCGCCGATTGGCGCCGTTACTTCCAACCGCACCGGAACCTGAGCGTGGCCGTGCGCGGGATGCACTATGGTCGCTACGGAATCGAGGAGGACGAGTCGAGCCAGGGTGGCTTCGGCATTCTCAGCCCGCTCTTCCTGGGATACGAGACGCTGATGCGTGGCTATGCCTGGGAGAGCTTCCAGAACAACGAGTGCACGGCGGGTGCGACCGAGCTCGACTCGTGCCCCACGCTGAGCCGGCTGCGTGGACAGCGGTTGGGGGTGGCGAACCTGGAGCTCCGCATCCCCTTCATCGGCGTCGAGGAGTACGGACTCATCAACTTCCCGTTCCTGCCCACTGAGCTCGTGGCGTTCGCCGATGCCGGCCTGGCCTGGAACAGGAACGACCAGATCAACCTCAACTTCTCCCGTTCTGCATCGGAGCGGGTCCCCGTCATGGCCACGGGCTTCTCTCTGAGGTCGAACCTCCTGGGCTTCTTGATCCTGGAAGCATACTACGCGTACCCCTGGCAGCGGCCTGACCGGGGATGGCACTGGGGCTTCCAGATCGCTCCGGGTTGGTAGGGGGTACACGCGGGAGCCGGATGCACGAAGGGCCGGGGGAGCGCTCCCCCGGCCCTTCGTCTGTTCCCGCGCCAGTTCGCCGTCGAACTCGTCAGAAGATCGAGAGGTTGATGTAACGCCCCGGGTTCTCCTGGAGATCGAT
>JBDHIF010000128.1:0-2402 GCA_039587535.1 Gemmatimonadota bacterium
ATGCAGCTGCGACAGGACGTGGGCCAGGTCCGGGCTCCCGTGGCTCCTCAGGTACCGGGTGGCGCTCTTCGCCGCAAGATGCGCCGAGTGCCCATGCCCCAGGCCGTCCACCACTCCGATGAGGACTCCACCCTCCACCTCCGTAATCGACACGGCGTCGCCGCTGACGAACTCGCCCCGGCAAGGTCGATTGACGTGGGCAACCTGCAGGCTGGCATCCGGAGCGACGGAGCTCGGGAACGACCGGGAGCCACGAAGCGTGCCCCGCTCTGCGAGGCGGGTGGATCCCGTCAGGATGTCCGCCCCCAACCGCCGTCGCACGGGAGCGCCCGTGGCCGCGAGCCACTTCCGAACCACGATTCGGGTGCCGACGCCCACCGTCGATTGGATGTCGAAGTCGTCCACCATTCGCCGCACGCCGGGAAGCCCGAGACCCAGGGTGCCGCTGGAGCTGTAGTGATCCTGGAGCGCTCGCTCGACGTCCTCGATGCCGGGGCCCCGGTCCGACACGGTGATCTGGATACCGCGGCGACGCGCCTCCTGGACCTCCTCCAGCTTCACGGACCCGCTCTGGGCGTACTTCAGGATGTTGGTGGCCAGTTCCGATACCACCGTCCCGAGGGAGCGGCTCTCGGTATCGGTAAACCCCATGCTCGTCGCGATATCCTTCGCGGAGAGCACAGCATGGGGGACATCCGACTCCGCACGGATCCTCACCGATCGCTGAACGCGGGGCCTACGGTCCACAAGCCGTCCCACTCGGCGGGAGTTCACACGCCGGAATCATCCGCCTCCACCTCGCCGAAGGTGTCGTCGGACATACCCTGGTCGAAGGAATGGTCAGGCCCACCCTCCCCTTCGATGGACGTAGCGTCCCATTCCCGCATAGTCCGGAAGGCGTCGTCCAGGGTCGCCGTGGCCACCACCCCCTCGGTATCGACTCCCAGGTCGATGAGCGCCGAGACCACACCCGCCTGCAATCCCGACAGGACGGTGGAAGCCCCCATGAGGCGCGCCATCTGCATGGTGTCGCGCAGAGCGCGAAAGTCTTCGCCATCCATGACGTCCACGCCGGACAGGTCGAGAATGACGCCCCGGGCGCCCGACGACTGCACGAACCCCAGCAATTCCTCCCGGAAGGCGGACAGCACCCGCTCGTCGAGGTCGATCTGGATGGACGCCACGACGCATCCCTGTGCAAGCTGCAGCGGGATCCGCGCCCCGGCGTCCATGCCTCGGCTCAACGGGCCCGCCCGCCCGCGCGGCCAACGACATCCACCGCATCGGCCAGCGCGTCCCGCATGGTGGCCGTGGTCTTCACCTCACCCACGTCGATCCCCAGGTCGACGATGGTCTGCGCGATGGCCGGGGACACCCCGGAGATCGTGGTCTCACACCCCATGAGCTTGGTCGCTCTCGTAATCTTGATGAGGTGATTGGCCACCGCCGTATCCACCACCCCCACACCGCTGATATCCAGGATGAAAACCCGGGCCTGGGTCTCCGCGATCTTGCTCAGGGTGGCGTTCATGATCTCCCGGGACCGACGGGAGTCGATGATCCCCACGACGGGAAGGAAGAGGAGGCCCTCCCAGATCTCCGTGACCGGCGTGGACATCTCCATCAGGGACCGTGACTGGGCCGTCAGCGTCTGCTCCACCAGGTGGTTGTAGGTATCCACGACGATGGCCGTGTCGAAGTGGAGAAGCTTGGTGACCGAATCCAGGATCGGAGCCCGCTCGTCCTCCTCGAAGTCCCCCTCACGGACCACCAGGCTGAACAGCTCCTGGAACATGTTCATGCCCGCGAAATAGGTGTTCAGCGGGAGCCCGATCCGCGCGTGGGCCTCCCCCACCACGGCCCGCCGCTGCACGTACTCGTTGTCGACCGCGCCGTCCATGAAGAGCTCCCAGTAGGGCTCCTGTAGCCGCTGGACGCGCTTGAGGGTCTCAGGATCGGAGAAGAACTCATCGTATTCCGGATGGGTCCTCAGCCACTCGTACCATCGATCGACCAGTTCGTCCATCCGGGCGAGCGCCTCCGTCCCGAACTTCCGGATCCGCTCCAGGTCGTCCTCGGTGATGCGATAGAGCTCCAGGAGCTCTTTGTAGTCCAGGTGGGTCGGGGTTCCGATGTCATGCGGATGTGTCATGGAGTCCTCACGTTGACGTCTCGATTCCAGGCCTCGCCGCGCTCCCCAATGCTCATCAATCGGCCTCCTGCGTGGCCAGCTCGATGGCGTCTCGCAGAGATCGGGCCGTTGCGATGCCCGCCATGGTGTCGGGGTGCTCGGCGAGCTCGGCCGCGAGCTGGGGACGCAATCCGGACAAGATTGCCGAGGCACCCATGAGCCGCGCCGACTGCGCCACTCGGACCAGCTCGGCCGCCACTTCGGGATCCAA
>JBDHIF010000129.1:0-2347 GCA_039587535.1 Gemmatimonadota bacterium
GATCGCCTCGCGGGTGTTCTCCTCGGCCCAGACCGCCGCCAGGCCCGCAGCGCCCATGTCGAAGCCGTAGGTGCTGGGTGGCACCACCACCTTGGAGGGGTCGAAGCGGTTCTCGGGGGTCGAGTCCAGAGCCATCTTGCCCCAGTGGTTGGCTTCCTCGGCCGAGCTCAGGCCGGTGTGCGAGTCCGTGGAGCCGATGAGGCCGAACTTGTACGGGTTGACCCCGATCCGGGTCTCGATCGCCAGACCGCGCATCAGCGCCGTCCGGCTGTAGTCGCCGACCTGAGCGGCGCGCTCCTCGTTCTCCTCGAGGTACTTGCGGTCCGCTTCGCTCAACTCGCCCAGGAACGCCTCGCCGAAGACGCTGGTCTCGGCGGCGCCGCCGGTCTGGATCAGGTGGTCGTAAGTCTCGAAGTCGGCGAACTCGTCGGTCGGCGACAGGTTGGGATGGGTCTCGGAGTCGCCCTTGATCTGGGTGGTCTCGACCACCGGCTCCCAGCGTATCCGCGACTCGGCGTAGGCCCGGTCGATCGGCGAGCCGTCGCTCTTGGCCAGTGGAAACATCAGGCCCTTGCTGATGTTCTGGTTGTGCGGGATCGCGACGAATTCGGCACCGGTGGCCTTCGAGGTGGTGTCCAGCCAGGCCCAAAGATCTTCGGGCTTATCGCTGTCGATCGAGCTGAACGGGAGATAGCGCTCGGCGGTCTCGCCACCCTGGAGCTGAAAGACCACCCGGTGGAGATTCGCTCCGTCCGGAATCGAGCTCCATTCCCAGCCGACAAAAGTCGTGAACCGGCCCGGCTCGTTGTGCCGCTCGGCGGCGTCGATGACCTCCTGCCAGATGCTGCTCCGCACGGCTTCGCCGTTGATGTCGGCGTACGGCTGCATGGTGTTGATCGAGGCGATGCCTTCGGCAAACGCCTTCGCCGGCTCTCCGGCATCGGCGTACGCCTTCCAGCGCTTGCCGGTCTCGGTATTCGCAACCGCCGGATCACCCTCGAAGGCCTTCTTGATTGCCCCCATGTACTCTGCATGGTCCGCGACCACCAGGAAGTCCAGCGGCCAGCTGCGGAAGACCTTGGCCCGGTGGTAGGGATGCACCACCGGCATTCCCTTGGCGTAGCGGTATGCCGTATCGGGGTCGGTGGTGCGGTTGCCCATCAGATAGGCGTCCGGCGAGAAGCCGGTGTGCAAATGGGTGTCGCCGAAGAAGACCTCGGTCTGGGGAGCCTCCTCGGCCATCGCGGCCGGCGAAGAGCAGGCGAGCAGCAGAGCGGTTATCGCTCTCGAGAACGTCACGTTTCTCATCACCGGTAATCTCCTGGGATGCTCGGAAGGGTGTTTACGGCGTGTACCAGATCGGCGAGGTGTAGGCCCTCTCCTGGGTCGTCAACTCCACCTTGGGATCCAGCTCCAGCCCGAAGTACTTCGCGTCGTAGGCCGGCCAGGCCGGGGTCGGGATCTCGATCACCCGAGCGTAGTAGAAGGCGCGCTCGGAGGCGTCGAAGTCCGGGTCGGTCCAGGCGGCGCTCAAGAGCACGTCGCCGATGGTGTTGGTGTAGGTCGGCACCGAGATGTCGACGGTGTTGCCGACCGGCGGGAGCTTGCCGTCGCTACCGGGCGTGCGGTCATCGGACCAGGCGACGTCGTAGACTTTTTCTCGCAGGTTGCCGGCGCCGTCGCGCCAGCCCTTGATGATCTGGATGCGGTCGAGGTTGGCGCCCTCCGGATCGCGCAGCGCCCAGACCATGAACGAGGGTGCCTTGCCCGCGGGCGCGCTGCGCAGGTCGCCGCCCATGGGCACGCCCTTCTCGTAGCCGACCTTGGCCGGACTCGGTCGCTCGATGTCGGCCTCGCTGAAGTCCCAGCCGCCGAAGAAACGCACGACCGGCCGCGAGCCGGTGGTGGCGTAAGTCTCCTTGCGCTCCATCGCCTCGAAGATGCCGGCGCGGGTGTTCTCGGTGGACCAGACGGCGGCTAGGCCACCGGCGACCTGCTCCCAACCCCAGGTGGTGAGCTCGTCGTCGATGGGCGATTCGAGGACCTTGTGGTCGGTGGCGCGGTGGGTGTCCGGCTCGAGCCCCGAGTGCTTACCGAAGAAATTGTCCTCCTTGGCGGTGGCCAGGCCGGTGTGGCTGTCGGTGGAGCCGACGGCGCCGAACTTGAACGGGTTGACGCCCAGCTCCTCCTCCAGCTCGAGGCCCAGCTTCCAGGCCGAGCGGCCGTACTCGTACTGCAGCATGGACTGCTGCTTGGCCTGGGTGCCGGGCAAGTTGCCCTTGTCCCAGGTGCCGTAGTCGGCGAACTCATCGTTGGGCGACAGGGCCGGGTGGGCCTCACCGTCACC
>JBDHIF010000130.1:0-2318 GCA_039587535.1 Gemmatimonadota bacterium
GAGCCGTGGCCGGTGAAGGAGGCCACGTTCAGGGCGACCGGATCAGCGCTCAGATCGTCGAACAGCTCCGTGACGGGGAGCCGGGAGCCTCCGTCGACGCCGGAGACGATCGTAGTGATGCCTTGGCTCACCGCGCCGAGGGCCTCGGGATCCTCGACCAACCCGCCGGCGTGATGGCTGTGCGTATCGATGAAGCCCGGAGCCAGGACGTGTCCGGCTCCGTCCACCACGGTCTCACTCCGCTTGGGTGTGAGGTCGCCCACTTCGCCGATGCGGTCGCCGGCCACGCGCACGGATCCTTCGAATGCCGGAGCTCCGGATCCGTCCACGATGCGCACGTTGGTGATGAGCACCGTTTCGACGGGTCCGCAGGCCGCGAGGCCCGCGATCCCGACCAGGGTGATCGCACCTCCCACCGTCGCGCGGATCGTCATGTGCCTTCCCGTTCCAGGACCAGCCCGGTCACACGCCCGGCGTGGATCTCGAGGCCGGTTATGGTTCCGCTCTCGTCCCGCCGGACCAGGATCGCAACGCCGCCGACCTCGAACTCACCTTCCATGCCCGGCTGCATCCTCTCTGGATCTCGGCCCGGGCGGTGGACCCACAACGATCAGTCGCTCCGCGTCACGTCGAACCGCACTGCCAGCTCGGGGCTCCAGTAGCTTCCCACCAGCGCTCGCTGCTCTTCCCCGCTGAGGATGGCCGCGTCCTGTCGGAGAAAGACCGTTGAGCCTACACGCACGCCCTCGGGCCATTCGTCGGTCTGGGGCTGAAAGCGCACCGGTACGCCGTACGGATCCATGACGAAACTGGTCTCCGTTCGTGCGACGAGCGGGATCGCCTCATCGGGAGCGACAATGTGCAGCGCTCCATCGCGCACCTCGAACCTCCAGTAGTTGGGTCGGTCCGCGGTCCTGTAGACGCCCACCCACCGGGCAAATTGGGCGGCATCGAGCTCGACGGGCTCGGTGGATTCCTCTTCGTCTGCTTCTGCCCGGTCCGTGGTCGTTTCCTCGGTGAAGGCGTCTTCGAGCACCGCGTCCGAGACGGCGTTGACGTAAGCGCTCGTATTGGCGTCGCCACGGTTGCACTCGACGATGATGCTCGTTCGCTGGTCCGGGAAGCGAGCAAGGTGGGCGCGGAATCCCGCCCAGGCTCCGCCGTGGGCGACCCGTCGCAGCCCTCGGTACTCGCCGACCCGCAGGCCCAGAGCGTACTCGATGGTGTCTCCGTCGTTCAGGATTCCCTGAGTGTGGAGACGGTCGAGAAGGCCGGTGCCCCCGACTACCGGGTCGTAGAAGTTGGCGTCCCACTTCACCAGGTCGTCGATGGACGTGATGACCTGCCCGTCCCCACCCAACTGGAAGTTCCAAGCGTGATCGATCTCCCAGCCGTCGCCGGGGGAGTAGCCCGTCGCGCGCTCCGCCACGATCTCCGTGTTGTCGTCCCAGATGGATGTGTGCGCCATGCCGAGAGGATCGAAGACGCGCTCCTCCAGAAATTCGCGTAGCGACTGTCCGGTGGCGCGCCGCACGACGTTGGCCAGGAGGAGGTATCCGGAGTTCGAGTAAAGGTACTCGGAGCCCGGCTCGAAATTGAGCGCTCGCTGCCGGACGATGAGCTCCACGCCGTCGTGCTCGTCCATCACGTTCGCGAACTCGAAGCCCGCCAGGGACTGAAGGGTCAGGTAGTCCCGGATGCCGCTGGTGTGGTTGAGCAGATGGCGGATCGTGATCCTGGACCCGTAATCCGGAAGCTCCGGGATCCAGGTGGGGACCTCATCGTCCAGCGAAAGCACTCCGTCGAGGTCCAGGAGGGCCAGGGCGGTGGCGGTGAACTGCTTGGATACCGACCCGATGTCGAAGACCGTGGATGTGGTGAGGGGGATTCCCCAGTCCAGGTTGGCCAGGCCGTAACCCCGCCCGTAGGCCAGGGCGCCGTCCTTGACCACGCCCAGGGCACATCCCGGCGCGCCGCGGTCGATGAAGTCGAAGACGGCGTCCACCTTCTGCTGGGTCTCGGCGGGCAAGGTCCAGCGCTGGGCGGAGGCCGGCAGCGGAGCGGTCGTGACGGCAGCGATGAGGAGTGCAAGCGCGACAGGGTGAGTCCGGCTGGACATGGGACCTCTCGAGTCTGGTGGTCCCGGGATTGTACGAGAGGCGCGACCTAAGCGGGAGGGCTGCCGTCCTCCAAAGACACCGCGTCTCCCACGCGTACCTCACCGTCGTCCAGGACGACTCCATACGCCCCGCCGTTCCAGTGTGGGCCAAGCGCGGCGGTAAGCCCAGGACACTGTTCGTCCAGCCGCTCGCAGGGGC